>NZ_JBHYPZ010000003.1:108460-342663 GCF_042746485.1 Streptomyces sp. NPDC058751 | reverse complement strand
GCGATCGCCGGAAGCCGTTCGGCCGCCGTACGGAACGTGCCGTGCACCGCGGGATCCGTCTGCCCGCTCTCCGAACGCGGGAAGAACTCGTACCAGGCCCCGTACAGCGCCCGCTCCCGCTCCACCAGCAACGGCAACGGCTCGGACGACGTCACGAGTTCGCGCAGCGGATGCCCCGCGAGGACGGCGTCCACCTGCGGGGTGAGCGCGGCGGCCAGGCGGGAGGCCACGGGACGACCGGTGTCGCGCAGCGCGTCCACGGCCCCGAGGAGCGTGTCCCTGCCCTTCTTGCCACGGGTCCCCTTCGGCAGGCCGGCGGCCGCCCGCTCGTACAGCAGGGCGCCCTCCTCCAGCACCAGTTCGGTGTCGAGACCGGCGGGGATCTTGATGCCCGCGTGGTGCCGCCAGGTGGTGACCGGGTCGCTCCACGCCTCTACCGTGTACGTCCAGCGGCCCTCCGCGCCGGCGCTCACCCGGGCGCCCCAGCGGTCGGTGCCGGGGGCCAGCTCGCGCATCGGCGTCCACGGGCCGGGGCGGCCGTCCGGGCCGCGCAGGACGACGTTCGCCGCGACGGCGTCGTGGCCCTCGCGGAAGACGGTGGCCGACACCTCGAACTCCTCGCCCACCACCGCCTTGGCCGGCCGGCGCCCCTGCTGCACGACCGGGCGCACGTCGAGGACGGGGATGCGTCCGACGGCCGTCGCGGGAGCGGCGGCGGCGAGGGGCGCGTCGGGGGCGCGGGTGGCGGGGACGGAGGCCCTGCCCGCCTTCGGAGCGGCCTTGCCGCCCTTCGGCGCGCTCTTCCCCGTCCCGGTGGCGGACGTCTTGGCGGCGGACGGCCCGGTGGCCTTGGGAACGGACGACCTGGCCGCCTTCGGCGCGGGCGGTCCGGCCGTCCTCGGAGCGGACCTGGCCGTCTTCCTCGCCCCGGTGCCGGTGGCGGCACCGCGACGAGCGGGCGTTCCGGCGGCGGAGGCGGCGGCGGACGAGGTCTTCGGCTCGGTGGCGGGAGCCTCGGAGGCCGGGGCCCCGGTGTCCTGCCCGGTGGTGCCGGGGGTGGTGCCGGTGCTCGCCGGGCGCGCTTCGGAACCGGACGCGCCGGGGGTGGCGGACGGTTTCCCGGACGCGGCGGACGCGGCTGGTGCGGCGGATGTGGCGGGTGTACGGCGCCCGGCTTCGGCCGCGCGTGTCCTGGGGGTCTCGGGGGTGGTCGTCGGGGGTGGCGACGTGTGGTGCGTGGCGGGCATGACCGCTCCTGTCCGCGTCAACGTGGGTGGGCGGATGGGGTGTGGGGAGGTGGGGCCTGCGGGCGTACCGGAGGAGCCTTCCCACCCTATGCGGGTGGGCATTCCGGCACTTTGTTAACTACTCACGCGTATGTCTACACACAAGACCGGCCTCGTCCCGGGCAGGCGAGGCCGGTGCGGTGTGGCCGAATCACCCTGGCCGTACCGATGTCACCCCGGGGTCAGCCGATGTGCAGGAGCCTGTCCGGCGAACCCGGTCCCGCTCCCGACACCTTTCCCGGCACCGCCCGTCTCACCAGCGCCTTCACCACCTGGGCCGGTGAGGCTCCCGGACGGTCCGCCAGATACAGCGCGGCCGCGCCGGCGGCGTGCGGGCTCGCCATCGACGTACCGGAGTACGTGGATCTCGCCCTGTCACCGGTGTACGAAGTCGACGTGATGTCCACCCCCGGCGCGAAGAGGTCGAGCGCGGGCCCGGTGTTCGAGAAGCCCGCCCGCGCGTCGGTCCGGCCGCTCGCGCCGACCGTGAGCGCCTCGGCGACCCGGGCCGGGGAGCGGAGGGAGGCGGGCAGCCCGGAGTTGCCCGCCGCGACCGTGTAGGTCACGCCGGAGGCGATGGAGTTGCGGACGGCCGCGTCGAGCTGCGCGTCGGCGTACCCGCCCAGGCTGAGGTTGGCCACGGCCGGCTTCCTCGCGTGCCGGGTGACCCAGTCGATGCCCGCGATGACCTGGGCGGTGGAACCGGCCCCTTCGTCGTCGAGGACGCGGACGGCGACGATCCTGGCCCTCTTGGCCACGCCGTACGCGGTTCCGGCGGCCGTTCCGGCGACGTGGGTGCCGTGGCCGTTGCCGTCCTGCGCCGTCGCGTCGCCGTCGACGAAGTCCCAGCCGTAGCTCGCCCGGCCCCCGAAGTCCCGGTGCGTGACGCGGACGCCGGTGTCGATCACGTAGACGGTCACCCCCGAACCCGCCGACCGGGGTGCCGTGTACCGCCCGTCGAGCGGCCGGCCCGGCTGGTCGATCCGGTCCAGGCCCCACGGCGGCGGGTTCCCCCGGCCCCGGCCGGGCGCCGCGGCGGTGTCCGGGACCCGGTCGAACGCGACCCGCCTGTCCCTGGCGACGGAGGCCACGCGGGGATCCGCGGCGAGCCGCCGGGCCCGCCCCGCGTCCGCCCGCACGGCGAAGCCGTTGAGAGCCGCGCCGTAGACGTGGCTGATCCTCGCTCCGTACCGCGCGGCCACGGCCGAGCCGGCCGACGACGAGGCCCGCGTACTCCCCTTGAGCGTCACGATGTAGCTGCCGCTGACGGAGCCCGGCTCCCCCGCGCCGGTCGTCCGCCCCGCCCCGGCCCCCCGGACGGGCGGGGCGTTGGCCGAAAGCACCGCGGCCGTCGTGACCGCCGTGAGGCCCGCCGCCCAGCGCAGACGCCACTTCCTCGTCCGTGCCATGACCTGAGTTCCCCTCCTCGACTCGACGTACCGGGGCCGGGTCCGGCCGCCGGGGGCCGCGACGGGGCGAACGTTGCCTGCCACGGCACCAGGACAGGGGCCGGCCGTACGTCACCCGGTGAGCCTCTCGTGCGGTGCGAAGCGCCACAAGACCGCCTATGCGGGTGGAATCGGCCATGCCGTCCGGGGGATGTCCGCGAAGGTTGCGTCGATTTCACGCCGATGTCACACGGTCGGCCCAGATCGGGCGGCGTGCCGCGATGCGCCGTGTCGCGAAGGCACCCTCGCCGCTAACGTCGTGGGAGACGAAGGCCGCACAACGCCGTGCGTCCCTTAGCCGCGTACGTCCTGTGTGAAGGTGGAATTCGTGAAGGCGATCCGCAGACTCACCGTCCGACCCGTTCTCCCCGAAGCCCTTCACCCCCTCAGTGACCTGGCACGCAACCTCCGCTGGTCCTGGCACGCCGAGACCCGCGACCTCTTCCGGTCCGTCGACCCCGGGCGCTGGGCGGCGTGCGGCGGCGACCCCGTACGGCTGCTCGGCAGCGTTCCGGCCGGACGGCTCACGGAGCTCACGCGGGACAGCGGCTTCCTGAGCCGTCTCGCCGAGGCCCGCGACGACCTGCGCGAGTACATGAGCGGCGACCGCTGGTACCAGACGCAGACCTCGGACCTGCCCGCCGCCATCGCCTACTTCTCGCCCGAGTTCGGCATCACCGCCGCCCTGCCCCAGTACTCCGGGGGCCTCGGCATCCTCGCGGGCGACCATCTCAAGGCCGCCAGCGACCTGGGCGCCCCGCTGATCGGCGTGGGCCTGCTCTACCGGCACGGCTACTTCCGCCAGTCCCTGTCCCGCGAGGGCTGGCAGCAGGAGCACTATCCCGTCCTCGACCCCAACGAACTGGCCGTGGTCCCCCTGAGCGAGGACGACGGCACCCCCGCCCAGGTGTCCCTGGCGCTGCCCGGCGGCCGCGCGCTGCGCGCCCGCGTCTGGCTGGCCCAGGTCGGCCGGGTCCCGCTGCTCATGCTCGACTCCGACGTCGAGGAGAACGGCCCCGGCGAACGCGGGGTCACCGACCGGCTCTACGGCGGCGGCAGCGAACACCGGCTGCTCCAGGAGATGCTGCTCGGCATAGGAGGTGTACGGGCGGTCCGGACGTACTGCCGGCTGACCGGGCACCCGCAGCCCGAGGTGTTCCACACCAACGAGGGGCACGCGGGGTTCCTCGGCCTGGAGCGGATCGCCGAACTGACCGACCAGGGGCTGGACTTCGCGTCCGCGCTGGAGGCGGTCAGGGCCGGTACGGTCTTCACCACCCACACCCCGGTGCCCGCCGGCATCGACCGCTTCGACCGGGAGGTGGTCGCCCGCCACTTCGGCGCCGACGCCGAACTCCCGCGCATCGACGTGGACCGCGTCCTCGCCCTCGGCATGGAGACCTATCCCGGAGGCGAGCCCGGCCTGTTCAACATGGCGGTGATGGGCCTGCGGCTGGGCCAGCGGGCGAACGGGGTCTCGCTGCTGCACGGCCAGGTCAGCCGGGAGATGTTCTCCGGGCTCTGGCCGGGCTTCGACCCCGACGAGGTGCCGATCACCTCGGTCACCAACGGCGTCCACGCGCCGACCTGGGTGGCCCCCGAGGTCTTCCGCCTCGGCGCCCGGCAGGTCGGCGAGCGGCGCACCGAGGACGCGCTGACCGTCGGTGGCTCCGACCGCTGGGACGCGGTGGCCGAGATCGCCGACCAGGAGATCTGGGACCTGCGCAGGGTGCTGCGGGAACAACTGGTGTCCGAGGTGCGGGACCGGCTGCGGGCCTCCTGGCGCCAGCGCGGCGCTGGCACCGCCGAACTCGGCTGGATCGACGGCGTGCTCGACCCCGACGTCCTCACCATCGGCTTCGCGCGCCGGGTCCCCTCCTACAAACGGCTGACCCTCATGCTGCGCGACCGCGACCGGCTCGCGGACCTGCTGCTGCACCCCGAGCGGCCGGTCCAGATCGTCGTCGCCGGCAAGGCGCACCCCGCGGACGACGGCGGCAAGCGGCTGATCCAGGAACTGGTCCGGTTCGCGGACGACCACCGCGTGCGCCACCGGATCGTCTTCCTGCCCGACTACGGCATGGCGATGGCCCAGAAGCTCTACCCGGGCTGCGACATCTGGCTCAACAACCCGCTGCGCCCGCTGGAGGCGTGCGGCACGAGCGGGATGAAGGCCGCGCTCAACGGCTGCCTCAACCTCTCCGTCCTGGACGGCTGGTGGGACGAATGGTTCCAGCCGGACTTCGGCTGGGCGATCCCGACCGCGGACGGCACGGCGACCGACGACGACCGCCGGGACGAGCTGGAGGCCGCGGCCCTGTACGACCTCCTGGAGCGGCGGGTGGCCCCCCGCTTCTACGAGCGCGGCCAGGAGGGCCTGCCCGACCGGTGGATCGAGATGGTCCGCAGGACGCTGACGCACCTCGGCCCGAAGGTCCTGGCGGGCCGGATGGTGCGCGAGTACGTGGAGCGCCTGTACGCCCCGGCGGCCCAGGCCCACCGTGCCCTCACCCCCCAGGCGGCGCGCGAGCTGGCCGTCTGGAAGGCGCGGGTCCGTGCCGCCTGGCCGGGGGTCACGGTCGACCACGTCGAGGCGTCCTCGGCCACCACGACCGCCGAGCTGGGCACCACGCTGTCGCTGCGCGTCCGTGTCGGTCTCGGCGACCTCGCCCCCGACGACGTGGAGGTCCAGGCGGTCGCGGGACGGGTGGACGGGGACGACCGCATCGCGGACGCGGCCCGCGTCCCGCTGAAGCCGGCCAACAGCCCCGACCTGGAAGGTCGTTGGGTGTACGAGGGCCCGCTGTCCCTCGACCGCACCGGCCCCTTCGGCTACACGGTCCGGATCCTGCCCTCGCACCGTCTGCTGGCATCCGGCGCGGAGATGGGCCTGGTCGTCGTGCCGGTGGAGGAACCGTCCGAGGCGGCCGGGGTGTTGATGCGGTAGGCCCGCGCGGGCACCGGGGAGGCCGGGGTCACCGCTTCGCGGCGGCGGCCTCGATCTCCTCGGTGAACTGCCGGGCGCTGACGGCCTTGCCGTCCTCGTCGAGCAGCGTGATGTGCCGGTCGCCGACCTTCGCCGCCGGGGTGCCGGTGACGTCGCTGTCGTAGAAGGTCTCGCCGACCTTGTCGGCCCAGGCGAGGTAAGTGCCTTCCTTGACGGCCTTGTTGAAGGCGTGCGTGCGCAGACCGGGCACCTTCCCGGCGATCTCCAGCAGCTTGGAGGTGCTGCCGAAGGTGTCGGTCGTCTCCTCCTTCGGCTGGGCCTCGTACAGGGCGGTGTGGAACTGCTTGAACAGGGCGGGGCTCTCGTTCAGGGCCGCTCCGAGCGCTCCGAGCGCGGTCCGGGAGCCCTTCCCTTCGAGGCGCTTGTCCAGGAAGGTGGCCATGTGGAACTCGACCTTCACCTTGCCGGAGTCGGCGAGGTTCGTGAGGGTCGGGCCCAGGTCGCGCTCGAAGACCGCGCAGTAGGGGCAGCGGGGATCCTCGTAGACGCTGAGGGTGGTGGGGGCGCTCGCCTTCCCGTACGTGATCACCGTGCCGTCCTTCCCGGAGGTGTTCGCCGGGACGACGAGCGGCGCCGCCTTCGAAGCGCTCGGCGCGGACTCACCGTCGCTGTCGGCGGCGAGCCCGATGCCGACACCTGCGGTGAGCGCGAGCGCGGTGGCCGCGGCACCGGTCACCAGGGCACGGTGCGAGATCTTCTTGACGGGCATGGGCGTCCCTTGTCGCGAGGGGAGGGTGGGCCGTGAGGTCCCTCCCGACGCTACGGCGGCGCACCACCTCCCGGAACGGCCCTCCGGCCGTGATCGGCAGGTCCGTCGGGCCCGTTCCCGGGGCCCGGACGTCCCACCCGCGATGGGACCTTTTTCCTTTTCGCCCGCCCGGGGCGGCGGTGGCGGGGACGGCCGGGCGGAGGGGATTCAGGCCTGGTCGTGCGGTGCGCACAGGCGGCGCAGCACCGCCCCGCAGCGCCGTGCGTACACGTGCTGCAGCCGCCGGACCGCCGGGCCGCCCGCGCGGGCGTACCACTTGGACGCGCGGCTGAAGGCGGTGACCGTGAGCCAGACGGTTCCGTCACCGGTGCGGTTGACGACGAACGCCTCCTCGCCGCACTCGGGGTGGCCGGGGAGGGTTCCGTAGGCCCAGGCGGTGCGCCGGTGCTCCTCGGCGGTCCAGACTATGCGGCAGGGGGCCTTGATCAGGCCGAGGCCGACCGTGACGTCGACACCCGGGGCCGCCTTGTCGGCGTCGGAGACCATGCGGATCCCCATGGCCCGGTGCAGTTCCCAGGTCATCAGGGCCTCAGACGCGCGCCGGAAGACGGCCTCGCCCTCGCCGATGCGGGAGCGCACGTGCAGCCGGTGGAAGCCCGGGGGGCAGCGGTCCTCGCGGGTCGCGCCCACGTCCTCGTACGTGTAGGGCATGGGGGCAAGGGTAAGGCGGCACCCGGCACGGAACCGTGCCGGGTGCCGCCTCGTTTCGATTACGTTCGCACTAGCTGACGTTGACCGCGGTCCAGGCCGCCGCCACCGTCGCGTACTCGGTGCTGCTGGAGCCGTACAGCGCGGACGCCGCCGACAGGGTGGCCGTGCGGGCGCCCTTGTAGTTCGTCGACGAGGTCATGTAGGTCGTCAGCGCCTTGTACCAGATCTGCAGGGCCTTGGCCCGGCCGATGCCGGTGACCGTCGAGCCGTTGTAGGTCGGGGAGCTGTAGCTGACGCCGTTGATCGTCTTCGAACCGCTGCCCTCCGAGAGGAGGTAGAAGAAGTGGTTCGCGACGCCGGACGAGTAGTGCACGTCCTTGCTGCCGACGGAGGAGGACCAGTAGTCCACGGAGCCGCCGTCCTTGCTGGGCTTGTCCATGTAGCGCAGCGGGGTGCCGTTGCCGTTGATGTTGATCTTCTCGCCGATGAGGTAGTCGCCCACGTCGGAGGAGTTCGCCGCGTAGAACTCGACACCGGTGCCGAAGATGTCCGAGGTGGCCTCGTTGAGGCCGCCGGACTCGCCCGAGTAGGTCAGGCCGGCGGTGTTGGAGGTGACGCCGTGGCTCATCTCGTGGCCGGCCACGTCCAGCGAGGTCAGCGGGTGCGTGTTGCTCGCCCCGTCGCCGTAGGTCATGCAGAAGCAGCTGTCGTCCCAGAACGCGTTGACGTACGCGTTGCCGTAGTGGACGCGCGAGTACGCGGCGACGCCGTTGTTCTTGATGCCGCTGCGGCCGAAGGTGTTCTTGTAGAAGTCCCAGGTCGTCTGGGCGCCGTAGGCGGCGTCGGCGGCCGCGGTCTGGTCGGTGGTGGAGCTGGAGGCCGCGCCGGTGCCCCACACGTCGTCCGCGTCGGTGAACAGCGTGCCCGCGGAGGAGGACGTGGCGTGCGCCTTGTTGTACGTCTTGTGGCTGCCGCGGGTGCCGTCGGTCAGCTGGTAGGTCGAGCCCGACAGCGTGGTGTTGAGGGTGACGGTGCCCGAGTAGAGGGTCTTGCCGGTGCCGGTCTCGATGCCCTGGTACTCGTAGAGCTTCTGGCCGGTGGCCGCGTCGGTGATGACGTGCAGCTCGTTGGGGGTGCCGTCGTCCTGGAGGCCGCCGACGACGGTCTCGTAGGCGAGGGTCGGCTTGCCGGTGGCGGCCCAGATCACCTTGCGGGGGGCCTGGTCGGCGGAGGTCTTGGCGGAGCCGGCGTCCTTGGCGGCGGTCAGTGCCTGCTTCTCGGCCTTGGCGGTGGTGACCAGCGGCTTGAGCGAGGAGACCTTGATGGCGGCCTTCGTCGCCTTCGTCACGGTCTCGGCCTTGCCGGCCTTCTCGTGCACGACGAGGTCGCCGCCGAGGACCGGAAGTCCCTGGTACGTGCGCTCGTAGCGGGTGTGGACCGTACCGTCGACATCCTTGACGACGTCTCTGACGACCAGCTTCTCCTGGGCGCCGAGGCCTATGTGCTCGGCCGTCTCCGTCTTGGCGGCGTCGGCCTCCTGGATGAGCGCGGTACGCGCGGACGCGGAGAGCAGGAGGGGCGCACCGGCGAGGGTGGCGGACTTGCCGGCGGGGGCGGCCTCCGTCTGGGCGGAGGCACCGGTGGTCAGACCGGTGGTGAGCAGGGCTCCGGCAGCGACAGCGGTGGCGATGGCCAGAGTGGTGCGCTTGTGACGCGCGTAGAGGGGAGTCACGCAAGCTCCTTCATGTGGGGACGTCCGAACGGCGTGGGGGCCGGGCGGACGGTTGGGAAGTTGCGGTGCGGGTGAGCCGTGCGGGTGAAGCGTGCCATCCCAGGCGCGTACATGTCAGGAGCCCATAAGGACCTTGGCCGAAAATCGTCGATCAGGTGAACAATCGGGTTCCACGGCGCCGGACCGGGCACCGTCAAGGGCCGGTCAACGCAAACCTCCGCCCGGGTAAAACGCGAACCTCCACCCGGGCGAAACGCGAACTCCGCCCTGGCGCGCTGCTCGCGTGCGGACTTCCGCCGCGGTCTACGGGAAGGTGAGCTTCCAGCTGTTGATGTAGCCGGTGTCCTGGGCCGCCTGGTCCTGGACCTTCAGTTTCCAGGTGCCGTTGGCGACCTCGGAGGACGCGTTGACCGTGTAGGTCGTGTTCACGTTGTCCGCCGAGTCGGACGAGCTGAAGTTCTTCAGGCGGTAGGTCGAGCCGTCCGGGGCGACCAGATCGATCACCAGGTCACCGCGCCAGGTGTGCACGATGTCCACGGCGACCGCGAGGTTCGACGGGGCGTTGCCGGTGCGGCCGCTGACCGTGACCGAGGACGTGACCGCCGCTCCGTTGTCCGGAATCGACACGTCGGCCGTGTTCTCGAACGACGTGCCGCCACCGCCGCCGGGCCGTGAACCGACGTTCACGCCCGCCCAGGCGTTCTGCACCGCCGTGTACTCGGCGCTCGTCGTGCCGTACAGCTCACCCGCCGCCGCGAGCGTGCCGGTGCGGGCCGCCGCGTAGTTGGTGGTCGAGGTGAACTTGGTGGTGAGCGCGCGGTACCAGATCTGCAGCGCCTTGTCGCGGCCGATGCCGGTGACCGGAAGGCCGTCGGAGGTGGGCGAGTTGTAGCTGACGCCGTTGACGACCTTGGCGCCGCTGCCCTCGCTCAGCAGGTAGAAGAAGTGGTTCGCGATGCCGGACGAGTAGTGCACGTCGACGCCGCCGACACCGGAGTACCAGGAGTCCTTGGAGGCGCCGTCCTTGCTGGGCTTGTCCATGTAGCGCAGCGGGGTGCCGTCGCCGTTGATGTCGATCTTCTCGCCGACGAGATAGTCGCCCGGGTCGGAGGAGTTCGCCGCGTAGAACTCCACGCCGGCGGCGAAGATGTCCGAGGTGCCCTCGTTGAGGCCGCCGGACTCGCCCGAGTAGTTGAGGTTCGCGGTGTTGGAGGTGACGCCGTGGCTCATCTCGTGGGCCGCGACGTCCAGCGAGGTCAGTGCGTGGGTGTTGCCCGACCCGTCGCCGTAGGTCATGCAGAAGCAGCTGTCGTCCCAGAACGCGTTGACGTACGCGTTGCCGTAGTGGACGCGCGAGTACGCGCCCACCCCGTTGTTCTTGATGCCGCTGCGGCCGAAGGTGTTCTTGTAGAAGTCCCAGGTCTCGGCCGCGCCGTAGTGGGCGTCGGCACCGGCCGTGGCGGCGTTCGACCCGGAGCCGTTGCCCCAGGTGTCGCTCGTCTGCGAGAACAGCGTGCCGGTGCCCGACGTCCCCCGGTTCAGGTTGTACGTCTTGTGGTTGCCGCGCGCGCCGTCGTTGAGCGTGTAGTTGGAGCCCGACTGCGTGGTCGTCAGGGTCACCTGGCCGCTGTACTGGGTGTTGCCGGTGCCGGTCTTGACGCCCTGGTACTCGTAGAGCTTCTGGCCGGTGGCCGCGTCGGTGATGACGTGCAGCTCGTTGGGGGTGCCGTCGTCCTGGAGGCCGCCGACGACGGTCTCGTAGGCGAGGGCCGGCTTGCCGGTGGCCGCCCAGATCACCTTGCGGGGCGCGCGGTCGGCGGCGGTGCTCTTCGAACCGGCGGCCCTGGCGGCGGACAGCGCCTGCTTCTCGGCCTTGCCGGCGGTGATCGCGGGCGTGAGGTCGGCGACCCTCAGGGCCGCCTTCGTCGCCTTGTAGACGTGCCCGGTCTTCCCGGACTTCGCGGTGTCGACGACCATGTCGCCGCCGAGGACCGGCAGTCCTTCGTACGTCCGCTCGTAGCGGGTGTGGACGGTGCCGTCGGCGTCCTTCATGACGTCACGCGCGACGAGGCTCTCGCCGGCGCCGAGACCGAGCTCCCTGGCGGTCGTGGCCTTGGCGGCGTCGGCGTCGCGTATCAGCTCGGTGCGCTGCGAGGCGGTGAGCTTCACGGAGACGGTGCCCGGGTTGCCCCTGTCCGCCCGGGGGGCCTGTTCGGGGGCGGCGCTCGCGGCGCCCGACTGGACGGCCGCGGCCAGCAGGGCGGTGACGCCGACGAGGGCGACACCGGCGACGCGGCGCTTGGTGATGTGGGAGGTGCGTCTGTGGGGAGAACTGCTGCTCAACACTGACTCCTTCTGCATGGCCGCGGATCGCGCGGCCAGGGGAGACCGGACGATGGACGAAGCCGTCCGGGCAGAACTGGGCGTACGCGGAACCAGGTGCATGGGGTCGTTCGGCACGGCACAGCCGGATTTGCTGTGAGGTTGCTGTGAAGTGACCGAGGGAAGAGTGGCAGGAGATAACCCTTTCTGTCAGGACCGCGTCACAAAAATGGCCGGAAACGGTTCGTTGTCCGGTTGGTCGTGTTCGGTATACGGACTGTCCTTCGGGTGTTCGCCTCGGCGTGCCGGACGTGACGGCGCGAGGGCGGGCCGGCGTGAAGGCGTGACGGTGTTTCGGCCAATGCCCCGGGGCGCCCCGGAGCGAGGACCCGGCAGGGCGGCGCGTACCGCCAGATGACCGGACCGCCGTCAGCAACGGAATGAAGACCGGCCCCTTTCGGGGGCCCACCGGCACGTCCGCTCGCCCGCCTCCCGCCCCTGCGGTTTGAGTGATCTCCGGCATTCCGGCCCGTACCGGGCGTCCCGACCGGGCGAGGCGGTGCGATCCGGACAGGTACACCCGCAGGAGGTTTGGTGAGAAGGTCACATTGGTGTGCGAGCCTCGCGGCGCTGGGGGGCCTGACCGGCTCCCTGATGCTCGGCTCCTCCGTCTCGTCCGCGGCGCCCGACCGTCCCGACGGCAGCCGCGCGACCGGCACCGTCCACGCCCTGTCCGCCACCCCGGAGCCGAAGCCGGCCCCCGGGCACGTCAAGCCGGGCGACGGGAACGGGTCCGACGCCTCGCGCGTGTGCAGGGGGCTCGTACCGGACCCCATCCCGCCGAGGCTGAGCCGCCTCTACTTCTGCGGTGACTGGCGCCTCGGCCCCCGGTGGCTGCCGGACAGGGGCGTGCTCGGGCGCATCCTCGACCGGTACGACCGCCTCGGTGGCCTCACCGCCGTCGCGTTCCTCGACAAGTGGTGGGACCCCGCCGCCGACTCGGGCCAGGGCGACTGGCGCTACCCGCCGGACGACGGCTTCACCCACGACAACGGGACGGTGCTCGCCGCCCCGCTCGTGCTCCACGCCGGTCTGCGGCTCGACCGCTTCGGCAGCGAGGCGGGCCGCTTCCTGGCCCCCGAGGGCACCAAGTACGGCAAGCGGGCCATCCCCCCGTCGAGCCTCAACACCGCCGACCCGCGCTACCCGTACAACTACCACTCCTACCGGCTCGCCAAGGACGTGACGGTCTGCGCGGGCAAGACCGCCCCCGGGTTCGAACAGCCCGGCCTCGGCACCCAGTACGTGACGTCGAGCAGGTTCTGCCCGGACATCCCCCGCACCACGGTCGCGGACCTCGTGAGCAACGGCACGCTGGTGCGGACCGACGGCTGACCGCGCCGCCCGTCCACGGGCGCGCGATCGCGCGCGGAAGCCGGTCCCGGCGACGGCCGGGCCGGCTCCGCCCCGGCGGAAGGCGGAGCGCATGGACCGGTTCGCGCTGTGCCGGGCCCTCCGGGAGGCCCGGGTCCCCGCCACGTCCTACGAGATCGTGGACTGCCCGAGCCCCCACCGGGCGGCCGACCGCTACTTCCTCGACGGCCGCGCCGGGGACTGGACCGTGGGCGTCCACGAACGGGGGGCCCGCCAGGTCTTCGAGCGGTTCACGGAGGAGGACGCGGCCTGCCGGTGGATCCACGACCGGCTCCTCGGCGGGGAACCGCCCGCCACGGACCCCGCCCCCGAGGAGCCGGCCGGCCCGGAAACCGACCCCGGGGCCCTGCAGCGGCAGGCCGACGACGACCTCGAGGCGGCCCTCGCCGAACTGCGCCGCGGGGCGGCCGGGAAACCGGGGGAGGAGCCCCCTCGGGAGCCCCGCGAGGAGCCCTCGGACACGCCCTAGACGAGACTGTCCCGCCAGGCCCGGTGCAGGTCCGCGAAGTGGCCCGTGCCCGCGATGAGTTCGGCGGGCGCGCCGTCCTCGACGATCCGGCCGTGCTCCATCACCAGCACCCGGTCGGCGATCGCCACCGTCGACAGGCGGTGCGCGATGACCACGGCCGTACGTCCCTGCAGGACCGTCGACATGGCGCGCTGCACGGCCCGCTCGCCAGGGATGTCCAGGGAACTGGTCGCCTCGTCGAGGATCAGGACGGCCGGGTCGGCGAGCAGCGCCCGCGCGAAGGCGACCAGCTGACGCTGGCCGGCGGAGATCCGGCCGCCGCGCTTGCGCACGTCCGTGTCGTAGCCGTCGGGCAGGGCGCTGATGAAGTCGTGCGCGCCGATCGCCTTCGCCGCCCGCTCGATCTCCTCCCGGCTCGCCTCGGGCCGGCCGATCGCGATGTTCTCGGCGACCGTGCCCGAGAACAGGAACGCCTCCTGGGTCACCATCACCACCCCGCGCCGCAGTTCGGGCACCGCCAGCTCGCGCAGATCGACGCCGTCGAGCAGGACCCGGCCCTCGGAGGGGTCGTAGAACCGGGCCAGGAGCTTGGCCAGCGTCGACTTGCCGGCGCCGGTCGAGCCGACCACGGCCACCGTCTGCCCGGCGGGCAGGGTGAGCGAGAAGGAGGGAAGGACCTCCCCGCCGGTGCGGTACGCGAAGCGGACCGCGTCGAACACGACCTCGCGGCCGGGGTGTTCGGAGGCCAGGGCCGGAAGCCGCCGGGGGACGGACGGCTCGGGCACGGACGGCGTCTGGGCCAGCAGACCGGCGATCTTCTCCAGCGAGGCCGCGGCGGACTGGTAGGAGTTCAGGAACATGCCGAGGCGGTCGATGGGGTCGTAGAGCCGGCGCAGGTAGAGGACCGCCGCGGCGAGCACGCCGAGCGCCAGCGAACCCGACGCCACCCGGTAGGCGCCCCACAGGACGATGCCCGCGACCGCCGTGTTGGCGACGAGCCGGGAGCCGACGACGTACTGGGCCATCTCCAGCAGGGCGTCGCCGTTCGTCCGCTCGTGCCGCTTGTTGAGCACCTTGAACTCGGCCTCGTTGGCGGCCTCGCGGCGGAACGCGCGCACCGGCCGGATGCCGTTCATCGTCTCCGCGAACTTCACGATCACCGCGGCGATCGTCGTCGAGCGGACGGCGAAGATCTCGCCCGCGCGGCGCCGGTAGCGGCGGACGAGCAGGTACAGCGGAACGAAGGAGGCCACCGCGACCGCGCCCAGACCGGCGTCCAGCCAGAGCAGCATCGCCGAGATGCAGACGAAGGACAGGACGACGGTGACGAGTTCCTGGAGGCCCTCGCTGAGCAGTTCGCGCAGCGACTCGACGTCCGTCGTGGAGCGGGAGATCAGCCGGCCCGAGGTGTAGCGCTCGTGGAAGTCGACGCTGAGCGCCTGGGCGTGCCGGAAGATCCGGCCGCGCAGATCGAGCAGCACGTCCTGGTTGACCCGCGCCGAGGTGGTGATGAAGCCGTACTGGAGTCCGCCGGAGGCCGCCGAACACAGCAGGTAGGCGGCGCCGACCATGATCAGCGGCCCGTTGTCGTCCTGCCGGAAGGCCGGTACGGCACGGTCGATGGCGTACGCCACCAGCAGCGGGCCCGCCTGCACGGCGGCCTGCTGGAGCAGCAGCAGAACGGTGGCCAGGGCGACCCGGGCGCGGAGCGGGGCGAGCAGCGAGCGCAGCAGCGTCGCGGTCGCCCCCGGGGGAGCGGGCAGGGTGTCGTGGTCGAAGGGGTCCTGGTGCGGTCCAGCCGACGGGGGCGCCCCGTCCTTCGGTTCCTTGTCCGGCGCGGTGGCCGTGGGTGCCGCCGTCATCGGCCGTCCTCCTCTGCGCCCGACATCAGGTGGGCGTATTCGGCGTGGGTGCGCAGCAGCTCGTGGTGGGTGCCGACCGCCGTGATCCGGCCGCCGGAGATCAGGGCCACCCGGTCGGCCAGCAGGACCGTGGACGGGCGGTGCGCCACGATCAGCGCGGTCGTCTCCGCCAGCACCCGGCGCAGGGCGGCCTCGACCGCCGCCTCGGTGTGCACGTCCAGTGCCGACAGCGGGTCGTCGAGCACCAGGAAGCGCGGGCGGCCGACGACGGCGCGGGCCAGCGCGAGCCGCTGCCGCTGGCCGCCCGAGAGGCTGAGGCCCTGTTCGCCGACCTGCGTCCCCGTGCCCCGGGGCAGCGCGTGCGCGAAGTCGGCCTGGGCGACGGACAGGGCGCGGTCGAGTTCCGCGCGGCCCGCGGTCTCCGGGGCGCCCATCAGGACGTTCTCGCCGACGGTGGCGGAGAAGAGGGTGGGTTCCTCGAAGGCGACGGCGACGAGTTCGCGCAGTTCCTCGCGGGGCATGCCGGTGATGTCCCGGCCGTCCAGGGTGATCCGGCCGGACGTCACCTCGTGCAGACGGGGGACGAGCGCGGTGAGGGTGGTCTTGCCGGTGCCGGTGGCGCCGACGAGCGCCATGCTCTCGCCGGGGCGGACGTGCAGGTCGATGTGGGCCAGCACCGGGGGCGCGTCCGCGGGGGCGTCGGGATAGCGGAACGCGACCCCGTGGAACCTGAGTCCGCCCTCGCCGTCGCCCGCCGCCACGGCCCCGGATTCCCGTGTCCCGGCCCTCCGTTCGGTCGCCCCACCGGCGGTACGCGCCGCGGCTGCCGGGCCTGCCGTGGTGTCCCCGGCCCCCGCCGGTCCCGGAGCGGGTCCGGTCGCCACGGACGCGGCGACCGGGCCGTCGGACTCCGGCGTCGCCCGCATGACCTCGAAGTACCGCTCCGTGGCCGTCCCGGCCTCCTGGCTCATCGCGAGGAGGAAACCGATCGAGTCGACGGGCCAGCGCAGCGCGAGCGCGGTCGACAGGAACGCGACCAGCGTGCCGGCGGAGAGACGGCCGTCGGCGACCTGGACCGTGCCGAGCACGAGGGCGGCGCCGACGGCGAACTCGGGCAGGGTGACGATGACGGCCCAGATGGAGGCGAGCAGCCGGGCCTTGGCCAGTTCCGTGCCGCGCAACGTCCGGGACAGCTCGCGGAACGCGCGCGCCTGGCTGCGGTGGCGTCCGAACCCCTTGATGATCCGGATGCCGAGCACGCTCTCCTCGACCACCGTCGTCAGGTCGCCGACCTGGTCCTGGGCCCGCCGCGCCACCTCCGAGTAACGCCGCTCGAAGAGCCAGCAGACGATCACGACGGGGACGGCGGGGGCGAGGATCACCAGCCCGAGGGTCCACTGCTGGGCCAGCATGATGCAGATGCCCACGAGGATCGTCACGCCGTTCACCAGCAGGAACGTCAGCGGGAACGCCAGGAACATGCGGACCAGCATCAGATCGGTGGTCGCCCGGGACAGGAGCTGGCCCGAGGCCCAGCGGTCGTGGAAGGCGACCGGCAGGCGCTGGAGATGGCGGTACAGATCGGCACGCATGCCCGCCTCGACCCCGGCCAGCGGGCGGGCCACCAGCCAGCGGCGCAGCCCGAACAGACCGGCCTCGGCGATGCCGAGCAGCAGCAGGTACAGCGCCCCGAGCCAGACCCCCGCCGGATCGTGCCCGGCGACCGGGCCGTCCACCATCCACTTCAGGATCAGCGGGAACACGAGCGAGAGACAGGACGCGACTATGGCGACGAACGCGGCGCAGAACAGCCTCGCCCGCACCGGGCGGACGTAGGGCCACAGGCGCAGCAGGCTGCGCACGGTCGAACGGTCGGGACGGTCCGGGGCGGCTGCATCGGATGTGGTCATCACGAGCGAGCCTACGTTTCACCACTGACAGTGCCCACCGGGTTTTCGGCGCGTCCGGGGCGTCCGGAGCGCTTCGCGGCGGGCGGGCCGTGCCCCGGCCGACGGGAGGGCGCGCCGCCGGGACCGTGAGCTCAGCGGACCCTGAGCAGGAGCACGGACCGGGCCGGCACCGTGATCGCCGTGCCGGCCCGGTGCGTGAGCGCGGGCGCCGCGGCCTGGTCCTCGCGGGAGGTGTCCACGACCACCTCGTACGCGGCGGCCCAGGGCGGTCCCGGCAGGTCGAAGGAGACCGGCCGGTCCCCGGCGTGCAGCACGGCGAGGAAGCTGTCGTCGACGATCTGGGCGCCCCGCGCGTCCCGGCCGGGGATGTCCCGGCCGGACAGGTACATGCCGAGGGTCGCGGCGGGCGCGTACCAGTCCCGTTCCGTCATCTCGGTGCCCCGCGCGGTGAACCAGGCCAGGTCCCGCAGTCCGTCCGCCGAGTGGGCCCGCCCGGAGAAGAACGCCCGGCGGCGCAGCACGGGGTGCGTTTGGCGCAGCCTGATCAGACGGGACGTCAGCTCGAACAGCTCCCGCCAGCCGGGGTCGTCGAGCTGGGACCAGTCGACCCAGCTGATCTCGTTGTCCTGGCAGTAGGCGTTGTTGTTGCCCCGCTGGGTGCGCCCGAACTCGTCCCCGGCGACCAGCATGGGCACGCCCGTCGACAGCAGCAGCGTCGTCAGCAGGTTCCGCAGCTGGCGCCGCCGCAGCGCCCGCAGGACCTCGTCCTCGCTCTCGCCCTCCGTCCCGCCGTTCCAGGCCCGGTTGTCGTCGGTGCCGTCCCGGTTGCCCTCGCCGTTCGCCTCGTTGTGCTTGCGCTCGTACGACACGAGGTCGCGCAGGGTGAAGCCGTCGTGCGCGGTCACGAAGTTGACGGAGGCGTACGGGCGCCGGCCGCCCCAGGCGTACAGGTCGCTCGACCCCGACAGGCGGTAGCCGAGGTCCCGTACGTCGGGCAGCGCCCCGCGCCAGAAGTCCCGCACGGCGTTGCGGTAGCGGTCGTTCCACTCCGTCCACAGGGGCGGGAAGGCGCCCACCTGGTAGCCGCCGGAGCCCACGTCCCACGGTTCGGCGATCAGTTTGACCCGGCGCAGCACCGGGTCCTGGGCGATCACGGCGAGGAACGGCGACAGCATGTCGACGTCGTGCATGGACCGGGCCAGGGCCGCCGCCAGGTCGAAGCGGAAACCGTCGACGCCCATCTCGGTGACCCAGTACCGCAGCGAGTCCGTGATCAGCCGCAGCACCTGCGGCTGCACGACGTGCAGGGTGTTGCCGCAGCCCGTGTAGTCCGCGTAGCGGCGGGCGTCCGACTGGAGCTTGTAGTACCCGCGGTTGTCGATGCCGCGCAGCGACAGCATCGGGCCCAGCTCGCCCGCCTCCGCGGTGTGGTTGTAGACGACGTCGAGGATGACCTCGATCCCCGCCGCGTGCAGGGCGCGCACCATCCGCTTGAACTCGCCGACCTGCCCGCCCCCCGTGCCCGAGGCGGCGTAGCCCGCGTGCGGGGCGAAGTAGCCGATCGAGTTGTAGCCCCAGTAGTTCCTCAGGCCCCGGCTCAGCAGGTGGTCCTCGTGCGCGAACTGGTGCACCGGCAGCAGTTCCACCGCCGTCACGCCGAGGTTCACCAGGTGCTCGATCGCGGCCGGGTGCGCCAGTCCCGCGTACGTGCCGCGCAGTTCCTCGGGGACGCCCGGGTGCAGACGGGTGAATCCGCGCACGTGCAGTTCGTAGATGACCGAGTCCGCCCACGGGGTCTTGGGGCGGTGGTCGTCCGACCAGTCGTCGTCGTCCTGGACGACGACGCCCTTGGGGACGAAGGGCGCCGAGTCGCGGTCGTCGCGCACGGTGTCCGCGACCTGCTGCTGGGGCCAGTCACGGACGTGCCCGTACACCTGCGGCGGCAGGGTGAAGTCGCCGTCCACGGCCCGGGCGTACGGGTCGAGGAGCAGCTTCGCCGGGTTCCAGCGGGCGCCGGTCCACGGGTCCCAGCGGCCGTGCACCCGAAAGCCGTAGCGGCGGCCGGGGCGCACTCCGGGGACGAAGCCGTGCCAGATCTCGTGGGTGAGTTCGGTGAGCGGGACGCGGGTCTCGGCGCCCTCCTCGTCGAACAGGCACAGGTCGACGGCCTCCGCACCGCCCGCCCACAGGGCGAAGTTGGTGCCCGCCGTGCCCTCGGGACCGACCCGGAACCGTGCTCCGAGCGGGGTCGGGGCACCCGGCCAGGCGCCGGCGGGAGGCGCCGCGGGATGCCGTGAGCCGTTCAGCGCGGGGGCGGCCGGCTCCGCCGCCGGGTCCGCGACGGCCGGCTCCGTGACCGCCGTCGCGCCGGCGGACGGCGGGGCGGCGGGCGGTCCCGCCGGGTCCGTGACGGTCTGCGCGGGCAGCCCGCCGCCGCCCGCGGCGTGTCCCTCGTGGACCGCCTCCTGCTCGGGTGCGCTCGACACCGGTCAGCCTCCCACGGCTCGTGGAACGGTACGGAAAAGGGTGCGCGGCGTCCCGGTCGCGGCTCCTCGTCGTGTCGTCCTCCCCACTGTTCTGCCCAGAGCGTGCCTCGCACTCACGTTTCCCCGGAGGGGCGGCGTCGTTGGGTCCCTTGTGAAGCACGTACAGACGCGCGCGTGGCGCGCAGGGGCCGCGCTGGCCGCCGTACTGACCTGGGCCGGTCTGCTGGCCGGAGCCTCCGGCTGCACCTCCGGCGGGATCTCGGACGGGATCGGGGAGGCGTTCGGCAAACCGCGCTCGGCCGAGGACGTCATCCGCGTCTCGCCCGACGACGACGCCAAGGGCGTACGGCCCGGGGAGGCGCTGGTGGTACGGGTGCCCGGCGGGCGCCTGGAGTCCGTGAAGGTCGTCAAGTCCCAGGACGCCAGGGAGTCGCCCGTTCCGGGACGCATCAGCGACGACGGCCTGTCCTGGAGACCGGACGACAGGCGGCTCGCCCTGGCCGCCGAGTACACCGTGGACGCGGTGGCCCTGGACGGCGACGGGCACCGCTCGGCACGCCACACCACGTTCACCACGGCCGTCCCCGACGAGCGGTTCATCGGGTACGTCACCCCGGAGGACCGCTCCGTCGTCGGCACCGGGATGATCGTCTCCCTCGAGTTCAACCGGGAGGTGGAGAACCGGGCCGCCGTCGAGCGGGCCATCCACGTCGAGGCGCGGCCGCCGGTCGAGATCCGCGCGCACTGGTTCGGCGGCGGGCGCGTCGACTTCCGTCCCGAGCGGTACTGGAAGCCGGGCACGAAGGTCACCGTGGCGCTGCGGCTGCGCGACGTCGAGGGGTCACCCGGTGTGTACGGACTCCAGTCCAGGACCTTCTCGTTCACCGTGGGCCGCGACCAGAGGTCCCTCGTCGACGCCGCCGCCCACACCATGGAGGTGCGCCGTGACGGCGACCTCCTCGCCACGGTGCCGATCACGGCGGGCGCGCCGAAGTCGACGACGTACAACGGGAAGATGGTCGTCACCGAGATGTTCGAACTGACCCGGATGAACGGTGCCACGGTCGGCTTCAAGAAGAAGGACGGCAAGAGCGAGTACGACATCCCGGATGTGCCGCACGCCATGCGGCTGACCGAGTCCGGCACCTTCCTGCACGGCAACTACTGGGCGCAGGACGTCTTCGGCAACGCCAACGTGAGCCACGGCTGCGTGGGCCTGCGCGACGTGAAGGGCGGCGGCTCCGACACCCCGGCGGGCTGGTTCTTCGACCGCACCCTCGTCGGGGACGTCGTCGAGGTGGTCCACAGCGAGGACAAGGAAGTCGCCCCCGACAACGGACTCGGCGGCTGGAACATGGGCTGGAAGGAGTGGAGGACCGGCAGCGCGGTCGACTGATCTTCGCTCCCCGGTGCAACCATCTTCGCGGCCGATGGTCCAAGTTGCGACGGAACGGTGACATTGGCCTGACACGGAGCTCAAAACCGTGAGGTTAATATGCGCCAGTGATCGCGCGGGACGCGCTGGGGTGGGGGGCCTGATCAGGCCTTGCGAGGGGAGAAAGACTGTGAACGTGCGACCGATATCGGGGGCGTCGGCAGGTGGACGCTCACGCGGCCGCAACAAGCGGTGGGCGGTGATCGTCGGCGGTGCGCTGCTGGCCGTCACGGCCTGCGGCGGAGGCGGGGGAACGGACTCGGGGTCCGAAGGGAAGGACAAGGACGGCAAGGGCAGCACCACCGCGGAGAGCAAGCAGTCGGTGGCCGTCGTCACGATCGCGCCGAAGGCCGGCGCCAAGGACGTCGACACCAGCGGCACCCTCAAGGTCACGGCCAGTAAGGGCAAGCTGACCGAGGTCACCGTCAAGGACGACGAGGGCACGAAGATCGACGGCGAGATATCGGCCGACGGCGCCGGCTGGACGCCCGCCACGCACCTCGCGGCGTCCACCAAGTACAAGGTGCACGCGGTCGCGAAGGACTCCGAGGGCCGCACGGCGGCCGAGGACTCGTCCTTCACGACGCTGAGCCCGCAGAACACCTTCACCGGCAACTTCACGCCCGAGGACGGCTCCAAGGTCGGCGTCGGCATGCCGTTCTCGGTCCGCTTCACCCGGGGCATCACCAAGCCGGACGACGTCGAGAAGGCCATCAAGATCACGACCGAGCCGGCCGTCGACGTTCAGGGCCACTGGTTCGGCAACGACCGCCTCGACTTCCGGCCCGAGAAGTACTGGAAGGCCGGCACCAAGGTCACCGTGAAGCTGAACCTCGACGGCGTCGAGGGCCGCAAGGGCGTCTACGGCAAGCAGGCCAAGACCGTCTCCTTCACCATCGGCCGGGACCAGGTGTCCGTCGTGGACGCCAAGAAGCACACGATGAAGGTCATGCAGGAGGGCAAGGTCGTCAAGACCATCCCGGTGACCACCGGCAAGGCCGGCTACGCCACCTGGAACGGCCAGATGGTCATCAGCGAGAAGTTCAAGGTGACCCGGATGAACGGCGACACCGTCGGCTACGACGGCGAGTACGACATCAAGGACGTCCCGCACGCCATGCGCCTGACCAACTCCGGCACCTTCGTGCACGGCAACTACTGGGGCGGCGGCGCCTTCGGCAACTACAACGCCAGCCACGGCTGCGTCGGTCTGCGCGACGTGCGCGGCGGCTACGACAGCGGCGTGCCGGCCGCCTGGTTCTTCAACCACTCGATGGTCGGTGACGTGGTGGTCGTGAAGAACTCCACCGACCCGACGGTCGACCCGGCCAACGGCTTCAACGGCTGGAACATGTCCTGGGCGGACTGGACCAAGTGATCCCGCCGCACCGGGCCGCGTGACGGCTCTCGTCCGGCTCGCGTGACCGCTCCCCACCGGGCCGGGTGTGCTGTGACTCAGCACACCCGGCCCGGTGGCGTTAACGGCCATTAACCTGCTTACATGACTGTGCATCTCGAAGTGGCCGAAGGCGTGGGTACCATCCGCCTGGACCGCCCTCCCATGAACGCCCTGGACGTGGCGACGCAGGACCGCCTCAAGGAACTGGCCGAGGAGGCCACGAACCGGCCGGACGTCCGCGCCGTGGTGCTGTACGGCGGGGAGAAGGTGTTCGCGGCGGGCGCGGACATCAAGGAGATGCAGGCCATGGACCACGCCGCGATGGTCGTGCGGTCCCGGGCCCTGCAGGACTCCTTCACCGCCGTCGCCCGCATCCCCAAGCCCGTCGTCGCCGCCGTCACCGGATACGCGCTCGGCGGCGGCTGCGAACTGGCCCTGTGCGCCGACTACCGCATCGCCGGGGACAACGCCAAGCTGGGCCAGCCGGAGATCCTGCTCGGTCTGATCCCCGGCGCCGGCGGAACCCAGCGGCTCTCCCGGCTCATCGGCCCCTCCAAGGCCAAGGACCTCATCTTCACCGGCCGCATGGTCAAGGCCGACGAGGCCCTCGCCCTCGGTCTGGTCGACCGGGTCGTCCCCGCCGACGAGGTCTACAGCGCCGCGCACGCCTGGGCGGCCAAGCTCGCGCAGGGCCCGGCCATCGCGCTGCGGGCCGCCAAGGAGGCCATCGACGCCGGTCTGGAGACGGACATCGAGACCGGGCTGACCGTCGAGCGGAACTGGTTCGCGGGCCTGTTCGCGACGGAGGACCGCGAGCGGGGGATGCGGAGCTTCGTGGAGGAGGGCCCCGGCAAGGCGAAGTTCCTCTGAGCCGTCCGCCGAGCCGTCCGTCGCGCCGGCCCGGGGCGCGGCGTCCGCCTCCCGGGCCGGCGCGGCCGGTTCCGCCCTCCCGGTTCCCTCCGGTCCACCCGTGGTTGACGCGGTGTCCTGCCGGTGTCCCTCGATGGGGCGCTTTGCCGCAGCCTTAAGGCAGCCTTAAGCGTGCCTTGTCGGGAGACGGGGCGATTGCCCTCGAACGGTCGGTTCCGGCAGGTCGGACGGGCTGTGGCCGCCTCTGAAATGCCGTTGGCATATGCCTATCGAATGGTGCGGAATGTCCCGTTCCGGGGGGCCCAATCCTTTGGAACGGCCCCGGCGGGGGCGGTGGACGGCCATGATGGGGGCATGGCGGGGCTGGAGGGCATGGAACAGCCGCGGCGGCACGGAAGTGCGACCGCGGCGCGCTGGACACCTGCGGTCGAGGACGAACGGGCCCTCAAGGCGCTGGAGTTGTTCGGCAATCCCGCCGAGGCGGAGGTGCTGCTGCCGTCCCGTCCGGAGTCCGCGGCCACCGCGCGGCGGCTCGCCCAGGTCGTGGTCCTGCGGCACTGGGGGCTCTCCCCGAAGATGACCGAGGACGTCGTCCTGCTCGTCTCCGAACTCGTGGGCAACGCCGTACGGCACACGGGCGCCCGCGTCTTCGGACTCCGCACGCGCCGCCGCCGGGGCTGGATCCGCATCGAGGTCCGTGACCCCTCGCGCGGTCTGCCCTGTCTCATGCCGGTCCAGGAACTGGACCTGAGCGGGCGGGGCCTCTTCCTCGTCGACAAGCTCTCCGACCGCTGGGGCGTCGACCTGCTGCCCCGCGGCAAGACCACCTGGTTCGAGATGCGCGTCGTCGACCGCTGATCCGCTCCGGCCGCCGACCCGCCCGGTCACCGGTCCGCTCCGGCCGCCGGCCGTCGTGGACCGGCCCGTCGATCCGGGACGGCGGGTCCCGCTCCGCTCGCGGGTCCGTCGCTCCCGTACGTCCCCGTGGTTCCGTGTGCCCCTGTGGTTCCGTACGTCCCCGTAGTTTCCGTGGGTTGGCCCCTCGTCCCCGTACGGCCTCGTGCCCGGAAGCCGTGGGGCGACCCGTACGGCCGTCCGATCGGACCAATCGCCGGTTTTCCGTCCCATTCGCCCTTAAATGGTCCGGTGACCACGCCCGCCGAAGACCCGGCAGCCCCCGCCCCGCCCCGGCGCGCCGCCCTGCTCACGGGACTCGCGCTCACCGCGGGAACCCTCGCCGCCGGGGCGGCCGCGGGCTGTTCCGCCGAGCGGAGCACCCGCCCCCACTCCCTCGCGACGCCTCCGGCCGCGCCCGCCGCCACGGTGACCCGCCCGGTCACCGCGCCCGCCCCCCGCCGCTATCCCGCCCAGCCCCTCGAGATCACCCACGGCCCCCGCACCCACCCGCCCCGCGTGGCCCTCACCTTCCACGGCCAGGGCGAGCCCGCCGTCGCGAAGGCACTGCTCGGCGAAGCGGAGCGGGCCGGCGCCCGGGTCACCGTCCTCGCCGTCGGCACCTGGCTGGACGAGCACCCGGACCTCGCCCGCCGCGTCCTCGACGGCGGCCACGACCTCGGCAACCACACCCTGCGCCACCTCGACATCAACGCCATGACGGCGACGGAGGCGGCCGCGGAGATCCGGGGCTGCGCGGACCGCCTCAAGCGGCTCACCGGCTCGATCGGCACCTGGTTCCGGCCCTCCCGCAGTCCCCGGGCCTCCCCCCTGGTCCAGCGCCTCGCCCGCGACGCGGGCTACCCGCACACGCTCTCCTACGACGTCGACTCCCTCGACCACACCGATCCGGGAGCCGCCGCCGTCACCCGCAAGGTGCTGGCCGAGATCCGTCCCGGCTCCGTCGTGAGCCTGCACTTCGGACACCCCGGCACGGTCGCCGCCCTCCCCGCCCTCCTGCACGAACTCGACCGCCGCGGCCTCGGCGCGGTCACCACCACGGAGCTGCTGAGCTGATGCCGACACCACCCTCCTCCCCGCGCCGCGCGCTGATCGCCGGTGCCGCCCTCACCGCGCTCGCCCTCCTCGCGGGCTGCGGCGGTTCCTCCCGGGACCACGCCGAGCAGGCCCGCGCGACCACCAACGCGGCCGTCCGGCCCGCCCCGGTGAAGAAGCCGGCCGTCCAGGGCCTGCCCGGCATGCCCCCCTTGCTGGACCCGGCGGACGTCTACGCAGCCGACCGCCCGAACCGGCTCTCCCCGGTGGTCAAGGACTTCCCGTCCCGCGTCTACGTGCCCAACACCAACTCCAACACGGTCTCGGTCATCGACCCGAAGACGTACAAGGTGATCGAGACGATCCCGGTCGGCAACCAGCCCCAGCACGTCGTCCCCTCCTGGGACATGAAGACCCTGTGGGTCAACAACGACCGGGGCAACACCCTCACCCCCATCGACCCGAGGACCGGCAGGGCGGGCGAGCCGGTCGACGTGCACGACCCGTACAACCTCTACTTCACGCCCGACGGCAAGCACGCGATCGTGATGGCCTCCCTGGACCGCGAGCTCGTCTTCCGCGACGCGCACACCATGAAGACCGTCAAGGCGGAACCGGTCAGCTGTTACGGCGTCAACCACGCCGACTTCTCCCCGGACGGCCGCTACTTCATCGTGTCCTGCGAGTTCAGCGGTGAGCTGCTGAAGGTCGACACCGAGCGGATGAAGGTGATCGGCCAGCAGAGACTGCCCCTCCACGGGGCGATGCCGCAGGACGTGAAGATCTCCCCGGACGGCAAGAGGTTCTACATCGCCGACATGATGGCCCACGGCGTGTGGGTCCTCGACGGTGACAGGTTCACCCAGCCGACGCTGCTGCACACGGGCAAGGGCGCCCACGGGCTGTACATCAGCCGGGACTCGCGCGAGATGTACATCTCCAACCGCGGCGAAGGCACCGTCTCCGTCTTCGACTTCCCGCAGAACCGGCTCACCAAGAAGTGGCGCCTGCCCGACGGCGGCAGCCCCGACATGGGCGGTGTCTCGGCGGACGGCAAGGTCCTGTGGCTCTCCGGCCGTTACGACGCGGAGGTGTACGCCATCGACACCCGCACCGGCCGTCAGCTCGCCCGCATCCCCGTCGGCAGCGGCCCGCACGGCCTCGCCGTCTACCCCCAGCCCGGCCGGTACTCGCTCGGCCACACCGGCATCTTCCGCTAGGCCCGCCGTCGGCGGCCCACGCCCGCACACCGTCGCGCCGCCTGCGGGCCCCGCGACCCGCGGGTGGGCGGGGGCCTCGGTCTCCGTGAGCGCGAGGGGCGGACCGGGCCTCCGTCCGGGCCGTGTGAGATTCGCCCGGGTACTCGCCGCATTGCGCGCTCGGGGAGACCGTTAACCTGACCTTCGTACAAAAGGCTGACGCATGCAGTGATGCACGACGAAGGGGTGGATCGGTGGCCGACATCGAGGAAGCACGCAAGCAGTTCGAGCGGATCGATTCGGACGGTGACGGATTCATCACCGCGGCCGAGTTCAAGAGCGCTCTCGCCCAGGGCGGCGACTGGAACGTCACCGAGACGGTGGCGGAGGCCGTCATCGCCAGCCGCGACCTCAACGGCGACAAGGTCCTCTCGTTCGACGAGTTCTGGACCCACCTGAACAAGTGACGTCGGCGGAAGGGGCGCCCACCGGTCCTTCGGCGGGCGCCCCTTCCGCGTACCCGGACATCCCGGGTCCCCGCGTCCCGGAGCGGGGTCAGACGATCTCCAGGGGCCGGTGCGGCCCGTCCGGGAGCTCCACGGCCACGCCGTCGCCGGGCCGTACCACTCCGCCGGCGAGGACGACCCCCATGATCCCGGACCGGAACCGGGCCCGCCCGTCCGCGTCCCGTCCGACGACCTCCTTCAGGAGTCCCTTCCTGAAGCCGTCGATCTGGGCGCAGGGATTGCGCAGTCCGGTCACCTCGACGACGGCCTCCGCCCCGAGGCGCAGCCGCGTCCCGGTGGGGAGCCCCAGCAGATCGACGCCCCGGGTGGTGACGTTCTCGCCGAGCTGACCGGCCGCGACCTCGAACCCGGCCTCCCGGAGTTCGTCGAACAGCTCCTCGTGCATGAGGTGCACCTGCCGCAGGTTCGGCTGCGTGGGGTCCTTCTCCATCCGGAACCGGTGCTTGACCGTCGTCCCGGCGTGCACGTCGCCCTCCACCCCGAGCCCGGCGAGCAGGGTGACGCTCTCCCGGTTCGGCTTGGTGAACGAGTACGTCCCGTTCCTGCTGACCGCTGTGACCGTCCCGCCCATGTGACCACTCCCCGTTACCCGTTCGTCCGGCGCCCGGTCGCGCCGGTGACCGGCCAAATCGTAAGGCCCCGGTCCGGCCCCCTCCGCGCCCGCACGTGTGGGCGGCACGCCCGCGCCGGCCCGGACGGGCTGTGCGGGCCGGGCCGGTCGGCCGCGCCGTGATGCCCCATCGGCCGGGCTCCCGGGGCCGGGTGGCCCACGCCGTGGACCCCCCGTCTCACGGATTCTGGCTCCGGGCGGCGACCGCGCGAACGGGCCGTCGTCCCGCGGGACCGGAGGACGACCGGACCCGGCCGGAGTGAGCGAAGGAGCGGGCGGAATGCTGCAGTCGTCGAGGAACCAGGAACCGGAGCCGGGTCCGGAACGGGAACGGACCCGCGGGCAGGACCCGGCGCAGGCGTCCGCGGCCGCCGTGCCCGGCAAGGCGTGGCTGATGCTGGCGATCGCCACGCTCGGGTTCGCCGTCAACTTCTGGGCGTGGGCGCTGCTCAGCCCGCTGGGCACGCGCTTCAAGGACTCCCTGGACCTGTCCTCCTTCCAGCAGTCGCTCCTGGTGGCGGTGCCGGTCGTGGTCGGCTCGCTGGGCCGCATCCCGGTCGGGGCCCTCACCGACCGGTTCGGCGGCAGGGTGATGTTCCCGCTGGTCTCGGCGGCCACGATCGTCCCGGTGCTCTACCTCGGACTCGCCGGGCACTCCTCGCTGACCGCCCTGCTGGTCGGCGGCTTCTTCCTCGGCATCGGAGGCACCGCCTTCGCCGTCGGGGTGCCGCTCGTCAGCGCCTGGTTCCCGCCCGAGCGCAGGGGCCTGGCGATCGGGGTCTTCGGCGCGGGCATGGGCGGAACCGCCGTCAGCGCCCTGACCACGGTGAAGCTGGTCGACGCGCACGGACTGGCCGCCCCGTTCCTGATCACCGCCGGGGTGCTGGCCGTGTACGCGGTGACCGCGGCGCTCCTGCTGCGCGACGCCCCGGGGCGCACCGTGCCTGCGGAGCCGCTCGCCCGCCGGCTGGCGGCGACCGTCCGACTGGGCATCACCTGGCAGTCCTCGGCCCTGTACGCGGTGGCGTTCGGCGGCTACGTGGCCTTCTCCGTCTACCTGCCGACCTACCTCAAGACCGGCTACGGCCTGGCCCAGGCCGACGCCGCGGACCGGATGGCCGGATTCGTGCTGCTGGCCGTGGCGATGCGGCCGGTCGGCGGCTGGCTGTCGGACCGCATGGGCCCGGTCCGGGTCCTGACCGGATCGCTGAGCGTGCTGGTCGTCGGCGCGGCCGTGCAGTCGCTGACCCCCTCGCTGGCCCCGGTCGGCACCGTCGCCTTCCTCTCCATGGGCGCCGCCCTCGGCGCGGGCAGCGGAGCGGTCTTCGCCCTGGTGGCGCTGCTGGCCCCGGCCAGCCAGGTCGGTTCCGTCACCGGCATCGTCGGCGCGGCGGGCGGCCTGGGCGGATTCCTCCCGCCGCTGATCATGGGCATGCTCTACGGGGCGTACGGCGACTACGGGGCCGGTCTGGTCCTGCTGGGACTCGTCGCCGCGGCCGCACTGGCCTTCACCGGGACCGGAGTCCGTCAGGCGGTGTCCCGGCGGACCCTGGCGGCCGCCGGGGCCCCGGCGCGGACACGCTGAGGTCCGACCGACGCGGAAAAGGGCCGGCCCGTCGACCGACGGGCCGGCCCTTCGGCGTGCCGGGCGGACGTGCCCGCTCAGCACTCGATGATGTTGACCGCCAGCCCGCCCCGGGCCGTCTCCTTGTACTTGACGCTCATGTCGGCGCCGGTCTCCTTCATGGTCTTGATGACCTTGTCGAGGGAGACCAGGTGCGAGCCGTCGCCGCGCATGGCCATCCGGGCGGCCGTGACGGCCTTCACCGCGGCCATGCCGTTGCGCTCGATGCAGGGGATCTGGACCAGGCCGCCGACCGGGTCGCAGGTCAGGCCGAGGTTGTGCTCCATGCCGATCTCGGCGGCGTTCTCGACCTGCTCGGGGCTGCCGCCCAGCACCTCGGCGAGCGCGCCGGCCGCCATGGAGCAGGCCGAGCCGACCTCGCCCTGGCAGCCGACCTCGGCGCCCGAGATGGAGGCGTTCTCCTTGAAGAGCATGCCGATCGCCCCGGCCGCGAGCAGGAACCGCACGACGCCGTCCTCGTCGGCGCCCGGCACGAAGTTGACGTA
The DNA here is from genome assembly GCF_042746485.1 of Streptomyces sp. NPDC058751. Taxonomy (NCBI): domain Bacteria; kingdom Bacillati; phylum Actinomycetota; class Actinomycetes; order Kitasatosporales; family Streptomycetaceae; genus Streptomyces; species Streptomyces sp. NPDC058751. The sequence continues at coordinate 313,167 of NZ_JBHYPZ010000003.1, read as the reverse complement.
GTAGTGCAGCACCGCCGGGATGATGCCCGCCGCGCCGTTGGTGGGGGCGGTGACCACCCGGCCGCCCGCCGCGTTCTCCTCGTTGACCGCCATCGCGTAGAGGGTGATCCACTCCATCGCGTGGGCCAGCGGGTCGCCCTCGGCACGCAGCTGGCGGGCCGAGAGGGGGGCGCGGCGGCGGACCTTGAGGCCGCCGGGCAGGATGCCCTCGCGGGTCATGCCGCGCGAGACGCAGGCCTGCATCACGCGCCAGATCCCGAGGAGCCCCTCGCGGATCTCCTCCTCGGTGCGCCAGGCCCGCTCGTTCTCCAGCATCAGGGCGGAGATCGACAGACCGGTCTCCTTCGTGAGCCGCAGCAGCTCGTCACCCGTGCGGAACGGGTACTTCAGGACCGTGTCGTCGAGCTTGATGCGGTCCTCGCCCACCGCGTCCTCGTCGACCACGAAGCCGCCGCCGACCGAGTAGTACGTCTTCTCCAGGACGAGGGCGCCCGAGGCGTCGTACGCGAAGATCGTCATGCCGTTGGCGTGGTACGGCAGGGCCTTGCGGCGGTGCAGGACCAGGTCGTCGTCGAAGGAGAAGGCGATCTCGTGCTCGCCGAGCAGCCGGATCCGGCCCGAGGCCTTGATCTGCTCGACCCGCTCGTCGGCGCCCTCCACGTCCACCGTCCGGGGCGAGGAGCCCTCCAGGCCGAGCAGCACCGCCTTGGGGGTGCCGTGGCCGTGGCCGGTCGCGCCCAGGGAGCCGTACAGCTCGGCGCGTATCGAGGTGACCGGGGCCAGCAGGCCCTCGTTGCGCAGCCGCCGGGCGAACATGCGCGCGGCGCGCATCGGGCCCACCGTGTGGGAGCTGGACGGGCCGATGCCGATCGAGAACAGGTCGAAGACCGAGATGGCCACGGGAACTCCTTGCTGGTTTCGCCGGACGCCGTTGTCCGGCCGAGGTGGTGCGTGACTGCATGGAACGGGGCACCGCGCTCTGCTTCCAGTGTGCGCGGTGCCCCGGATGTCCGTACGAATAGAGACCGTACGGGTGAAAAGGAAATGAAGGAAATCCTACGGAACTACTTCAGGCCGGGGTACAACGGGTGCTTGTCGGCCAGAGCGGACACACGGGCCTTCAGGGACTCCGTGTCGTAGGACGGCTTCAGCGTCTCGGCGATGATGTCCGCGACCTCGGCGAAGTCCTCGGCGCCGAAGCCGCGGGTGGCGAGGGCGGGCGTGCCGATGCGCAGGCCGGAGGTGACCATCGGCGGGCGCGGGTCGTTCGGGATGGCGTTGCGGTTGACCGTGATGCCGACCTCGTGGAGGCGGTCCTCGGCCTGCTGCCCGTCCAGCTCGGAGTCGCGCAGGTCGACCAGGACCAGGTGCACGTCCGTGCCCCCGGACAGGACGTCCACGCCGACGGCCTTCACGTCGTCCTGGACCAGACGCTCGGCCAGGATGCGCGCGCCGTCCAGCGTGCGCTGCTGGCGCTCCTTGAAGTCGTCCGAGGCGGCGACCTTGAAGGAGACGGCCTTGGCGGCGATCACGTGCTCCAGGGGGCCGCCCTGGAAGCCCGGGAAGACCGAGGAGTTCAGCTTCTTCGCGAACTCCTTCTTCGCCAGGATGATGCCGCCGCGGGGACCGCCGAGGGTCTTGTGCGTGGTGGAGGTGACCACGTCCGCGAACGGGACCGGGTTCGGGTGCAGACCCGCCGCGACCAGACCCGCGAAGTGGGCCATGTCGACCCACAGGAAGGCCCCGGCCTCGTCCGCGATCCGGCGGAACTCGGCGAAGTCGAGCTGCCGCGGGTACGCCGACCAGCCCGCGATGATCACCTTCGGGCGGTGCTCCTTGGCGAGCCGCTCGACCTCGGCCATGTCGACCAGGCCGGCCTCGTCCACGTGGTACGCGACCACGTCGAACTGCTTGCCCGAGAAGTTCAGGCGCATGCCGTGGGTCAGGTGGCCGCCGTGGGCCAGGTCCAGGCCGAGGATGGTGTCGCCGGGCTGGGCGAGCGCGAACAGCGCGGCCTGGTTGGCGGAGGCGCCCGAGTGGGGCTGCACGTTGGCGTACTCGGCGCCGAACAGGTCCTTGACCCGGTCGATGGCGATCTGCTCGGCCACGTCGACGTGCTCGCAGCCGCCGTAGTAGCGGCGGCCCGGGTAGCCCTCGGCGTACTTGTTGGTCAGGACCGAGCCCTGGGCCTCCATGACCGCGACCGGAGCGAAGTTCTCCGAGGCGATCATCTCCAGGGTCGACTGCTGGCGGTGCAGCTCGGCGTCGACGGCGGCCGCGACGTCCGGGTCGAGCTCGTGGAGGGGGGTGTTCATGAGCGACATGTAGGTGACTCCTCAGCCGGCCGTGAAGGCGGTGTACTCGTCGGCGGACATCAGGTCCTCGGGCTCGTCCGTGACGCGCACCTTGAACAGCCAGCCGCCCTCGAACGGGGCGGAGTTGACCAGGGCCGGGTCGTCGACGACGTCCTGGTTGGCCTCGACGACCTCGCCGTCGACCGGGGAGTACAGGTCGCTGACCGACTTGGTCGACTCCAGTTCGCCGCAGGCCTCGCCCGCGGTCACCGTGTCACCGACGGCCGGGAGCTGGGCGTAGACGACGTCGCCGAGCGCGTTGGCCGCGAACTCGGTGATGCCGACCGTCCGGACGCCGCCCTCGGCGTCGGACAGCCACTCGTGCTCCTTGCTGTAACGCAGCTGCTGGGGGTTGCTCATGACCTGAATTCTCCTGTACGCGGTGGAGTGCTGTTGCACGGGGCTGTACGGCCTTGATTACGCGGGGGAATCAGCCGGTTGCTGCGTGCTACGGTTGTGTCGTTTCCCGGGCTGGTTTCAACCCGGCTGGCGCTGATCGCGTCAGACTCGATGGCTTGCCTGGTCATCGAGCAGCGTGAGTCAGGAATCCCTTGCCTTCGTGGTCAGGGAGGATTCAATTCTGGCGCTTGTAGAAGGGGAGCGAGACGACCTGGTGCGGCTCGCTTTTCCCTCGGATGTCCACGCCCACCCCGGCGGTGCCCGGCGCGGCGTGCGCGGCGTCGACGTACGCCATGGCGATCGGCCTGCCCAGCGTGGGGGAGGGGGCGCCGGAGGTGACCTCGCCGATCACCTCGCCGCCGGCGACGACCGAGAACCCGGCGCGCGGCACGCGGCGCCCCTCGGCGATCAGGCCGACGAGGACCCGCGGCGGGTTCTGCTCGGCACGCGAGGCGGCCTCCTGGAGCGCCGCGCGCCCCACGAAGTCGCCGTCCTTCTCGAACTTCACGACCCGGCCGAGACCGGCGTCGAAGGGGGTCAGCGAGGTGGTCAGCTCGTGCCCGTACAGCGGCATGCCAGCCTCCAGGCGCAGCGTGTCGCGGCAGGACAGACCGCAGGGGACGAGACCGGCCGGGGCGCCCGCGTCGGTGAGCGCCTGCCACACCTTCTCGGCGTCGGCGGGGGCGACGAACAGCTCGAAGCCGTCCTCGCCGGTGTAGCCGGTGCGGGCGATCAGGGCCGGGACACCGGCCACCGTGCCCGGCAGGCCCGCGTAGTACTTCAGGCCGTCGAGGTCGGCGTCGGTGACCGTCTTGAGGATGCCGGGGGACTCGGGGCCCTGCACGGCGATCAGCGCGTACGCGTCACGGTCGTCGCGCACCTCGGCGTCGAAACCGGCGGCGCGCCCGGTCAGGGCGTCCAGCACCACCTGGGCGTTGGAGGCGTTGGCGACGACCATGTACTCGTGCTCGGCGAGCCGGTAGACGATCAGGTCGTCCAGGATGCCGCCGTCCTCCTGGCAGATCATGGTGTAGCGGGCGCGGCCGGTGCCGACGGTGGCGATGTTGCCGACCAGCGCGTGGTTCAGGAGGGCCGCGGCCTGCGGTCCGGTGACGGTGATCTCGCCCATGTGGGAGAGGTCGAAGAGACCGGCCTTCGTACGGACGGCGACGTGCTCGTCGCGCTCCGAGCCGTAGCGCAGGGGCATGTCCCAGCCCGCGAAGTCGGTCATGGTCGCGCCGAGCGAACGATGCAGGGCATCGAGCGCGGTGCGACGGGGTGCGTTGCTGCTCATCGGTCTGGCTCCCAGGGCATGACGGCGAGGTCGTTCCTCCCCATCTGTCATCGGAACCTGAGAGGTTCATCAAGACCCCGCGAAACGGTGGTCGTGACTTGCACCTTGGGTGGAGCCGGCGGAGCGGCCCGCTTTTCAGATGTGCCTCGCCCGCGCGGTAACGGTGCCTGAGAGATTCAAGGGAGGGACTTGCTCCTTCGGCGCCCGGGTAACACCTACCCAGGACTCTCCCGCGCGGATTCAAGCGGCCGGTATGCAGTTGGCGCGGCCATCATCGCACGGGCCGCCGGATCACGGCAGCCCGCCATCTGTGACCGGGCTGTGGCAGTCCGCGCACGAAATGGGGAAGCGCAGGGCATTACCTTCTCTTTACACTCGACGGGGATGGGACTCCACATCCAAGGGGAGGACGATCACGGTGAACAGGACTTCGGCGTACGCGACGACCTCGGGTCTCGCACTTCCCGGGCAGCCCGGCGCACCCGCGCGGGCCGCCCGCGCGGCGCGTCCCGCGGCCGTCGTGCGGGATCTCCGTGACCGTGCCGGACGCAGCCCGCGCGGCCTGCGCTTCGGGCCGCACGACGTGGTCGTCGTCAGCGGACTGCCCGGCAGCGGCAAGTCGACGCTGATGCGGCGGGCCGTGCGGGGCACGCGCGTCGACTCGCAGGACACCCGCGACCGCTGGGACGGCCGGGCGGCCGGGCTGGTGCCGTACGCGCTCTACCGCCCCCTCGTCCGCCTCGCGCACTACGCCGGCCTGCGCCGCGTCCTGCGCGAGGGCGGCGGACTCGTCGTGCACGACTGCGGTACGCAGGCCTGGGTGCGCCGCTGGCTCGCCCGCGAGGCCCGGCGCCGTGGCGGTGCGCTGCACCTGCTGCTGCTCGACGTCACGCCCGCCACCGCGCTGGACGGCCAGCGCGAGCGCGGCCGGGGCGTCTCGCGCTACGCCTTCGCCCGCCACCGCGGCGCGATCGCCCGGCTGCTGCGCTCCGCCGAGCGGGGGAACCTGCCCCGGGGGTGCGGCTCCGCGGTACTGATCGACCGAGAGGCGGCGGACGTGCTGCGAAGCATCGATTTCGGCCACTGACGGACCGCGCGGACCCACCGGGCCCGTCCGGCGGACCACGACGCGGACGCGGGTCCGCGGGAGGACGCGGGTCCGCGGGCCGTCCCCGGCCCCGATCCGCCGCGCAGGCCCTAACCTTTCCAGCCGGAACAATGGTTCGAAGCGGACGGTAGACAGATGGACTTCCCGGCACAGGCGCACCCCCATCCGCACGGCGGTTGGCCCGGCAACGAGCTGGAGGAGGTGTTGTCCTCCTCCCTCGGCGTGCCGGGGCCCTCGGCGGCCGCCCGCATCGTCGAGGTGCTCGGGCGCAGCTTCGTGTGGGTGCCGCTGCCCAACGGCGGCGGCCCGCAGACCGGTCCGCTCGACCTGCCCACCATGGACATCGGCGGCCAGGTCCACGTCCCCGTCTTCAGCTCCGAGGAGCAGTTCCGCCAGGTCGTCGGCGGCCACATGTCGTACACGATCGCGCCCGCCGTGGAGTTCGCCCGCGGTCTTCCCCCGCAGGTCGGCATCGTGGTGAACCCGGACGGCGTGGTCGGCGTGCCGCTGCCGCCGCCGGCCGTCGCCGAGCTGTGCCGGGCCGGGCGGACCGAGCTGGACGGGGCGGCGACCGGGGGCCGCGTGCGGCTCTTCGAGCCCGACTGGCAGGACGACCCGGTGGACTTCCTCGCCGCGGCCTCGGCGGAGTTCGCCGCGACCGGCGTCGTCCTGAGCGCCCGCCGCTGTCTGGCCAGCATCGAGGGCGACGCACCGGTCATGTTCGTCGGCGTCGAGCTCTCGGCGTGGGAGGGCGACGTCCGGGCCCTGCCCCTGGACGCCCTGGGCCGCGCCCTGGGCCGTGTCCCGGTGAACGTCCCGGTGAACCTGGTCCTCCTCGACGTGGCGCAGGATCCGGTCGCCGACTGGATGCGGGACCGGGTGCGGCCCTTCTACCAGCACGGCCACTGAAAGGCGCCCGCGGCGGGGGCGCCCGGCCGGGCCGCGCACCCCCGCCGCGGGGGTTCCGGGTCGCCCCGCGCGGGGGTTCCCGGCTCTCGACTGCTTCACCCGGCGGAGCACGATCGCCGCATAAGCTGGTTTCATGGCCTGGTCGAGGTGTTGACCCATGTCGGTAAACCGGGGTACCTCGGGCACAAGGGATGAGTTCGTCGTGAATTGTTCGCGAAGGGGCGGTTGAGGGTGAGCGCGTCGGGCACGGCCGCGGCCGGGCAGGTCGAGCACATGCTGCGCCAGGTGACTCCCGGGCGTTACGACGCCTACGAGGCGCTCCTTCGCGCGCTCGCGACACCGTCTTCCGGCCAGGTGTGGATGCTGCTCTGGCACGGCCAGGCGGGCTCTCCGGACGCCCAGTACGGGAACATGGAGGTGGACGGCTTCGGGTACGCGCCCTGCGTCACCTCCGCCCAGGAGCTCTCGGCCAGCGGCTGGAACCGCAGTTACGAGGTCGTGGACGGGCTGGACGTCGCCCGCACCCTGTACCCCGACCACTTCGGCCTCTGGCTCAATCCGCACGCTCCGAACGGCGGCCTCGGTATCCCGTGGCTGGATCTGCGCCGTATCGCCACGGGTCTGGAGCGGCAGCCCGCCGGCCCGCTGAGCCTGTCCGAACCGGGCATCGAGATCCCGCAGTTCTACGCCCTGCTCACGCAGAACGCCCATCGCACCCCGGCCGTACGGTCGTTGCGCCGCGCCTGGGTCCAACCCACTCTCGGGGCGCCGTATCTGGCCATCGGTCTCGACGTGTACGACACCTCGCCGCCCGCCGTCGACTCGGTCCGGGCGATGATGCAGCAGTCCGTCGGCGCGGTTCCGGACGGGCTGCCGGTCTCCACCGTCGCGATGTCGGACGAGTTCGACCCGGTGGCGATGTGGCTGCGTGCGAACGCACGCCCGTTCTACGACCGCGAGGCCCACGCGGCTCCCTCGCAGGCGCCGACGGCGGGCGGTTACGGCTATCCGCCGGCCCGCGGCGGTTACTGAGAGCGTTCCGGATTCCGGACCCCCTCGCATAACCGTGCGAGAACTGCTGGCATCATGAGACTGCACACAGCCTTCGTGAAGCGTGCATTCCATGCTGCTGACCTGCAGGGAAGCGGATAGATGTGCCTATTGTCCCATTTTGGCGGGGCTCCTGGTCAAAACGGACTCTGTGAGTCTTTTGAGATCAATTGGCAATCGTCCGACTCTCGTTACCCACTGTTCGGATAACGGAATCCCTCAACAAGCATCACGGTTGCGCATAGTTTCTCCATGAGGCCTGGCACCTGATCGTGGCGGCACTGAAGACTCGCCCATCAGACACCGGATCGATCGATCCTGTGAGCGAGTGCAAGTCGAACCATCGACCGGGTCACCGGGCCGCACCATCTGCGGTCGACTTCCCGGCGAGCAAGTGAACCAAGCCGCAGACAGCGGCAGTCGTAGGCCGGTCACCACCGGCGAGAGGGGTCGGGTCACTGTGACCGCACCGATCGAGACCACCGCGGCGGAATCGGAAGCGCAGCCAGAGGCTGTGCTCGCCGGAACCGGCAAGGGGCAGATCGAGGGCCGTTCCCTGGGACAGATCGCCTGGACGCGCTTCAAGCGCGACAAGGTGGCGGTTGCCGGCGGTGTCATCGTCGTACTGCTCGTCCTGATGGCGATCCTCGCCCGGCCTCTCCAGTCGATGCTGGGGCTGGACCCGAACGCCTTCAACCAGGACCTGATCGACCCGAACACCTCGCTGCCCAAGGGCGACCTGGGCGGCATGAGCGCCGACCACCCGCTCGGCGTGGACCCGAAGTTCGGACGCGACATCGCCACCCGAATCCTGGAGGGCTCCTGGGTGTCGCTGGTGGTCGCCTTCGGTGCCACCATCCTGTCGAACGTCATCGGCGCGATCCTCGGTGTCGTCGCGGGTTACTACGGCGGACGGGTCGACTCGATCATCAGCCGGCTGATGGACACGTTCCTCGCCTTCCCGCTCCTGCTGTTCGCGATCTCCATCTCCGCCAGCCTGCAGGGCGGCGCGTTCGGTCTCAACGGACTGCCGCTGCACCTCGCGGTGCTCATCTTCGTGATCGGCTTCTTCAACTGGCCCTACCTGGGCCGGATCGTCCGAGGCCAGACCATGGCCCTGCGTGAGCGCGAGTTCGTGGACGCCTCCCGCGGCATGGGAGCCAAGGCGCCGTACATCCTGTTCCGGGAGCTCATGCCCAACCTGGTCGGCCCGATCATCGTCTACTCGACGCTGCTCATCCCGACCAACATCCTCTTCGAGGCGTCCCTGAGCTTCCTCGGCGTGGGCATCCAGCCGCCGCAGGCGTCCTGGGGCGGCATGCTCCGCGAGGCGGTCACCTACTACCAGGTCGATCCCGCGTACATGGTCGTCCCGGGCCTTGCCATCTTCCTGACCGTCCTGGCGTTCAACCTGCTCGGCGACGGTCTCCGCGACGCTCTCGACCCGCGCAGTCGCTGACGACTGCCACCGAGAGATCGAAAAGTTTCCAACAATGGAGGAGAAAGCCCCCATCATGCGAAGGTCAGCGCTGGCCGCGATCGCGGCCATCGGTTCCGCCAGCCTGTTCCTCACGGGCTGCAGCAAGGCCGATGACAACAAGAACGACAACGGCACGCAGTCGGCTGGCGCCGATGCCGCGACCAAGGGCGTCGTGAACGCGTCGGACAAGAAGGGCGGGACGCTCACCTACGAGCTGTCCGACGTCCCGGACTCGTTCGACCCGGGCAACACGTACTACGCGTACATGTACAACCTGAGCCGTCTGTGGGCCCGCCCGCTGATGACCTTCCAGCCCGGTCCGGGCGACAAGGGCAACACCCTCGTCCCCGACCTCGCCGAGGGCAAGGGTGTCCCGAGCGAGGGCGGCAAGGTCTGGACGTACAAGCTGCGCGCCGGCCTGACCTACGAGGACGGCACGCCGATCACCTCGAAGGACGTCAAGTACGCCGTCGAGCGCTCCAACTTCGCGCGTGACGTGCTCTCCCTCGGCCCGAACTACTTCCAGCAGTTCATGGTCGGCGGCGACAAGTACAAGGGTCCCTACAAGGACAAGAGCGGCAAGGGCCTCTCCTCCATCGAGACCCCGGACGACACCACCATCGTCTTCCACCTGAAGCAGGCCTTCCAGGAGTTCGACTACCTGGTCGCCTCGCCGCAGACGGCCCCGGTGCCGCAGGCGAAGGACACCGGCGTCGACTACGTCAAGAAGATCGTGTCCTCGGGCTCGTACAAGTTCGAGAGCTACGCCGAGGGCAAGGAAGCCGTCCTCGTCCGCAACGACAAGTGGAACGCGAAGACGGACCCGCTGCGCAAGCAGCTGCCGGACCGGATCGTCGTCAAGCTGAAGGTCAACCCGGAGACGATCGACAAGGACGTCCTCGCGGGCAAGGCGATCGACCTCGCCGGTACGGGTGTCCAGGCCGCGACCCAGGCGCAGGTGCTCACCGACGCCTCGAAGAAGGCCAACACGGACAACACCTACGGTGGCCGTCTCGTCTACATGGCGATCAACACCACCGTGGCGCCGTTCGACAAGGTCGAGTGCCGCAAGGCCGTGCAGTTCGCGATCGACAAGGTCTCGGTGCAGACCGCCGAGGGCGGCCCGATCCGCGGCGACATCGCCACCACGGTCCTCCCGCCGGACATCCCGGGCTACGAGAAGTCCGACGTCTACGCGTCGGCCGGCAGCAAGGGTGACGTCGCCAAGGCCAAGGAGCAGCTGAAGGCCTGCGGCAAGGACAAGATCACCACCAACATCTCGGCCCGTTCGGACCGTCAGCAGGAGGTGGACGCCGCCACGGCGATCATCAACTCGCTGAAGAAGGTCGGCATCACGGCCAACCTCAAGCAGTACCCGTCCGGTAAGTACTTCACCGACTACGCGGGTGTGCCGAAGTTCACCAAGAAGGAGAACATCGGCCTGGAGATGATGCAGTGGGGTGCCGACTGGCCCTCCGGCTACGGCTTCCTGCAGCAGATCCTGAACGGCAGCGCCATCGGCGAGTCCGGTAACACCAACCTGTCGCAGTACGACAACAAGGACGTCAACGACCTGCTCGCGAAGGCGATCGGCACGCAGGACATGGCCGAGCGCAACAGCATCTACACGCAGATCGACAAGAAGACCATGGACGACGCAGTCCTCGTCCCGCTGACCTACTTCAAGGTCCTGCTGGCCCGCCCGACGACCTACACCAACCTGGTTTCCTCGGCGGCCTTCAGCGGTCAGTACGACTACCTCAACATCGGCGTCGCGTCGAAGTAGCAGCCCCGGAAGGCAGGTGAAGGCATTGGTGCCCGCGGGCCGAAAGGTCCGCGGGCACCAGCGCCGATCCCCGTGATCTCGTACATCCTCCGCCGGACGTTCGCGGCAGTGATCCTGCTGCTGGTCGTCTCCGCGGTCACCTTCGCCATCTTCTTCCTGCTGCCACGGCTTGCCGGCCAGACAGCGGACCAGATGGCGCAGCAGTACATCGGCAAGAGCCCGTCACCGGCGGACATTGCTGCTGTCAAGCACAACCTCGGTCTGGACCAGCCCGTCTACGTCCAGTACTGGCACTTCATCAAGGGGATCGTGGCCGGCGCCAACTACGACCTCGGCCCCACCACGGTGCACTGCGACACACCCTGCTTCGGTTACTCCTTCAAGAACCACCAGGCAGTGTGGCCGGAGCTCACCTCCCGCCTTCCGATCACCCTCTCGCTGGCCGCAGGTGCCGCCGTACTGTGGTTGGTCTCGGGTGTGGTGGCCGGTGTCGTCTCGGCACTGAAGCCGCGCTCGATCCTCGACCGGACCTTCATGGGCATCGCGCTCGCCGGTGTCTCGCTGCCCATGTTCTTCACGGGCAACCTGGCGCTCCTGCTTTTCCACTTCACGTGGCCCCTCTTCGGAGACGACTACGTCCCGCTCACCGAGAACCCCTCGCAGTGGGCCAACACCCTCTTCCTCCCGTGGTGTTCGCTGGCTCTGCTGTACTCGGCCATCTATGCCCGGCTCACCCGCTCGGGCATGCTGGAGACGATGAACGAGGACTTCATCCGCACGGCCCGCGCAAAGGGTCTGGGTGAGCGCACGGTCGTCGTCCGGCACGGTCTGAGGGCCGCCCTCACGCCGATCATCACCGTCTTCGGCATGGACATCGGTCTGCTGCTCGGCGGCGCCGTCATCACCGAGAGCGTCTTCTCGCTGCCCGGCATCGGGCAGTACGCGGTGCAGGGCATCACCGACAACGACCTGCCCAAGATCCTCGGCGTGACCCTGCTCGCCGCCTTCTTCGTAGTGATCGCAAATCTCCTGGTGGACGTGCTCTACGCCGCCGCCGACCCGCGGGTGAGGCTCTCGTGACCGGACTCTCCAACACCGGCGCCGGCACGGCGTCCGAGGCCTTCCTCCGGGTCCGCGACCTCAAGGTGCACTTCCCGACCGACGACGGTCTGGTCAAGTCCGTCGACGGACTGACCTTCTCGCTGGAGAAGGGCCGGACCCTCGCCGTCGTCGGCGAGTCCGGCTCCGGCAAGTCGGTCACCTCGCAGGCGATCATGGGTCTGCACCGGCTCGGCACGCGCGGCAAGAACGTGCAGATGTCCGGCGAGATCTGGCTGGGCGGCCAGGAACTGGTCTCCGCCTCCCCGGACGAGGTGCGCAAGCTCCGCGGCCGCGAGATGGCGATGATCTTCCAGGACCCGCTGTCCGCGATGCACCCGTACTACACGATCGGCAACCAGATCGTGGAGGCCTACCGGGTGCACCACAAGGTCAGCAAGAAGGTCGCCCGCACGCGGGCGATCGAGATGCTGGACCGGGTCGGCATCCCCGAGCCGGGCAAGCGCGTGGACAGCTACCCGCACGAGTTCTCCGGCGGTATGCGCCAGCGCGCCATGATCGCCATGGCGCTGGTGAACAACCCCGAGCTGCTCATCGCGGACGAGCCGACCACCGCCCTCGACGTGACCGTCCAGGCGCAGATCCTCGACCTGATCCGGGACCTGCAGAAGGAGTTCGGCTCCGCGGTCATCATGATCACCCACGACCTGGGTGTGGTCGCCGAGATCGCCGACGACGTCCTCGTGATGTACGGCGGCCGGTGCGTGGAGCGCGGTCCGCTGGTCGAGGTCTTCGAGAAGCCGCAGCACCCCTACACCTGGGGTCTGCTCGGCTCGATGCCCCGCATCGACCGCGACACCTCGGAACGGCTCATCCCGGTCAAGGGCTCGCCGCCCAGCCTCATCAACGTCCCCTCGGGCTGCGCCTTCAACCCGCGCTGCCCGTACGCGGACCTCCCCAAGGGGAACGTCACCCGTACGGTGCGTCCCGAGCTCGAGCTGGCCGACGGCGGACACTGGTCCGCCTGTCACCTCTCGACCGAGGACCGTACGCGGATCTGGACCGAAGAGATTGCGCCGAAGCTGTGAGTGAGACGAAGAAGACGGACGCTGCCGGGGCCTCGGTCCCGAGGCAGGCGTCGGCTCCCGAGGACCGCGACGTGCTGCTCCGGGTCGAGGGTCTGACCAAGCACTTCCCGATCAAGAAGGGCATCCTTCAGCGCCAGGTCGCGGCGGTGAAGGCGGTCGACGGCATCGACTTCGAGGTGCGCAAGGGCGAGACCCTGGGCGTCGTCGGCGAGTCGGGCTGCGGCAAGTCGACCATGGGCCGGGTCATCACCCGCCTCCAGGACCCGACGGGCGGCTCGATCCACTTCGAGGGCAGGGACATCACGCGTCTCAGCACCGCGAAGATGCGCCCGCTCCGCCGTGACATCCAGATGATCTTCCAGGATCCGTACGGCTCCCTCAACCCCCGTCACACCATCGGTTCGATCGTCTCGGCGCCCTTCCGGCTCCAGGGCGTCGAGCCCGAGGGCGGGGTCAAGAAGGAGGTCCAGCGGCTGCTGGAGCTCGTCGGCCTCAGCCCCGAGCACTACAACCGCTACCCGCACGAGTTCTCCGGCGGTCAGCGCCAGCGCATCGGCATCGCCCGCGCGCTCGCGCTCAAGCCGAAGCTCGTGGTGGCCGACGAGCCGGTCTCCGCGCTGGACGTGTCGATCCAGGCCCAGGTCGTCAACCTCATGGACGACCTCCAGCAGGAGCTGGGCCTGACGTACGTGATCATCGCGCACGACCTCTCGGTCGTCCGGCACGTGTCGGACCGGGTCGCGGTGATGTACCTCGGCAAGATGGTCGAACTCGCCGACAGCACCAAGCTGTACGAGACGCCGATGCACCCGTACACCAAGGCGCTCATGTCGGCCGTGCCGGTGCCGGACCCGAGCCGTCGGGGCACGAAGAGCGACCGCATCCTGCTCAAGGGTGACGTTCCCTCCCCGCTCAAGCCGCCGAGCGGCTGCCGGTTCCACACCCGGTGCTGGAAGGCCACGCAGGTCTGCAAGACGACCGAGCCGCTGCTCCTCGAGGTGAGGCCCGGTCAGCGCGTCGCCTGCCACCACCCGGAGAACGGCCCGGACCAGGCCCCGCAGGACGTCGTCCTGCTCTCGGGTGCCGGGCAGGCGGTCGACCTGGCGTCGGTCGAGGCTCCGGCCGAGCCCGCCGCCACGGCGTCGGACTCCACGGTCGCGGAAGCCGACCGCCAGGAGTCAACTGACCGGTAGGTCATGACGACTTGGCAAAGTCGTGAGCATGTCCGAGCGGGAGAGTGCACAGTCCTGCGTGTCCGTCTGATCGGAAACGATCGGCAACACGTACGAAAGGGACGCGACATGGCACTCTCCCGTTCGGCACGTTTAGGCGCGCTCGCCACCGCGACGGCCTCCTTCTTCCTCGTCGCCGCCTCCTCGGCCCCCACCCCCGGCGCGGACGGCATCGGCGACACGTACTTCCCCCGGCTCGGCAACGGCGGCTTCGACGCCCGCCACTACGCCCTCGACGTGGCGTACGACCCCGGCACCGACCGCCTCGACGGCGTCACGACCCTCACCGCCCGGGCCACCCGTGACCTCTCCTCCTTCGACCTGGACCTCCAGAAGCTGGACGTCGCCGAGGTCGTGGTGAACGGCAGAACGGCCCGCTTCACGCGGGAGGGCGACGAGATCCGCGTCACCCCGCGCGGCCCGCTGGCCAGGGGCAAGGACTTCAGGGTGACCGTCACCTACGGCGGGGTCCCCGAGCCGCTCGGCGGCCCGATCGTGTTCGGCTCCGAGTACGGGTGGATGAAGACCGCGGACGGTGTGTTCGTCGCCTGCGAGCCCAACGCCGCCTCCACCTGGTTCCCCTCCAGCGACCACCCCTCCGACAAGGCGACCTACGACATCCGCATCACGGCCCCCAAGGGCCTGACGGCGGTCTCCAACGGGCGGCTGGTGTCGACCCGCGACAAGGGCGCCTCCACGGTCACCCACTGGCGCGAGAGCCGGCCCATGGCCACCTACCTCGCGACGGCGACCATCGGGAAGTTCGACGTGAGGACGGGCACGACCCCGGGCGGCACACCGATCTACGTCGCCGTCGACCCGGTGCTCGCGAACGGCAGCAGCGTCGACGTGTACGGCGTCACCGCCGAGGCCACCGACTACTGGTCGCAGGTGTTCGGCCCGTACCCGTTCGAGGAGACCGGCGCGATCGTCGACGACATGCCCGAGGCCGGCTTCTCGCTGGAGGTCCAGTCGAAGCCCGTGTACTCCGCGGTGCGCTCGGAGTCGACCATCGTGCACGAACTGGCCCACCAGTGGTTCGGCGACTCCGTCTCGGTGGCGCGCTGGAAGGACATCTGGCTCAACGAGGGCTTCGCGACCTACGCCCAGTGGCTGTGGGCCGAGCACAGGGGCACCCGGTCGGCGCACGACTCGTTCCTCGCCGGGTACGGCCAGCGGCCCGCGGACTCCGCCTTCTGGCAGACCACGGTCGGCGACCCCCAGCGCGACACGATGTTCGCCTCGGCGGTCTACCAGCGGGGCGCGATGACCCTCCAGGTGCTGCGCGAACGCATCGGCGACACCGCCTTCTTCGAACTGCTGCCCGCGTGGACGAAGCTGCACCGCCACGGCAACGCGAGCACCGCCGAATTCGTCGCCCTCGCCGAGAGGATCTCCGGGCAGCAGCTCGACGATCTCTTCCGGACCTGGCTGTTCACCACGGGCAAGCCGGCTCTCTAGTCCTTCCTTCGTAAGTCGCACACCCTTCGAACCTTCTTTCGTAAGGTGCACGCCCCGCGGCGGGTGAGAATATGAGGGTGTTCCAGCAATTCTTCACCCCCTCCGTCCAGCACACGCTCGACCTGATCGGCATCTTCGTCTTCGCGATCTCCGGCTCCCTGCTGGCCGTCCGCAAGAACTTCGACGTCTTCGGGATGGCCGTCCTCGCGGAGATCACCGCGCTGGGCGGAGGGCTCCTGCGCGACATCGTCATCGGTGCCGTACCCCCGGCGGCCTTCACCGACCTGGGGTACTTCACCACCCCGCTCGTCGCCGCCCTGCTCGTGTTCTTCCTGCACCCGGAGGTGGAACGCATCCAGGTCGGCGTGAACGTCTTCGACGCGGCCGGGCTCGGACTGTTCTGCGTCACCGGCACCGTCAAGGCGTACGACTACGGGCTCGGCCTGACCGCCTCCGCCGCCCTCGGCCTCGCGACCGCCGTGGGCGGCGGTGTGCTGCGGGACGTCCTCGCCAACGAGGTCCCCTCCCTGCTGCGCTGGGACCGCGACCTCTACGCGGTCCCGGCCATGGTCGGCGCCACCATGGTGGTGCTCTGCATCCGCTACGACGCGCTCACCCCGTTCACCAGCGGTCTCGCCGTCGTCACGGCCTTCGTGCTGCGCCTGCTCGCGATGCGGTTCCACTGGCGGGCTCCGCGCGCGTGGAACCGTCGTTCGACGGTGCGTGAGGAAGAGGGCTCCTGAGGCCCGCCGCGTCCGTGGCGTCCTCCGTGCCGGCGGTGTCTCCCGCGTCCGCCGCGCTTCCCCCGTCGGAGGCGAACCGACCGGTCAGCCAGCGGAACACCTCCGGCAGCTGCGGCCGCCACAGCCCCATGTCGTGACCGCCCGCGCTGCGCGGCAGCAGCACCACGTCCACGCTCGTCGGCGGCTTCGCGATCGCCTGGATCGCCGCGCCCGCCTGGTACCCGTCACCGGACTCGCCGGAGAAGTAGAGGGCGACCCGGGGGTGGACGCGGCCGGCGAGCAGCAGCAGACGGGGATCGTTGCGCCGGCGCAGTTCGGGGGTCCGCCCGGCGAGCGAACTGCGCTCGCCCCTCGGGTCGTTGTAGCCGGACATGCTCACCGCGGCCCGGTAGCGGTCGGGATGGGCGACGGCCAGCTTGGTGGCGCAGTGCGCGCCGGCCGAGTACCCGGCCGTGGCCCAGCCCCCGGGAGCGGGCTCGGCGCGGAAGTTGTCCATGACCATCCGCGGTACGTCGATGCTGAGCCAGCTCTCCGCGTTCACCGTTCCCGGGAGGTTCGCGCAGCCGGTGTCCGAGCGGGCCAGCAGGTTGGTGCGCGGCGCGACCAGGATGAACGGCGCGACCCGGCCGTCCAGCATCATCGGCCGGAGCTGCTCGTGCACCCTCAGGGAGCCGAACCACGCCTTGGCGGACCCCGGATATCCCGGCAGCAGCTCCACGACGGGGAACGTCCGGTGCCGGTAGGCGGGTTCGCCGTACTGCGGCGGCAGCCAGACGTAGACCTCGGCGTCGACGCCCGACACCCGCCCCCTCAGGTCGGTGACGCGTACCCCGCCGGCCTCACGCATGTGGGGTCCGCGGGCCTGCCGGAAGGTCTGCCGCACCCTCGGCAGGCTCTCCGGGGCGATCCCTCCGGTGCCGTCCGCGCCGAGGTCGGGGGCCTGCCGGACGTGGTCGCCGGTGCCGAGGAGGTCGGCCCAGTCGTCGTACAGGCTGTTGGCGTTGTTCACGAGGACGAACACCAGGCAGACCGCCGTCCCCTGGACGAACAGCAGCATCAGGAGCCGGGCCGCGGCCCGCACCGGCGCCGGTCCGCGCACCCGGGACCACAGGACCAGGGGCAGTGCGAGGGCGACGGCACACAGCGCGAAAGAGGTCAGGAGGAACGGTGTCCCGGTGAGGCTCATGTTCCATCAGAGGAGAACTCGGACCGGTTGGTCACGGATTGCTGTGAATTCTTGACAAGAAATTTCCGACTCCTCACCCGGATGACCGGATGATGGGGGTGTCCGCTCGTCCGGACGGGCAAAAGCTACCGCTTAGTAATTTCCTGTTGTACCGTTCATGTATGCCAGAAGCAGCTTCGGTACAGGCCGTACGCGCCACGATCGGCGACAGCGAGTTCGACCGGGACACCGCCGTCACCCCGCGCGGGGCCGGTGTCTACGACATCGACCTCTCCGCCGGGTGGACGATCATCAACGCCGTCAACGGCGGCTACCTGCTGGCCGTCCTCGGCCGGGCGCTCGCCGACGCCCTCCCGCACTCCGACCCGTTCACGGTCTCCGCGCACTATCTGACCGCGTCCCAGCCGGGCCCCGCCGTCATCCGCACGGAGCTCGTACGCACCGGCCGCACGCTGTCGACCGGACAGGCGTCCCTCTTCCAGTACGACGACGAGGGCCGTGAGGTCGAGCGCATCCGCGTGCTCGCCTCGTACGGCGACCTCGACTCCCTGCCCGACGACGTCCGCACGACCGCGCTGCCGCCGGTGATCCCGCCCATGGACCAGTGCTTCGGACCGCAGGACGCGCCCGCGCCCATCCCCGGCAGCTCGGCGATCACCGACCGGCTGTTCCTCAAGCTCGACCCCGCGACCCTCGGCTGGGCGCTCGGCGCCCCCTCCGGCAAGGGCGAGATGCGGTCGTGGTTCGGACTCGCCGACGGCCGGGACGCGGACCCGCTCTCGCTGCTCCTCGCCGTCGACGCGCTGCCGCCGACGGCCTTCGAGATCGGCCTCTCCGGCTGGGTGCCGACCGTCGAGCTGACCGTGCACGTGCGGTGCCGTCCGGCGCCCGGCCCGTTGCGGGTGTCGATCACGACCCGCAACCTCGCCGGTGGCTTCCTGGAGGAGGACGCGGAGGTCTGGGACAGCCAGGACCGCCTGGTCGCCCAGTCCCGCCAGCTCGCCCGCGCCCGCCTCGGCTGATTCCCCGGGACCGCCCGTACCCCGGCCCGATGCACCCCGGCCCGACGTGCCCAGGCGCGTCGGGCCGGGGTACGGGCGCTCCGCGTCCCGCCCTGACCTGTGAACGGTCTCGGGCGGCCGGCGGGGCCCGGGTGCCCGGTGCCGGGACCCGTCGCACAGCAAGGCACAGCTCCGGCACAGCGCGGCCCTACGCGGATCTGGTCCGCTGTCTCCCGCTCGTCCGGCCCTCGTCGGCCGACTCATGTGACCTGACCGGGAGTTGCCTCAATGAACCGTCGCGCACGACTCGTTCCCCTCGTCGCCGTCCTCGCCCTTTCACCGCTGCTGGCGGCCTGCGGCTCCGGTGACACGTCGTCCTCGGACGGCAGGACCTCCGGCGGACAGGACTGCGCCCGCCCCTCCGGGATGCCGAGCGGCGGGGCGGGACGCCCCGGCGGCGCTCCCTCGGGCGTGCCCTCGTGGTCGGGCACCCCGTCGGGCATGCCCACCGGCGAGGCGCCCTCGGGCTTCCCCTCGGGCATGCCCAGCGGTGCCCCCAGTGGTGCCCCGGGCGGTGGTGCGGGCGGCGGCTGCGGCGGCCCGGGCGGCGGCCGGATGGGGCAGGGGCAAGAGCAGGGCTGAGGCCAGGGGGAGCGGCGGGGAGCCGGCCGGGCGGGGCGGGCTTCCCGGGCCGTGCGCCGGGTTTCCCGCCGGGCGGGTGCCCCGGGCTTCCGGCGGGCTCCGTGGGGCTGAGGGGCGCGGTGGGGCGGCGGGGCGGCGGGTGTGTCGACCGGGGCGGGCGGCGGTCAGCCGAGCCAGTGGTGGCGGCCGATGCTGATCAGCCGCATCTGACGGCTCGCCACCCGCGCCACCCGCTCCCGTTCCGCCTCGGGCCCGTCCAGCGCCTCCAGGAACGCCGAGGCCGCCATCAGCATGTGGTCCACGTACAGGCCCGCCAGCATCAGCAGATCGTCGTCGCTCCACCCCGCCGACTCGGGGTGCTCGGCCAGCGAGTCCCTGACCTCTTCGGCGAACCGGGCCAGTTGCTCGCGGATCGCGTCCCGCACGGGCTGCACGCCGCCGTGCCGCTCGCGCGCGATGAAGCGTACGTGCGCCGGGTGCGCCGCCACGTGACGGCCAATCAGTTCCACGGCGCGGGCGATGCGTTCGTCGCTGTCCCCCGCCGTGGACAGCGTGTCCTCGATCATCGGGTGCAGACTGCCGAGCGCCTCCTCGACCAGTGCCGCGCCGAGATCCGCCGTCGAGCGGAAGTGCCGGTAGAAGGCGGTCGGGGCGACTCCGACGGCGCGGGTGACCTCACGCAGCCCCAGGCTGCTCAGGCTCTGGTGCTCCAGGAGCCCCAACGCGGCGTCCAGCAGCGCCTGTCGGGTCTTCTGCTTCTGCGCCTGGCGGATGCCGAGAGTGTGACTCATGCCATGCAGTTAACAACTGTTCTCCGGAATTTCAAAGCGGTGGAGCCGTTAGACTCGGAAGTCAGTGGACAACTGTTACTACAACCGTTCACCGAGTCGTCAAGTCCCGGAAACACCGGGCCCTCACCGTTGAGGTGCCGGACGTTCCGGGGCCGGACCACGAGACTTCGAGAGGCGTCCCATGCTGTTCCTCGTCGCCGCACTCCTGCTGCTCGGCGTGGTGCTGGGCTCCGTGGCGCACGCGCCGCTGTCCTTCACCCTCGTCGCCGCCGCCGTCATCGGCGTCTGGCTGACCGTCTTCGCGCTGCGCGAGCGCGGGGCCCGCCGACGCCACCACTCCGCCCACTGACCGCCGGTCCCGCACCTCCGCCGACCGGCCGTTGGTCCCACACCCGCACCAACCGATCGCTGGGAGCTGACTCACGTCATGGAACTCACCGCGCACACCACCGCCACGACCCGCACCACCGGCACGACCCGCACCCCCGTCCGCACCTCCGGTGCCACCGCGGCCGGTGCCACCGGGACCGTCCGCGCCCCGCGCCGGACCGGAGTCCAGGACGCCGACGGCATGGCCGTGGCCTCCTTCGTCCTCGGCCTGCTCGGCCTCCTCGTGCTGAACGTCTTCCTGGGCCCCGTCGCCATCGTCCTGGCCTCCATCGCCCTGTGGCGCGGCACGGCCCGCCGCGGCCGCGCCTTCCTCGGCCTCGGCCTCGGAATCGCCGACCTGGTCGTCCTGGTCACCTTCATGCAGGTCGACAACACGGTGTCCTGGAGCTTCTGAGGCCGCCGCGGAGGCCGGGGCCGCCGGGGCCGGGAAGAGAGGGAGCGGGCCCGTAGAATCGAGCCCACCATGGCTTACCTCGACCACGCCGCGACCACCCCCATGCTTCCCGAGGCAGTAGAGGCTCTGACCGCCAGACTGGGCGTCACGGGCAACGCCTCCTCCCTCCACGCCGCCGGCCGCACCGCGCGGCGGGCCGTCGAGGAGGCCCGCGAGACCCTGGCGGACGCCCTCGGAGCCCGCCCCAGCGAGGTGGTCGTCACCTCCGGCGGCACCGAGGCCGACAACCTCGCGGTGAAGGGCCTGTACTGGTCCCGCAGGGAGGCCGATCCGGCCCGTACCCGCGTCCTCGCGAGCCCCGTCGAGCACCACGCCGTCCTCGACGCGGTCCACTGGCTCGGCGAGCACGAGGGCGCCACGGTCGAGTACCTGCCCGTCGACCCGTACGGCCGCGTCCATCCCGATGCCCTGCGCGAGGCCATCGCCCGCAACCCCGAGGACGTCGCCCTCGCCACGGTCATGTGGGCCAACAACGAGATCGGCACCGTCATGCCGGTCCGTGAACTGGCGGACGCGGCGGCCGAGTTCGAAGTCCCGCTGCACGCCGACGCGGTCCAGGCGTTCGGTCAGGTCCCCGTCGACTTCGCGGCCTCGGGCCTCGCCGCGATGACGGTGTCCGGCCACAAGATCGGCGGTCCCTACGGGATCGGCGCGCTGCTCCTCGGACGCGAGTACAGCCCCGTGCCCGTGCTGCACGGGGGCGGTCAGGAGCGCCACGTCCGCTCCGGCACCCTCGACGTGCCCGCCATCGTGTCCTTCGCGGTCGCCGGACGGCTGGCCGCCGAGCGGCAGGAGTGGTTCGCCCGCGAGATCGGCGCCCTGCGCGACGACCTGGCCGACGCCGTCCTCAAGGCCGTGCCCGACGCCGTCCTCGGCGGCGACCCGGCACCCGGGGGCCGGCTGCCCGCCAACGCGCACTTCACGTTCCCCGGCTGCGAGGGCGACTCGCTGCTCCTGCTGCTCGACGCGCAGGGCATCGAGTGCTCCACCGGCTCCGCCTGCACGGCGGGGGTGGCCCAGCCGAGCCACGTCCTGCTCGCCACCGGCACCGACCCCGACCTCGCCCGGGGCACCCTGCGCTTCTCCCTCGGCCACACCTCCACACGGGCGGACGTCGAGGCGGTGGCGCGGGCCATCGGACCGGCGGTGGAGCGGGCCCGCAGGGCCGGCCTCACCTGACGTCCGCCGGGGCGGGTGCGGTGCGTGCCGCCGCCCGTACGCGCGCCGGCGTACGGGCGCGCGTCAGGCGGCCGCCGAGCGCGCCCGTCGTACGAGCCGCAGGTACCGGTCCCAGTCCCAGTGCGGTCCGGGGTCGGTGTGGTCCGTGCCCGGGACCTCGACGTGCCCGACGATGTGCTCGCGGTCCACGGGGATGCCGTACCGCCCGCATATCGCGGCCGTCAGCCGCGCCGAGGCCTCGTACATCGCGTCCGTGAACGACGAGGGGCGGTCGACGAAGCCCTCGTGCTCGATGCCGACACTGCGCTCGTTGTACGCGCGGTTTCCCGCGTGGAACGCCACGTCCAGCTCACGGATCATCTGCGTGACATGACCGTCCCTGCGGACCACGTAGTGGGCGGCCGCCCCGTGCTCCGGGTCCTGGAAGACCTTCAGCGCGCTCGCGAAGCTGCCCTGGGTGACATGGACGACCACGCGGTCTATCCCGTAGTCGTCGGGACGGTCGGCCCGGCGCCAGTTCGCCGTCGACGCCGCCACCCACCGCGCGCCCCGGAAGTCCACCGCCCCCGCGACGCGAGGCTTCTCCACACCCGGCAGCCGCCACCACAGGTGCGACAGCTCCTCCCGGGCGAGGGCGGCCGCGCCCGCGGCGGCCGCCAGACCGCCGACGAGCAGCACCCGGCGCCCGACCGGCCGGTCGCCGTCCGCAGCCCTCGCCGCGGCTCTCCGGCTCCCCGGCACTCCCGGCTTCCCCATTTTCGCCCCCATGCGATCTTCAACGGATACTCGCGGGTCCCGGTTCCCGCGGCCCCGTACCCTGGAGAGGTTATGACTGACACCTCGCAGCGCCCCCTCCGCGTCCTCGCCGCCATGTCGGGCGGCGTGGACTCCGCCGTAGCCGCCGCCCGTGCCGCCGAAGCCGGGCACGACGTGACGGGCGTGCACCTCGCCCTCTCGGCGAACCCGCAATCCTTCCGGACCGGCGCGCGCGGCTGCTGCACCATCGAGGACTCGCGCGACGCCCGCCGCGCCGCCGACGTCATCGGCATCCCGTTCTACGTCTGGGACCTCGCCGAGCGCTTCCGCGAGGACGTCGTCGAGGACTTCGTCGCCGAGTACGAGGCCGGCCGCACCCCGAACCCGTGCCTGCGCTGCAACGAGAAGATCAAGTTCGCCGCGCTGCTGGACAAGGCGCTCGCGCTCGGCTTCGACGCCGTCTGCACCGGCCACTACGCGCAGGTGATCGTCCGCGAGGACGGCACGCGCGAGCTGCACCGGGCCTCCGACATGGCCAAGGACCAGTCGTACGTCCTCGGTGTCCTGGACGACCGCCAGCTCGCCCACGCCCTGTTCCCGCTCGGCGACACGGTCACCACCAAGGACGAGATCCGTGCCGAGGCCGAGCGCCGGGGCCTGGCCGTCGCCAAGAAGCCGGACTCGCACGACATCTGCTTCATCGCCGACGGCGACACCCAGGGCTTCCTCGCGAACCGGCTCGGCAAGGCCGAGGGCGACATCGTCGACGAGACCGGCGCCACGATCGGCACCCACGAGGGCGCGTACGGCTTCACGATCGGCCAGCGCAAGGGGCTGCGCATCGGCACCCCGGCCGCCGACGGCAAGCCCCGGTACGTCCTCGACATCTCACCGGTGAACAACACCGTCACGGTCGGCCCGGCCGCCTCCCTGGACGTGTCCGCGCTGACCGCGATCAAGCCCCGCTGGTGCGGCGCCGCCCCGGAGGGCCCCGGCACCTACACCGCCCAGCTGCGAGCCCACGGCGGCGAGACCGAGGTGAGCGCCGGCATGGTCGACGGCGAGCTGCGGGTCACCTTCACCGAGCCGGTCCGCGGCGTCGCCCCCGGCCAGGCGATCGTCCTGTACGACGGCACCCGCGTGGTGGGCTCGGCGACGATCGCGACGACCACGCGCGCGACGGCGGCCGTCTAGGACGGCGGGCCGCGCCGGCCCGGACGGCGCGCGGGGGTCCCGGCGGCCGGGTCCGTGCGGGACCCCGACGCGGAACCCGTCTATCCGCCCGTGCCGAAGAACTCCGCCAGCACCGGCGCGAGCGCCCGTGGATCCACCATGTGGGTCTGGCCCTCCAGCGTGCGGTACGACCCGTTCGGCGCCGCCTCCGCGATGCTCCGCGCCGCCTCGCGCATCCACGCGGGGCTCGCGTCACCGGCGACGGACAGCAGGGGCACCCGGAGCGCGGCCAGCCGTTCGCGGGGCACCCGGCTCTCGCCCATCGCGGCGTCGTCGTACGCCAGGGTCGGCGCGATGGCCTCCATGCCGGGCCAGGCGTGGGACTTGCGCACTCCGGCGATCATCTCCGGGGGCGTGCCCACGTGGGCCAGGAACAGTTCCACCGCGTCGCCGCGCCGGTCCTGGCCGAGCAGCTCGGTCAGCCGTCCGGTGTACTCGGCCCGCCGCTTGGCCGCGATCTCGTCGACGGCGAACGGCGTCTCGTAGACGGCGACCTCGCGGACGGGCAGCCCGCTCATGGCCGCCTCCAGGGCCAGCGCGCCGCCCGACGAGATGCCGTAGAGCGCCGCACCGCCCCCGGACGCCTCGATCAGCGCCGCGATGTCCTCGACCTCCCGGGCCACCGCGAAGGGCGCCGTGTCGCCGCTGGAGCCGCGGCCCCGCCGGTCGTAGGTGACGGCGCCGAAGCGGTCCGAGAGCGCCTCGGCGAGGGGCGCGAGCGTGGCGCCCGTGCACATGGCGCCGCCGACCAGGACGACCGTCGGGCCGTCACCGTGGCGTTCGTACGCGATGGGGGTCCCGTCGCGGGAAATGGTCTTCTTGTCCATGCCTGTACAGACTGCCCGCCGCCGGGGAACTCATCGCGTCACCACGCCCGCGTCCCGCCCGGTCTCAGGACACGTCCACCTCGTAGAAGCAGAGGTGGCCCTTGATCTCCGCGACCTCGTCCTTGGGATCGGGATAGGCCCACACCAGATCGGCCGCGCCGGGGCGCGACCAGTAGGACGCGGTGCCCTTGAAGGGGCAGTACGTGTGGGTGTCGGAGGGCGTCAGCAGGTCCGTGCGGACGTCCTCGGGCGGGAGGTAGTAGCGCACCGGACAGCCCGTCTCGCGCAGCACCAGGGGGCGGTCGCTCTCCGCCAGGACCTGGCCGCCGTGCACGACGCGGACGTGCTGGTCGCCCTGCTCGATGGTGATCGTGTGTCCTTCAGCCATGTACGGAAAGCGCTCGCGGCTCCTGATTCGTTCCCGCCGGGCCCCGATTCGTTCCCGCGTACGGTGAGGGCATGAACATCTGCGTCTTCCTCTCCGCCGCCGACCTCGACGACCGCTACACGCGCCCCGCCCGGGAGTTCGCCGAACTCCTCGGCAAGGGCGGCCACACGCTCGTGTGGGGCGGCTCCGACGTCGGACTGATGAAGGTCGTCGCCGACGGGGTGCAGGAGGCGGGCGGACGGCTGGTCGGCGTCTCCGTGGACTTCCTGGCGGACAGGGTCCGGCCGGGCGCCGACGAGATGGTCGTCGCCCGCGACCTGGCCGAGCGCAAGGCGCTGCTCCTGGCGAAGGCCGACGCGGTGGTCGTCATGGTCGGCGGCACCGGCACCCTCGACGAGGCGACCGAGATCCTGGAACTGAAGAAGCACGGGAAGACCGACAAGCCGGTGGTCCTGCTCAACACGGCCGGCTTCTACGACGGCCTCAAGGAGCAGTTCCGGCGGATGGACGCCGAGGGCTTCCTGCCGCGCCCGCTCACCGACCTGGTGTTCTTCGCCGAGGAGCCGGTGGGTGCGCTGGCCTATCTGGAGGAGAGCGCCGGCATCCGCTGAGGCGCCCGTGAACGGTCCGGACCCGGCCCCGGTGATGCGAGCATGGCGTCCATGCCTACACATGTGATCACCGGGGCCGGTTCCGGCATCGGCGCGGCCGTCGCCCGCCGTCTGCACGCGCGCGGGGACGAACTCGTGCTCCACGCGCGCGACGCGGGCCGGGCGAAGGACCTGGCCGCCGCGTTCCCCGGGGCGAAGACCCTCGTCGGCGACCTGGCCGACCCCGACAAGCTCTCCTGGGCGTTCTCGCACCAGGCGCTCCCCGGCCGCGTCGACTCCCTGCTGCACATCGCGGGCGTGGTCGACCTCGGTCCGGTCGGCGAACTGACCCCGAAGGCCTGGCGCCACCAGCTCAACGTCAACCTGATCGCCCCCGCCGAACTGACCCGGCACTTCCTGCCCCAGCTCCGCCTGGCCCAGGGCCACGTGGTCTTCGTGAACTCCGGCGCCGGTCTGAACGCCCACGCCGACTGGTCCGCCTACGCCGCCTCCAAGCACGGGCTGAAGGCCCTCGCCGACTCCCTGCGCCACGAGGAGCACGCGGCCGGGGTCCGGGTGACCTCCGTCTACCCCGGCCGCACCGCCAGCCCCATGCAGGCCAAGGTCCACCAGCAGGAGGGCAAGGAGTACGACGCCTCCCGGTGGATCGACCCCGAGTCGGTCGCGACGACGATCCTCATGGCGCTCGACCTGCCCCGCGACGCCGAGGTCAACGACCTCACGGTGCGCCCGGGAGGCTGACCTCCGCACGGGATTCCGTAGGCTTCCGGGGTGAGCGAAAACAGCGAGTTCAGGTTCGGTCCCGCCACCGGGGTCGGGTCCATGCCGGGCGGTGACGCGCGGGAGGCCGCGAAGACCGTCACCGGCTCCTTCGAGGACTTCCCCTTCCTCGCCGAACTGCCCGCGCGCGGGCCCGGCGCGGACATGATCGGCCGGACCGCGGGGATGCTCGTCGAGCTGTACGCGCGCGTGGAGCCCAGCGGCTGGCGCTTCGGGGACCGGCCGGGCCGGGACACCAAGCGGGCCAGGTCGTGGCTGGGGGAGGACCTCGACGCCCTGGAGGAGTTCACCCAGGGGTACGAGGGCCCCCTCAAGGTGCAGGCCGTCGGTCCCTGGACCCTGGCCGCCGCACTGGAGTTGAGGAACGGCGAGTCCGCCCTCTCCGACCCCGGCGCCTGCCGCGACCTCGCGGGATCGCTCGCCGAGGGCCTGCGCCTGCACCTCGACGAGGTCCGTCGGCGGGTCCCCGGGGCGGAGCTCGTCCTGCAGCTCGACGAACCCTCCCTGATCGCCGTGCTGCGCGGCCGGGTGCCGACGGCCAGCGGCTACCGCACCCACCGCGCGGTCGACCGCCAGATCGCCGAGGCCACGCTCCGGGACGTCATCGGGGCGAACGCGGGCGGGCCCGTCGTGGTCCACAGCTGCGCGCCGGACGTCCCCTTCGCCCTGCTGCGCCGGGCGGGCGCGGCGGCGGTCTCGTTCGACTTTTCGCTCCTCACCGAACGTGACGACGAGGCGATCGGGGAGGCGGTCGAGGGCGGTACCCGTCTGTTCGCCGGTGTCGTCCCCGGCACGGACGTACCGTTGTCGGACCCTGCCGGTAGCGTCATGGGTGTCAGGACGCTGTGGCGCAGGCTGGGGCTGCGGCCGGGTCTGCTCGCGGAGGCGGTCACGCTCACTCCGTCGTGCGGACTCGCGGGGGCATCCCCCGACTTCGCGCGCAGGGCGCTGGCCCACTGCGTCCGGGCGGCGAGGTCCCTCGCGGACAACCCAGAGTAACGGGAGGACACAACGGTGGCCGGCGAAATGCACGCAGAGCCCACATCGGTACCCGCCGAGGCACGGGAGCGGCACGCGCGGCTCGCCGAGCAGGTCGAGGAGCACCGCTTCCGGTACTACGTGAAGGACGCCCCGGTCGTCAGCGACGCCGAGTTCGACACGCTGCTGCGTTCCCTGGAGGCGCTGGAGGACGAGTACTCCGAGCTGCGGACGCCGGACTCGCCGACCCAGAAGGTCGCGGGGGCGTACGCCACGGAGTTCACCTCCGTCCAGCACCGGCAGCGCATGCTGTCGCTCGACAACGCGTTCACCGACCTGGAACTGGCCGCGTGGGCCGAGCGCGTGGCCAAGGACGTGGGAGCCTCGGAGCACCACTTCCTGTGCGAGCTGAAGGTCGACGGCCTCGCCGTCAACCTCACGTACGAGCACGGCCGTCTCACCCGCGCGGCGACCCGCGGCGACGGCCGCACGGGCGAGGACATCACGCCCAACGTCCGTACGATCACGGAGATCCCGGACCGTCTGACGGGCGATCACGTCCCCGACCTCGTGGAGATCCGCGGCGAGGTCTACTTCCCGATGGAGAAGTTCGAGGAGCTCAACGCCCGGCTGGTGGCGGCGGGTGACAAGCCCTTCGCCAACCCCCGCAACGCGGCGGCCGGTTCGCTGCGCCAGAAGGACCCGCGCGTCACCGCGACCCGGCCGCTCCACATGGTCGTCCACGGCATCGGCGCCCTGGAGGGGTTCGAGGGCCTCGGCAGGCTCTCCGAGGCGTACGACCTGCTGAACTCCTGGGGACTGCCCACCACGCGGTACGCCAAGGTGGTCGACGACCTCGACGGCGTACGGGAGTTCATCGCGTACTACGGGGAGAACCGCCACTCGGTGGAGCACGAGATCGACGGAGTGGTCGTCAAGCTCGACGAGATCCCCCTCCAGGGCCGGCTCGGCTCCACCGCGCGCGCACCCCGCTGGGCGATCGCCTGGAAGTACGCACCCGAGGAGGTCAACACCAAGCTCGTCAACATCCGCGTGGGCGTGGGCCGTACGGGCCGGGTCACGCCGTACGCGCAGGTCGAGCCGGTCACGGTCGCGGGTTCCGAGGTCGAGTTCGCCACCCTGCACAACCAGGACGTGGTGAAGGCCAAGGGCGTGCTCATCGGGGACACGGTGGTGCTGCGCAAGGCCGGTGACGTCATCCCCGAGATCCTCGGGCCGGTCGCCGACCTGCGCGACGGCACCGAGCGGGAGTTCGTGATGCCGGCCGAGTGCCCCGAGTGCGGTACGGCGCTGCGGCCGATGAAGGAGGGCGACGTCGACCTGCGCTGCCCCAACGCCCGTTCCTGTCCCGCCCAGTTGAGAGAGCGGGTCTCCTACCTCGCGGGCAGGGAATGCCTCGACATCGATCATTTCGGTGATGTGGCCGCAGCGGCGCTGACCCGTCCGCTGGCGCCCGTGGCCCCGCCGCTCGTCGACGAGGGCGACCTCTTCGACCTCACGATCGAGCAGTTGCTCCCCATCGAGGCGTACGTTCTCGACCAGGTCAGCGGCCTGCCCAAGAGGGATCCCAAGACCGGTGAGGAGAAGGTCGTCACGGTCTTCGCCAACCAGCAGGGCGAGCCGAAGAAGAACGCGCTTGCCATGCTGGACAAGATCGCCGAGGCGAAGAGCCGTCCGCTCGCCCGTTTCGTCAACGGGCTCTCCATCAGGCACGTGGGTCCGGTGGCCGCCGAGGCGCTGGCCCGCGAGTTCCGTTCCATCGACCGCATCGAGCAGGCCACCGAGGCGGAACTCGCCGCGGTCGACGGGGTCGGCGGGATCATCGCGACCTCGGTCAAGGAGTGGTTCGCCGAGGACTGGCACCGCGAGATCATCCGCAGGTGGAAGGCGGCCGGCGTCCGGATGGAGGACGAGCGCGCGGGCGAGGACGAGGGGCCGCGTCCGCTCGAAGGCCTCACCGTCGTGGTCACGGGCACGCTCGAACACCACACGCGGGACGGGGCGAAGGAGGCACTGCAGAGCCGTGGAGCAAAGGTGACCGGCTCTGTTTCGAAGAAGACGTCTTTCGTTGTTGTGGGTGACAATCCCGGCTCGAAATATGACAAAGCGATGCAGTTGAAGGTGCCGGTCCTCAACGAGGAGGGCTTCGCCGTCCTGTTGGGGCAGGGGCCGGACGCGGCGGCGGAAGTCGCGCTCCCGGTCGAGGGATAGCGGTTGGAGACCACCCGTTCGGCGCATATCGGTGAGATAGGGGTTACCAGGTCGCATTCGGGCAACCGTGGACGACCGCTGCCCGTGGAAGCCTTCCGCGGCCTACTGTTGACGTGTGCGCCTGCCGTGCCCGGCCGCGACCGGCGCATCCCCCGCTCCGCACGAGCCGGGGGAAGGGTTTTCCGACGCGGCACCGTCGGCGGTCGTCGCCGGCGACCGATCGTGTGGCGTGGGCACCGCCGGCAGTGAGAGGGACGGGAATGGAACCGACCGAGAGCGCCGCTCCCGGCTCACGGCTGCGCCTGCGCCGGACGACCGGCGCGTGGCTGACCGGCCTGCGGACGGGACGGCCGTCGGAGCGTGCCGCCCGGAGCGGGCCCGGTGCCGCACCGCTCGCCGCTCCCGCCGTCCCCGTCGCCGTCACGGCCGGGCACGGCACCGGACTGCCCGGACAGGACCCCGAACGCCCCCTGTCCTGGCCCGCGCTGCCGTCGGCGGTCGTGGCCACGGCCGCGTTCGTCCTGGGAGCGGGCTTCTACCGGGCCTTCAGCGGCCACCACGCCCTCTTCCCCGGCGGCACCGTCGGCTGGGCGCTGGCCCTGCTGACCGGCGTCATCGTCGGCCACCTGGTCGCCCTCGGCCGGGCCCGCTGGTGGGGCGGCACCGGTTCCGGTGCCGCGCTCACCCTCGCGGTCCTGCTGCTGTACGGCTGGGTCCCGGCCGGCATGGTCAGCCTCACCGTCGTCGTCCTGGTGGGCACGGCCCGCCGCAACCGCTGGCGCCAGGGCGTCCTGCACGGCGCCGTCGACATCCTCGGGATCGGCGCCGGAGCCCTGGTCCTCGCGTCGTTCGGGCGGTTCCCGAGCGTCGAGACGCCCTGGGCCCCCGACACCTGGACGTTCTACGCCGCACCCCAGGTGGTGCTGGTCGCCGGCGCCTATCTCGCCGTCACCCGCGTCCTGCTCTGGTACCTGAACACGCCGGGCGGCGGCCTGCCCACCGTCGCCCGTACGGCCCTGGTCCGACACGGACTCGTCGCCGTGGCCCTGCTCGGCATCGCCCCGCTGATCTGTGTCGTCGCGCTGGCCCAGCCGACGCTGCTGCCGCTGTTCTCGATCCCGCTGATCGCCCTCGACTCCACCCTGTGGATAGCCCGCGCGCGGGCCGAGGAGCAACTGCGCGACCCGCTGACCGGGCTGCCGAACCGTCAGTGGCTGCTGGAGCGCACCTGGACGGCCCTGGACGACGCCGAGCGCGTCGGCGCACGCTCCGCCCTCATGCTCATCGACCTGGACCGCTTCCGTTCGGTGAACGACACGCTGGGACACCTCGCCGGTGACCGGCTGCTCCTCCAGATAGCCGAGAGGCTGCGGAACGCGCTGCCGCGCGGGGCGGAGGCCGCGCGGCTCGGCGGTGACGAGTTCGCCGTCTTACTGCCGGTCGCGGACTCCACCACGTCGGCCACGCGGGTCGCCCGCAACCTGGTCGCCACCCTCGGCTCGCCGCTCGACCTGGACGGGCTCACCCTCGTCCTGGAGGCCAGCGCCGGGCTCGCCGTCTTCCCCGACCACGCGCTCGACGCGGAGGGGCTGCTGCGCCGGGCGGACATCGCGATGTACCAGGCGAAGCGGGACCGCACGGGCGTCGAGGTGTACGAGTCCAAGCGTGACTCCAACACCCCCGACCGGCTGGGCCTGCTGGGCGATCTGCGCCGGGCCCTGGACACCGGCGACGTCGAACTGCACTACCAGCCCAAGGTCCGCTTCGACGGACAGGTCGCCGGACTGGAGGCCCTGGTGCGCTGGGTGCATCCCGAGCGCGGCAAGGTTCCGCCGGACGAGTTCATCGCCATCGCCGAGTCGTCCGGGCTGATGCCGCACCTCACCGAGTACGTCCTGGAGACGGCCCTCGGACAGGTCGCGCGCTGGCGGGCGCAGGGACTGTACGTGCCGGTCGCGGTGAACGTGTCGCCGCGCGACGTCCACACGCCGGGCTTCGCCGGCGCCGTCGCCGCGCGTCTGGCCCGGCACGGAGTCCCCGCGGGAGCGCTCCAACTGGAGATAACGGAGCACGTGCTCCTGGAGGACCCGCAGCGTGCCGCCGACACCCTCGCGGCGCTGACCGGGCACGGGGTGAAGATGTCGCTGGACGACTTCGGCACCGGGTACTCCTCCCTGGTCCATCTGCGGCGGCTGCCGGTCAGCGAGCTGAAGATCGACCGTTCGTTCGTCGCACGGCTCGCCGTGGACGCCGAGGACGCCGAGATCGTGCGGTGCACCGTCGACCTCGCCCATTCGCTGGGGCTCCTCGTCGTGGCCGAGGGCGTCGAGGACGACGAGACGTGGGAGCGGTTGCGGGACCTGGGCTGTGACGCCGTCCAGGGGTGGCTGGTCGCCGCGGCGATGCCGCCCGAGGAGGCCACGGCCTGGCTGCTGGCCCGGGGGGTCCGGGGGTGGCAGCGGCCGCGGGCCGCGCTGCCCGCCGCCGAGTAGCTCCGGCCTCCGGCCGGTTCGTCTCCCACCCACGCACCACCTGTTCACCCCCATCCGACAACCCGGGCTCGCCCGCTTCACCGTCCCGCCGTCGGCGGCACGCGGCCGTGGGGGCACGGCCGGTCGACGCCTACGGTGATGTGCCCGGACGGGAGAGCCCGGCTTGTCGGGTGGGGGCGAACGGGTGGTGCGCGGGCGGGGAACACCCGGCCGCGGGCCGGTGAGTTCACCCGGCCGGGAGCCGCCGACGGCGGGACGGCAGTACGGGACTGTGCGGGTGGGAGACGTCCGGCTGGAGGGCGGGGAGTCGCGGCCCCCGGCAAACCCGGGCGCGGGCATCGGCCCGGGCCCCATAGGATTGGGCCAAACCAAACAACTCACCCCCAGAGGATCGCTGCATGCCTGGCATCACGCGCGAGGAGGTCGCCCACCTCGCACGGCTGGCGCGTCTGGAGCTGAAGGGCGAAGAGCTCGACCACTTCGCAGGCCAGCTGGACGACATCATCGGCGCGGTCGCCCGCGTCAGCGAGGTCGCCGACCAAGACGTACCGCCGACCTCTCATCCGCTGCCGCTGACGAACGTCATGCGCGTGGACGAGGTCCGTCCGTCGCTCACCCCCGAGCAGGCGCTCTCCGGCGCCCCGGCCCAGGAGCAGCAGCGTTTCAAGGTGCCGCAGATCCTGGGGGAGGACTAATCACCATGACGGACACCAACGTCAACATCATCAAGCTCACCGCGGCCGAGACCGCCGAGAAGATCGCGGCCGGCGAGCTGACCGCCGTCGAGGTCACCGAGGCGCACCTCGCCCGGATCGAGGCCGTCGACGAGAAGGTGCACGCCTTCCTGCACGTCGACCGCGAGGGCGCCCTCGCCCAGGCGCGCGCCGTGGACGCCAAGCGGGAGGCCGGCGAGAAGCTCGGCCCGCTCGCCGGCGTGCCGCTCGCGCTCAAGGACATCTTCACCACCGAGGGCATCCCGACCACCGTCGGCTCGAAGATCCTCGAAGGCTGGATCCCGCCGTACGACGCGACGCTCACCAAGCGGCTCAAGGCCGCCGACGTCGTCATCCTCGGCAAGACCAACATGGACGAGTTCGCCATGGGGTCCTCCACCGAGAACAGCGCGTACGGCCCGACCGGCAACCCCTGGGACCTCACCCGGATCCCCGGCGGCTCCGGCGGCGGCTCCTCCGCGGCCCTCGCCTCCTACCAGGCGCCCCTCGCCATCGGCACCGACACCGGCGGCTCCATCCGCCAGCCGGCCGCCGTCACCGGCACGGTCGGCGTCAAGCCGACGTACGGCGCGGTCTCCCGCTACGGCATGGTGGCGTTCTCCAGCTCCCTCGACCAGGGCGGCCCCTGCGCCCGTACGGTCCTGGACGCCGCCCTCCTGCACGAGGTCATCGCCGGGCACGACCCGCTCGACTCGACCTCCATCGACGCCCCGGTCCCGCCGGTCGTCGAGGCCGCCCGCAACGGCAGCGTGGCGGGCATGCGCGTCGGCGTCGTCAAGCAGTTCCGCGGCGAGGGCTACCAGGCCGGTGTCATCCAGCGCTTCGACGAGTCCGTCGAGCTGCTGAAGGAGCTGGGCGCCGAGATCGTCGAGCTGGACTGCCCGTCCTTCGACCTGGCGCTCTCCGCGTACTACCTGATCGCGCCGTCCGAGTGCTCGTCCAACCTCGCCCGCTTCGACGGCCTGCGCTACGGCCTGCGGACGGGCGACGACGGCACGCGCTCCGCCGAGGACGTCACCGCCCTCACCCGCGAGGCCGGCTTCGGTCCCGAGGTCAAGCGCCGTGTCATGCTCGGCACGTACGCGCTCAGCTCCGGCTACTACGACGCGTACTACGGCAGCGCCCAGAAGGTCCGCACGCTCATCTCGCGCGACTTCGACAAGGCGTTCGAGCAGGTCGACGTGATCGTCTCCCCGACCACGCCCACCACCGCCTTCCCGATCGGCGAGCGCGCCGACGACCCGATGGCGATGTACCTCGCGGACCTGTGCACCATCCCGACCAACCTGGCCGGCAACTCCGCCATGTCGCTGCCCTGCGGCCTCGCCCCGGAGGACAACCTCCCGGTGGGCCTGCAGATCATCGCCCCGGCGCTGAAGGACGACCGTCTGTACAAGGTCGGTGCCGCGGTCGAGGCGGCCTTCGTGGAAAAGTGGGGGCACCCGCTGCTCGAGGAGGCTCCGTCGCTGTGAGCAAGGCAATGTCCAAGGCCAAGGGCTTCAAGAAGTCCAAGTCCGGCACGTATCTGTCCATGGCGGGCACGGCGTTCGGTGCCATCGGTGTCGCCAAGCAGGTCAAGAAGGCCCGCAAGGAGAACGACACGCTGCGCCTCATCGACGCGGCCCTGTCCGCCGCCGCCATCGTCACCGGCCTCGCCATCCTCTACCGGGAGCTCAAGCGCCTGGGCGACGACGACGTCCTGCTGGGCTGAGAGGGAAGTTTTCACCGTGACCACCACGATCGACCTGGTGTCGTACGAGGACGCGCTCGCGTCGTACGACCCCGTCATGGGCCTCGAGGTCCATGTCGAACTCGGCACCAAGACGAAGATGTTCTGCGGCTGTTCGACCGAGCTGGGCGCCGAGCCCAACTCGCAGACCTGCCCGACCTGCCTCGGCATGCCCGGCGCCCTCCCGGTCGTCAACGCGACCGGTGTGGAGTCCGCCATCAAGATCGGCCTCGCGCTGCACTGCGAGATCGCCGAATGGTGCCGCTTCGCCCGGAAGAACTACTTCTACCCGGACATGCCGAAGAACTTCCAGACCTCCCAGTACGACGAGCCGATCGCCTTCAACGGCTATCTGGACGTCCAGCTGGAGGACGGCGAGGTCTTCCGCGTGGAGATCGAGCGCGCCCACATGGAGGAGGACACCGGCAAGTCGACGCACGTCGGCGGTGCCACCGGCCGCATCCACGGCGCCTCGCACTCCCTGCTCGACTACAACCGCGCGGGCATCCCCCTCATCGAGATCGTCACCAAGCCGATCCAGGGCGCGGGCGAGCGGGCCCCCGAGGTCGCCAAGGCGTACGTCGCCGAACTGCGCGAGCTCATCCGGGCCCTCGGCGTGTCCGAGGCCCGCATGGAGATGGGGCAGATGCGCTGCGACGTGAACCTCTCGCTGCGCCCGCACGGGCGGGAGAAGTTCGGCACGCGCTCCGAGACGAAGAACGTCAACTCCCTGCGTTCCGTGGAGCGTGCCGCACGCTTCGAGATCCAGCGCCACGCCGCGGTGCTGAACTCGGGCGGCACGATCATCCAGGAGACCCGTCACTTCCACGAGGACACCGGGTCCACGACCTCGGGCCGCGTGAAGGAGGAGGCGGAGGACTACCGGTACTTCCCGGAGCCCGACCTCGTCCCCGTCGCCCCGTCCCGTGAGTGGGTCGAGGAGCTGCGCGCCGGACTGCCCGAGCAGCCGCTGGCCCGCCGCAACCGGCTGCGCGAGGAGTGGGACGTCAATGCCCACGACATGCAGTCGATGCTCAACGCCGGCGCCATCGACTCGATCGTCGCGACGATCGAGGCCGGTGCCGACTCCGCCTCCGCCCGCAAGTGGTGGATGGGTGAGCTGGCCCGCAGCGCCAACGAGTCGGGCACGGCCCTGGAGGACCTGCCGATCACCCCGGCGCAGGTCGCCCGGGTGTCCGAGCTGGTCGCCTCCGGCGATCTGAACGACAAGCTGGCCCGTCAGGTCATCGAGGGCGTCCTCGCCGGCGAGGGCACCCCGGACGAGGTCGTCGAGAAGCGCGGCCTGAAGGTCGTCTCGGACGAGGGCGCGCTGACCGTCGCCGTCGACGAGGCCATCGCCGGGAACGCGGGCATCGCCGACAAGATCCGCGGCGGCAAGGTCCAGGCCGTCGGCGCGCTCGTCGGCGCGGTCATGAAGGCCACCCGCGGCCAGGCCGACGCCGCTCGCGTCAAGGAGCTCATCCTGGAGAAGCTGGGCGTCTCCGAGGGCTGAGGTCCAGGTTTTCCCACATCCCGGGGGGTGCGTCGCGACCGACGCGCCCCCCGGGGTCTGTGTCGGCGTGCTCAGATCAACGCGCTACGCTCCCGCGCCATGAGTGGAAGCACCGACTCCGAGACGCACGACCGCACGACGCAGGACCGCGAGACCCGCGACGGCGGGGCCGAGGGCCCGGAAACCCGGACCCCGGCGACCCGGGACCGAAGCGAGCAGGACCAGGACACGCAGGGCCCTGAGGACTCCGAGAGCGCCGAGAGCGCCGAGAGCGCCGAGGGCCCCGAGAGCCCCAAGAACCCGGAAGACCCCGAGGATCACGACCCGGCGGAGCCGGACGACGAGGCCCGGGGCGACGAGGACGAGGACCAGGACCCGGAGGTGCGCCGGGCGCGCTGGACCGCGGTCGCCACGGGAGCCCTGCTGACCGTCGCGGGGCTTGCCGCGTCGGTGATGCGCACCGGGGGCTCGGGGACCGCGCTCATACCCCTCTCCTACGCCTCCGGGGCCGTCCTGTGCGCCGGAGCGTCCGCGCTCGGGGCCAGGGGCCGCACCCGGCGGGCCCTGTGGCTGATGATCGCCGGCGTGATGGTCATGGCCGTGGGCGACCAGCTGGACTGAGCCGCGACCCCCGAGGTGACACGCGCCACGCTCACATGTTGTGACATCAGTCGCAGTCCCGTGAGTAAGGCCACGAATGGGACAAAGGATCACTTCGGGCTGTAAGAGTGATGGGGAATTGGTCATGTGTTCTTTGCGGGCGTTTCCCGGTAAAGATCCACAAATCCCCCGGGGAGCTCGCTCGTGGCAGCCCTTGCACGGTGGTGCGTCCAGCACCGCCTCGTAGCCGTCCTGCTCTGGCTTCTGGCCTTCGGCGGTGTGACCGCCGCCGCCGCCGTGACGGGTTCCGCGTACTCCAACGACTACGAGGTCCCCGGCACCGAGTCGGGCCGCGCGACGCAGCTCCTGAACGACGGCTTCTCCGGGCTCGGCGGCGACAGCGACACCGTGGTCTGGCACACCGGGTCGGGCACGGTCCGCTCCGCCGACGTCGAACAGTCGATGACCCGCGCCCTGGACAAGATGGAGAAGCTCCCCGGAGTGGCCTCCGTCGAGAGCCCGTACGGGCACCAGGGAGCGGGACGGATCAGCGAGGACGGCCGTACGGCGTACGCGACCGTCACCTTCACCGACCGGGCCGAGGACCTCGACAAGGGTGAGGTCCAGGCCGTCGTCGCCGCCGCGAAGGCCGCCGAGGCCGAGGGGCTCGACGTCGAACTGGGCGGCACCGCCATCGCCCTCACCAAGCCGTCCGGCGGTCACACGGCCGAGATCGTCGGCGTGGCCGTCGCCGCCGTGGTCCTCTTCCTCGCCTTCGGCTCGCTCGCCGCCTCCATGCTGCCCATCGCCACCGCCCTGGTCGGCGTCGGCACGGCGTACTTCGGCATCGTGCTCCTCGGACACGCCATGACCGTCGCCGACTTCGCCCCCATGCTCGGCATGCTCGTGGGCCTCGGCGTCGGGATCGACTACGCGCTGTTCATCGTGACCAGACACCGGCGCGGCCTCAAGCGCGGACTGCCGGTGGCGGAGGCGGCGCAGAACGCCGTGGCCACCACCGGACGCGCGGTCGTCTTCGCCGGCGCCACCGTCTGCATCGCCCTGCTGGGCATGCTCATCCTGCGGCTCAACTTCCTCAACGGCGTGGCGATCGCCGCCTCCCTGACCGTCGTCCTCACCGTCGCGGCCTCCGTGACCCTGCTGCCCGCGCTGCTCTCCTTCATCGGTCCGCGCGCGCTCAGCCGCCGGGAACGGCGACGGCTGGAGGAGCACGGACCCGAGCCGGAGACGGTCACCGGGTTCGCCGCCCGCTGGTCCGCCTTCGTGGAGCGCCACCCCAAGCTGCTCGGCGTCGTGGCCGTCGCCGTGATGGCCGTGCTCGCCCTGCCCACCCTCTCCCTCCACCTGGGCACGTCGGACCAGGGCAACGACCCGAGGACGACGACCACCCGGCAGGCGTACGACCTGATCTCGGAGGGCTTCGGCCCGGGAATGAACGGGCCCCTGACCCTCGTCACCGAGGTCGGCGGCGCCGGGGACAGGCTCGCCCTGGACAACCTGGACGCCACGCTCCGGGCCACCGAGGGCGTCGCCGCGGCGACCCCGGTGACGTACAACAGCACCGGTGACACCGCCTTCCTCACCGTCGTCCCGGACTCCGCGCCGCAGTCCCAGAAGACCAGCGACCTCGTCGACCGGCTGCGCACCGACGTCCTGCCGCGTGCCGAGTCGGGCACCTCCCTCGACGTGCAGATCGGCGGCGTGACGGCGAGCTACGACGACTTCGCCGACATCATCATCGGCAAGCTGCCGCTCTTCGTCGGCGTCGTGATCAGCCTCGGCTGCGTCCTGCTGCTGCTCGCGTTCCGCTCGATCGGCATCCCGATCAAGGCCGCGGCCATGAACGTCGCCGCCGTCGCCGCCGCCTTCGGAGTCGTCGTCGCGATCTTCCAGTGGGGCTGGGGGAGCGAACTGCTCGGCCTCGGCCGCGCGGGCCCGATCGAGCCGTTCCTGCCCGTGATCATGGTGTCGGTGCTCTTCGGCCTCTCCATGGACTACCAGGTCTTCCTGGTCAGCCGGATGTACGAGGAGTGGCTGGAGACCGGCGACAACCGGCGCGCGGTACGCGTCGGCCTCGCCGAGACCAGCCGGGTCATCAACTCCGCCGCCGTCATCATGATCTCGGTCTTCCTCGCCTTCGTGCTCAGCGGCGACCGCGTCATCGCGATGTTCGGCATCGCGCTGGCCTCCGCCGTCGCCCTGGACGCCTTCGTCCTGCGCACGCTGCTCGTCCCCGCCCTCATGCACATGCTCGGCAGCGCCAACTGGTGGCTGCCCCGCTGGCTCGACCGGAGGCTGCCGCGCATCAGCATCGAGCCGCCCGAGTGCCGGGCCGCGCATGAGAGGCTGGCCGAGGCCACGGACGCCGAGGCGGCGGACGTACTGGGCCGCGCGGCGGCCGACGCCGAGGTGCGGGACGCCGGGGTGACGGACGTCGAGACGGTGGACACCGGGGTGTCGGACGCCGGGATGTCGGACGTGACGACGAAGGAGCGGTGACGCGATGTACGCGATATCCCTGGGCGACGACGGAGCGGAACTGCGGCCCCTGGAGCCCTGGCACGCCGAGGAGTTCCTCGCGCACCTGGACCGCGGGCGCGAGTTCATCGGACGGTTCGTCCCCTTCGGGTCCAGCTCCACGGACGTGCCGTCCGCACGGGCGCACCTCCAGCGGTACGCGGACATGCGCTGCGCCGACACCGGCTCCCTGCACGGCCTGTGGCTGGACGGGAAGCTCGTGGGCGGTGTGCTCTTCCTGAACTTCGACGCGGACCGGGGCAACTGCGAGGTCGGCTGCTGGCTGGAACCCGCCGCCTCCGGGCGCGGTCTGGTCACCCGCGCGATGCGGATCCTCATCGACTGGGCGGTCGAGGGACGCGGGATCCACCGAGTGGAGTGGGTCGCCGCGGCGGGCAACGTCCCGAGCCTGAACGTGGCCCGGCGGCTCGGCATGAGCCGGGACGGCGTGCTCCGCGAGAAGCACCCCCACCACGGCGTCCGGCACGACCTCGAGGTGTGGTCCGTGCTCGCGCCCGACTGGCGTGCCGCACGCGCGAAGAGCGCGTCCGCGGACCGTTAAGGAACCTCTCAGACAGCGTCCGTACGGTGCCCGCATGGGAACCAGGACAGTTGACGAGACCGGGGCCGAGACCGGGGCCGAGACCGAGACCGGTGCCGAGGCGGAGCGCGACGAGCGGACCGCGGAGGTCACCGGGGCCGGTGCGGCCGGGGCGTCCACGGACGAAGGGGCCGAGGCCGCGGCCGACGCCGAGGAGCGGGACGAGGACGGCGAGGAGTCCGCGGGCCCCGAGGAGTCCGCGACGGGACGCGACGCCGGTGTCGGCCAGGGTGCCGCCGCCGTGGTGTCCGCCGGACTCGGCGTGGTGTCGCTGACCGGCAGCTGGGTCGCCACGGTGGCCGCCGCCCGGGAGACCCTGATCGGCCAGCTCCGGACCTCGTCGGAGGCGAGCGTCGCCACGCAGGTCAAGGAGGTCTACGGCGACGCCTGGGCGACCACCGCGCTGGTCGGCGGCCTCTTCGCGCTGGCCGCTCTGGTCGTCGGCGTCCTCGTGCTGGTCAGGCCCGCGTTCGGAGCCCCCGGCAGGCCGCAGGCCGCCTGGATCAGGTCCGTCGCCTGGGCGGGCGTCTCCCTCGGCGTCGTGGGCCTGGTGCTCGCGGCCGCCAAGTACTCCGACGTCCTCCTCGGACTGCCCTCCGCCGGCTGAGTCCCGCGCGCCCGTCGGGGCAGGAAAAAACCGACACCTCAGAGGGGCCTTAGGGCCGGCACGGGAAACCGGCCGCCGTCCTAAGGCCCTTCGCGTTCCCAGGATGGGGAACTCTCCCGATGTGGCGCACCCCTCTGGGAGAGGAAGGTCGAGGCATCGCGAACGAGCGAGACCGAAACCGACTCATCACGAGGGGTACGAGATGTTCGAGTTGGAGCTCCAGCGGATCCGGTCCGAGGAACTGATCCGGGAGGCCCGGGCCTACCGGCTCGCCAGGGAGGCCGCGGGCGACCGCCGTGCCGCCCGCCGTGCCGCCGCCCCGCGGTCCGCACAGGGTGACGCCGAGGAACGGCCCCATGGCGGCTGGTTCCGCCGGCACCGGCCCGCCCGTGCCACGTGAGCACGGGGGTGGGGGCGGGGGCGCCCGTGGACGGCAGGGCGCCGTCCGGCCGTCCACGGGCCGTGCGGGACGGCCGTCCCACGACGGACGGCCGTCACCTGCCGGGCGACGGCGGCCGGCCGGCGGCCGGGGCACTGGTCGCCGTCCCGGTGACCGGTGCCCCCTTGTCGGACCCCTGTGCCATGCTCGGGCCCGTGGAGACCAGGTCCGTCAGCCCGGTGTTCGTCGGACGCGCCGACGAACTGGAGGTGTTGAACGACGCCCTCGCCCGCGCCGCCGCCGGGGGAGGGCCGCAGGCGTTCCTGCTCGGCGGCGAGGCCGGCGTCGGCAAGACCCGCTTCCTGGAGGAGTTCTCCGCCGCCGCCCGCCGCGAGGGCGCCGTCGTCGCCTGCGGCGGCTGCGTCGAGATCGGCGCCGACGGCCTCCCCTTCGCGCCCTTCTCCACCGCCCTGCGCGCCCTGCGCCGCTCGCTGCCCGGCGAGCTCGCCGCCGCGGCCGCCGGACAGGAGGAGGAACTCGCCCGCCTCCTCCCCGAGCTCGCGCGGACGACCCGCGGACGGCAGTACGAGGAGGACGGCACGGCCCGCCTCTTCGAGCTCACCGTCCGCCTGCTGGAACGGGTCGCCGAGGACCGCACGGTCGTCCTCGTGCTGGAGGACCTGCACTGGGCCGACGCCTCCACCCGCCATCTGCTCGCCTACCTCTTCCGCACGCTGCGCGGCGGCCGCCTCGTCGTGATCGCCACCTACCGCGCCGACGACATCCACCGCCGCCATCCGCTGCGCCCCCTGCTCGCCGAGCTCGACCGCCTCCGCACGGTCCGCCGCATCGACCTGGGCCGTCTCGACCGGTCCGAGGTCGGCCGTCAGATCGCCGGGATCCTCGCCCGCGAACCCGACACCGCCCAGGCCGACGAGATCTTCGCCCGCTCCGACGGCAACGCGTTCTTCGTCGAGGAACTCGCCGTCGCCGCCCGCGAGGGCTGTCGCACCGGACTCACGGACACCCTGCGCGACCTGCTCCTCGTCCGCGTCGAGGGACTGCCCGAGAGCGCCCAGCGGGTCGCCCGGATCGTCGCCGAGGGCGGCAGCACCGTCGAGTACCCCCTGCTCGCCGCCGTGGCACGGCTCGCCGAGGACGACCTCATCGAGGCCCTGCGCGCCTGCGTCGGCGCCAACATCCTCATCGCCTCGCCCGGCGGCGACGGCTACCGCTTCCGCCACTCCCTCGTCCGCGAGGCCGTCAGCGACGACCTGCTGCCCGGCGAGCGCTCCCGCTTCAACCGCCGCTACGCCGAGGCGCTGGAGGCCGACCCGGCACTCGTACCGGCCGACGAGAGGGTCACCCGGCTGGCCAGCTACTGGTACCACGCCCACGACGCGGCCAAGGCCCTGCCCGTCGTCCTCGACGCCTCGGTCGAGGCCCGCCGCCGCCATGCCCACGCCGAGCAACTGCGGCTCCTGGAGCGGGCGATGGAGCTGTGGGAGGTGGTCCCCGACGCCGTACGGGCCGAACTGCGCCCCATCGACTACG
This sequence comes from Streptomyces sp. NPDC058751, assembly GCF_042746485.1. Taxonomy (NCBI): domain Bacteria; kingdom Bacillati; phylum Actinomycetota; class Actinomycetes; order Kitasatosporales; family Streptomycetaceae; genus Streptomyces; species Streptomyces sp. NPDC058751. The sequence goes on along the minus strand of NZ_JBHYPZ010000003.1, from coordinate 271,009 downwards.
TGGAGGCCTATCCCCGCCCGCTGCCCGAAGGGCACGGAAAGACCCCCGAAGACCCCGACAGCGCGACCACACCGCTGAGTTGCCTGGACCTGATGGCGGAAGCGGCCGTCGCCGGCCGGCTGTGCGGGGAGCGCGAACGCGCCCTGAAGACGACCAGGCGGGCCCTGCACCTCCTGGAGGACGAGGACGACCCGCTGCGCGCCGCGTGGTTCTGGATCCAGCGCTCCCGGCTCGTCCAGGCACAGGTCCGCGGCGACGGCTGGCAGGAACTCGCCACCGCCCAGGACCTGGTGCGCGGTCTGCCGCCCTCCGAGGTGCACGCCGAGGTCCTGTCCATGGTCGCCGCCTGGTGCATGGTGCGCCGGCCGGGCCGCGGAGCCCTCTCCGCGGCCGAACGCGCCGTGGAGTACGCGCACATGGTCGGCGCCCGGGACACCGAGCTGAACGCCCGGCTCACCCTCGGCGGCCTGATGGTCGACGCGGGGGACGTCGAGGCCGGGCTCGCGGAGATGCGCCGGGTCAGGGAGCGTGCCGACCGCCAGGGCGCCGCGTACGTCGTGGGCCGTGTGCACATCAACCTGCCCTCCCATCTGGAATCGGTCGGCCGCTCCCGCGAGGCCGTCGCCATCCTCCGCGAGGGCATAGAACTGGCGCTCCGGAAAGGCCTGTCGGACACCCAGGCCTGGGTCTGGGGCAACCTCGCCGAATCGCTGTACGTGCTCGGCCGCTGGGACGAGGCCACCGAAGCCGCCCGCAACGCCCTGGCCATGGGGCTGGGCGGCAAGGCCTCCGGAGTGGGCGCCTCCAGGCTCGTGCCGGTGACCCTGGCCCGCGGCGACCTCGTCGAGGCCGGTCACCAACTGGCCGAGGCCCGCGGCCACTTCGGCACCCACGACCCGATGCCCCAGCACTCCCTGCCGCTGCTGTGCACCGCCATCGGCATCGCCGCGGGCGAGGGCCGCCTCCTCGACGCCCGCACCGCCCTGGAGGAGGCACTGGCCGAGGGCTTCCCGCCCGGCACCCAGCGCTACGGCTGGCCGCTGCTGCTGGCCGCCGTCACCGCGGAGGCCGACGCCCGCGGCCTGCCCGTCGCCGCACCCGGCCGCGCCCCGGCCCTCGAACGCATCCGCGAGGCCGCGAGAGCCCTGGCCACCGGAGCGCCCGTCTGGAACGCCCACGCCGCATGGGTGAGCGCCGAACTGCGGCGGGCCGACGGCGTGTCCGACCCGGACCGGTGGTCCGAGGTCGCCGGGGCCTTCGAACCGCTGGAGCGCCCCTACGACCTCGCCCGGGTCCGCCTCCGCCTCGCCGAGTCCCTGCTGCTCACGGGCGCGGACGACGACGAGCGCGCCCGCGCCGCGGAACTCCTGCGGCTGGCGGGCGCCGTCGCAGGACACCTCGGGGCCCGTCCGCTCGCCGACGCCGTCGCGCTGCTCGCCCGGCGGGCCCGTCTCCCCCTGGAGCACACCCCCGGCCCGTCCCGGACGGCCCCCGCCGACCCCGCGGCCGCGTTCGGGCTCACCGGCCGGGAGCGCGACGTCCTGCGCCTGGTCGCCGCCGGGCGCAGCAACCGCCAGATCGCCGAGGAACTCTTCATCTCCCCGAAGACGGCCAGCGTCCACGTCTCGAACATTCTGGCCAAGCTGGACGTCTCAGGACGGGGGGAAGCGGCGGCGCTGGCGCACGGGCTGCGGCTCTTCCCGCCGGACACCCCGCCCACCCGGGCGGCCGGCTGAGAGCCGCGCCGCGAGGGACCGGACAGAGGAGGAAGCCGTGTTCAACATGATCGAGGAGCTTTTCGCACCGGGCCGCAAGCACACCGACGACGAACGCAAGCGACTGGAGGTGTCCCGGGTCGACCTGTACGACGGCGACCCGGGCCGCGGCCCGATAGACCTGGCCTCGGGCAAGGCGGTCGTACGGCTCCCGCGGCAGGAGCACCGGCCCGGACGGCAGGCGGATACCGGACCGGGCCCTGAGTCCACGCAGGCCCCGTAGCCGCGCTCTCCTACCTCACCTCCAGCTCCACGAGCCGGTCGTCGCCCTTCTCGGGAGTGCCGCGGCCGTCGGTCTCGCTCGTGGTCAGCCAGAGCCTGTCGCCGCCCGCGGAGACGACCGTGCGCAGACGGCCGTACCTGTCCGTCAGGAAATCCTCCGGTGCCGCGGACGCCTCGGTGCCGTTCAACGGGATGCGCCACAGGCGCTCGCCCCTGAGCGACGCCATCCACAGGGACCCCTCGGCGTAGGCGATCCCGCTCGGGGAGGCCTCGTCGGTGTGCCACTGGGCGACCGGGTCGCGGTACGCGGAGTTGTGGCTGATCCCCTCCACCACGGGCCAGCCGTAGTTGCCGCCCGGCTCGATCCGGTTCAGCTCGTCCCAGGTGTCCTGGCCGAACTCCGCGGCCCACAGCCGCTGTTCGCGGTCCCAGGCGAGACCCTGGACGTTGCGGTGCCCGTACGAGTACACGACCGAGTCGGGGAACGGATTGCCCGGCGCGGGCTCGCCCTCCGGCGTCATGCGCAGGATCTTCCCGCCGAGCGACTCCTTGTCCTGGGCCAGGCCCCGGTCACCCGTCTCGCCCGCGCCCGCGTACAGCATCCTGTCCGGACCGAAGGCGATCCGGCCACCGTTGTGGATCATGCCCTTGGGTATGCCCTTGAAGACCGTGTCCGGCGCGCCGAGCTGCTCTCCGGACGGCTTCCGCTCGTCGTACAGCATGCGGACGATGCGGTTGTCGGAGGCCGTGGTCAGGTACGCGTAGATCATGTGGTCGGAGGCGTAGTCCGGCGAGAGCGCGATGCCCAGGAGGCCGCCCTCACCGGCCGGGGCCACCCCGGGGACCTCGCCCAGCGGCGTCTTCGCGCCGGTCTTCTCGTCGATCCGGGTGATCGTCCCCTCGTCCCGCGAGGACACCAGCAGACCGCCCCCGGCCAGCGGCGCGAGGCCCCAGGGGGTGTCGAGGCCGTCGGTGACGGTGCGCAGGACCTTCGCCGAGCCCTTCGCGGGCGGCGTCTCGTCGGCGGTGGCGGCCGGGGCGGACGGCGCGTGAGAGGCCGGGCTCCCGGTCCCGGACGACGCGCCCGGGCCGTCCGCCCCTCCCCCCTCGCCGGAGGAGCAGCCGGCCGTCACCACGAGCGCGGCGGCGGCCAACACGACTGTCACTGCTCGGATCTGCACCATCAGTGTCCCTTCGACGCGGCGGTCCTCCTGTTCAAACACCGCCGGCGGCCCCGGGGGTTCCCGGTCCCGGCCGGACGGTCCGCGCCGGGCTCCCGAAGCACCGCTCAGTCCCAGGATCCCAGCGCCCCCGGCAGCGCCGCCACCTCGGCCAGGTCCTCCGCCGTCAGCCGCAGTCCGGCCGCGCCCGCGTTCTCGGTGACCCAGCGCTCCCGCTTGGCCCCCGGCACCGGGACGACGTGCGGACCCTGCGCCAGGACCCACGCCAGCGCCACCTGCGCGGGCGTGACGGGACGGGCACCGTCCCCGTGCCGCCGCGCGACGCGCCGCAGACCGACGACGACGGTCTGGTTCGCGGCCATCATCTCGGCGGTGAAGCGGGGATGCCGGGCCCGCGCGTCGTCGGGCTCGAAGCCCTCGCCGGGGGTCAGCGTGCCCGTCAGGAAGCCGCTGCCGAGCGGCATCGCGGCGAGGAACCCGACACCGCGCGCCGCGCACCACGGCAGCAGCGCGTCCAGCGCCTCCGTCGACCACACCGACAGCTCGGCCTGCACGGTGCTCACCGGGAAGACCTGCTGCACCCGCCGCAGCAGCCGGATCGTTCCGTCGTGCACCCGCGCGCCCGCCCGCCGGCCGGCCCCCGCGCCCACCGCGCACAGCCCGAGCGAGCGGACCTTTCCGGCCGCGACGAGCTCGGCCATCGCGCCCCACGTCTCCTCGACCGGCACTTCCGGGTCCGCGCGGTGGAGCTGGTAGAGGTCGATCACATCCGTCTGGAGCCGGCGCAGCGACGCGTCGCACGCCCGTTTCACATAGGTGGGGCGGCCGTTGGCCACGAGGTGCTGATCACCCACCAGCAGCCCGACCTTGGTCGACACGAAGGCCTCGGAGCGCCGCTCCTTCAGGACACGCCCGACGAGTAGCTCATTGGTGAAGGGCCCGTACATGTCGGCCGTGTCGAGCAGCGTCGAACCCTGGTCCAGCGCCGCGTTCACCGCGCGCAGCGACTCCTCGCCGCGCTGTTGCGACCCGGTGTAAGCCCAGCTCATCGGCATGCATCCGAGTCCGACCGCCCCCACACCGAGCCCCGCGGCCCCGATCGTTCTGCGCTCCACCTGGCCGTGATCCCCCTTCTGCTGGCCCCCAACCTAACCTCTGCGCGCATGAGCGCCTGGCATAACCTCCTGACCATGACCTTTGATGTCTGGCTCCCCTTTCACGCGGACGAGATCGACGGACTCCCCGAAGGGCCCGACTACCGCTTCTGGGACGGCGGTCAGGAGTTCCCCGCGGATCCGGCCGACTGCGCGTTCTACGTCGTGCCCTACATGAAGCCGTCCGAGGTCTCGCAGCGGCCGATGGCCGAAATGACCTCGGTCCAGGCCCTGCAGACGCTCTCCGCCGGCGTCGACCACGTCCTGCCGAGCCTCAACTCCCTTCCCTCCGGCGTGGTGTTGTGCAACGCCCGCGGGGTGCACGAGGCGAGCACCGCCGAACTCGCTCTCGCGCTGGTCCTCGCCTCGCTGCGCGGGATCCCCGACTTCGTGCGGGGCCAGGACAAACAGGAGTGGCGCCCGGGCTTCCGGCCCTCACTGGCCGACAGGTCCGTCCTCATCGTGGGGTACGGGTCGATCGGGGCCGCCATCGAGGACAGGCTCGCGCCGTTCGAGCTCGCGCGGGTGGCGCGCGTCGCGCGCTCCGCCCGTGCCACGGAGCGCGGTCCTGTGCGCCCCCTCGCCGAACTCCCTTCCCTGCTTCCCGAGTTCGACGTGGTCATCCTGTCCCTGCCGCTCACGGACAGCACCCGCGGCCTGGTGGACGCCGGCTTCCTGTCCCGGATGAAGGACGGCGCGCTCCTGGTGAACGTGGCCCGCGGCCCCGTCGTCGACACGGACGCGCTGCTCGGCGAGCTGAACAGCGGGCGCATCACCGCGGCCCTCGACGTCACCGACCCCGAACCGCTGCCCCCGGGCCACCCGTTGTGGCACGCGCCCGGTCTGCTGGTCAGCCCCCATGTCGGGGGTCCGACATCGGCGTTCTGGCCGCGCGCCAAGCGGCTGCTCGCGGATCAGTTGACCCGCTTCGTGAACCGGGAGCCACTGCGCAACGTGGTCCTTACCACCGGCACCTGAGCGACGCCCGGCCGCCCGCCGTCCCCCCTCGGGCACTCTCCGCAGTTCTCCGAACGCGGGCAGTGTCGGCATAGTCCCTGGTAGTTACGGAGAGTAGAGGAACTATGTCCCTGAGTGACGAGACTGGTGTATCGTCCGGACAGGGGCTGCGCCGCGCACCGCTCGGCGCCGGGGACGGACATGGAGACTGCGAGGGGGGCGACGGGCGATGCACGGCCTATGTACCAACGATCCGACGCGGCGGGGCCGCCGACGACGACCCTGGCGCGCGACCACGCACAGCCGCGGTCACGGCGGCCATCACCACCGCAGGAACCAGACCCGCCGGAGGCACGGGCACTCGGCGCACCGGGACCGGCAGGACCCCGGGGCACGGACCGGGTGGGCCCGGTGAGCTCCCCAGGAGCGCTGCTGACCCGTCGGACGGTGTCCGACGGAGGGACGGGCCTGCTTTCGCAACTCGTGCTGGCCCTGGTGTGCGCGGCCTACGCCGTCGGTTCCGCGCTCGGCTGGGGCTCCACGAGCCTCGCGCTGGTCATGGGCGACTTCGGGCTGAGCGTCGCCGCGGGCGCCGCGGCGGTCTCCTGCTTCCTCTACGCCCGCAGCCGCCGCAGCCGCTTCCGGCCCGCGTGGCTGCTGTTCGCGCTCTCCTCGGCGATGGCCTCGCTCGGGAACCTGGTCTGGGGATGGTACGAGGTCGTCCTCGACCGTCCCGTGCCCACCCCGAGCTACGCCGACCTGTTCTTCCTCTGCTTCGCGCCGCCCGCCATCGTGGGACTGCTGGTGCTCGCCAAGCGGCCCGTCACCAGAGCGGGCTGGGTGTGCCTCGCGCTGGACGCCTGGCTGATCGGCGGATCGCTGCTCACCCTGTCCTGGAGTCTGGCGCTCGCCCAGGCCGCGCAGTTCGACGGGCCGAGCGTCGCGCACACCGCGCTGTCGCTCGCGTACCCGCTGCTGGACATCGCCCTGGTCAGCATGGTGCTGGCACTGCACTTCAGGCGCTCGTCGGTGAACAGGTCGGCGGTGAACACGGCGATCGGGGCGCTCGCCCTGACCGTGATGTGCGACGCGCTGTTCACCTCGCCCCTCCTGCACGACAGCTACCACTCGGGCCAGCTCCTCGACGCGGGCTGGTTCGCCGGATCGCTGCTCCTCGCGTACGCCCCCTGGGTCGTCACCCGGCACGGGAACGAGACCGAGGAGCACGGCACCGAGGAGCACGGCACCGAGGAGCACGGCGTCGACGAGCACGGCATCGACGCGTACGGACCGGAACCGCGCGGCCCGGAGGTGCGGGGACCGGAGGCGCGCGGGCCGGACGAGCAGGGATCGGAGGAGCACGCGCGCGTGGCGCACGAGGGCATCCCCGGGCAGCGCCGGGAAGGGCAGTACGGTCCCCCGGGAAGCCACGTGTCACCCGGACCCCAGGAGACCCGTCCGCCGTACGGACCGGGAGCCCCGCAGGAGGGGCCAGGGTCCCACGAGGACCAGGGGCCGCACGAGGAGCCGGACCCTCCCCGCGGACCGCGGCAGGGCGCGCCCGCGCCCGCGAACCCCCAGGGCCCCGGACCGGGCCGCTCCGCCGCGGCGCGTCCGATCACCGGGTCGCTGGCCGCGCTGACGCCCTATCTGGCCGCCGCCGTCTGCACGCTGGGGATCCTCTACAACATCCTGAACGGACGCAGGGTGGACCGCGTGGTGCTCGTCACCGCCGGTCTCGTCGTGCTCGCCCTCGTGGTGCGCCAGGGCATCATGCTGCTCGACAACATCACCCTCACCCAGGAGCTGGCCCAGAAGGAGAACCACTTCCGCTCGCTGGTGCAGGGTTCGAGCGACGTCATCATGATCGCCGCGCCGAACGGCATCCTGAGATACGTCAGCCCGGCCGCCGCCGGGGTCTACGGCCGTGACGCCGAGGACCTGGTCGGCTCCGAGCTCGCCTCGCTCATCCACCCCGAGGACCTCGGCTGCGTGGTCCACGAGGTGCGGCGGTTCCTCGCGGCCAGCCACGCCGAGGAACCCACCACCCGGATCGAGTGCCGGTTCCGCTCCGGTGGCGGTGGCTGGCTCAACGTGGAGTCCACCGTCAACCGGCACCACGGCGGTCTCATCTTCAACAGCCGTGACGTCACCGAACGCGTACGGCTCCAGGCGCAGCTGCAGCACAACGCCGAGCACGACCCGCTCACCGACCTGCCCAACCGCGCGCTGTTCACCCGGCGCGTCCAGCAGGCCCTGTCCGGGCGCCGCTCCAGCGACCGGGGCACCGCCGTCCTGTTCATCGACCTCGACGGCTTCAAGGCCGTCAACGACACCATCGGGCACCAGGCCGGCGACGAACTGCTCGTCCAGGCCGCCCGCAGGCTCCAGGACTCCGTCCGGCACGGCGACACCGCCGCCCGGCTCGGCGGGGACGAGTTCGCGGCCCTCATCGTCGGTGACGGAGGCCGTGACCGCTCCGCCCGCGAGCAGCAGGTGCGGGAACTCGCCGACCGCCTGCGGATCAGGCTCTCCCAGCCCTACTGCATCGACGGCAACGATGTCCGGGTCGCCGCGTCCATCGGCGTCGGCTTCGCCGAACCGGGTCTGGGCGCCGGCGAGCTGCTGCGCAACGCCGACCTCGCCATGTACCGCGCGAAGGCGGCCGGAAAGGGCCGCGTCGAGCTGTACGTGCCCCAGATGCAGCAGGACGTGGTCCGCAGGGCGGAGCTGGCGACCCGGTTGCGCTCCGCGCTGCAGGACGGTGAGTTCGCCCTGCTGCACCAGCCCGTGGTGTCGCTGGAGAACGGCCGGATCGCGTCGGTCACCGCACAGGCGCGCTGGCGTTCCTCCCAAGGAGTGCTCTTCACGCCGGCCGAGTTCCTGAGGGTCGCCGAGGACAGCGAGAAGACCGCCGAACTCGGCCGCTGGATGCTTGACGAGGCCGTCGCGCAGGCCGCCGAGCGCACCGCCGCCGGGGTCGCCGTGCCGGTCACGGTCCGGATGACCGCCCGGCGCCTGGTGGACCGCTCGATGCCGCTGGGTTCCGTGGAGTCCCTGCTCACCCGGCACGGGCTCGCCTCCGGCGGCCTGATCGTCGAGCTGTCCGACACCGATCCGAGGGTCCCCCTGGACGAGCTGGAGCGCCGGCTCAACGCGCTCAGGCGTCTCGGCGTGCGGATCGCCCTGGACGGCTTCGGCAGCGGGTACGCGGCGATCACGGCACTGAGACGGCTCCCCCTCGACGTCCTGCGCCTCGACCGGAGCCTGGTCGAAGGGGTCGTCGAGTCCGCCCGGCTGCACAAGATCACCAGCGGGCTGCTGCGGATCGCCGCGGATCTGGGACTCCAGTCCGTGGCCGACGGGGTGGACCTCCCGGAGCAGGTCGTCGCCCTGCGCGCGATGGGCTGCACCCATGGGCAGGGCATGGCGTTCTCCGGGCCGCTGGACGAGTACCGGCTGCGCCGAGCGCTCTCTTCCGGCCACTATCCGGTGCCGAGCGGCCCTGTCGAGCCGGTGTTCGCGGGCGGAGGGGGCGCGGGGGTGTATACGAGTGGAGTGCCCGTCGTCCTGGGGGGCGGAACCGCCCTCCGCTCACATAATGAGACTCCCGTCCCACCCACTTGACAGTCGGTGCGTGCCGGGGGGAGGGTCAATGCCATGCGCACCCGAATTCTCGTACTTGGAAAGCGCGTCGGCTGAAGCTAGGTGGCCTCCGGAAAGGTCCGGAACACCCAGCGACCGCACCCGGCGCGCTCCCCTCGCTTGCCTCCCGGCACGAGGGGTTTTTTGTTGCACAGGCATCAGTCGTACACCGCACAAAAGTCGCAAAAACCCTCAGCATCGAGAAGAGAATGCCGATGACCGAGCAGGCCACCGGGGCCCACCATCCGCAGCCGCGGCCCCGTTCCGGAGGACAGCAGTCCGCCCCCGAGCACGTCACGGGTGCGCAGTCCCTCATCCGCTCGCTCGAGGAGGTCGGGGCCGAGACCGTATTCGGCATTCCCGGCGGTGCGATCCTTCCGGCGTACGACCCGCTGATGGACTCCACCCGGGTGCGTCACGTCCTGGTCCGGCACGAGCAGGGCGCCGGCCACGCGGCCACCGGCTACGCGCAGGCCACCGGCAAGGTCGGCGTCTGCATGGCGACCAGCGGTCCCGGCGCGACCAACCTGGTCACCCCGATCGCCGACGCGCACATGGACTCGGTGCCGCTCGTGGCGATCACCGGGCAGGTCGCCTCCAAGGCGATCGGCACGGACGCCTTCCAGGAGGCGGACATCGTCGGCATCACGATGCCGGTCACCAAGCACAACTTCCTGGTCACCAGGGCCGAGGACATCCCGCGGACGATCGCGGAGGCCTTCCACATCGCCTCCACCGGCCGGCCCGGCCCGGTCCTCGTCGACATCGCCAAGGACGCCCTCCAGGCCCGGACCACCTTCCAGTGGCCGCCCGCCCAGGACCTGCCCGGCTACCGTCCGGTGACCAAGCCCCACGCCAAGCAGATCCGCGAGGCCGCCAAACTGCTCAGCCAGGCGAAGCGGCCCGTGCTGTACGTCGGCGGCGGCGTCCTCAAGGCCCGCGCCACCGCCGAGCTGAAGGTCCTCGCGGAGCTCACCGGAGCGCCCGTCACCACCACCCTGATGGCGCTCGGCGCGTTCCCCGACAGCCACCCGCTGCACGTGGGCATGCCGGGCATGCACGGTTCGGTCACCGCCGTCACCGCGCTGCAGAAGGCCGACCTGATCGTCGCCCTCGGCGCCCGCTTCGACGACCGCGTCACCGGCAAGCTGGACAGCTTCGCCCCCTTCGCCAAGATCGTCCACGCCGACATCGACCCGGCCGAGATCGGCAAGAACCGCGCCGCCGACGTGCCGATCGTCGGAGACGCCCGCGAGGTCATCGCCGACCTGGTCCAGGCGGTCCAGAAGGAGCACGCCGAGGGGAACACCGGCGACTACACCGCCTGGTGGAGCGACCTCAACCGCTGGCGCGAGACCTACCCGCTCGGCTACGAGCAGCCCGACAACGGCCAGCTCTCGCCGCAGCAGGTCATCGAGCGCATCGGCCAGCTCGCCCCGGAGGGCACGATCTTCGCGGCCGGCGTCGGCCAGCACCAGATGTGGGCCGCGCACTACATCCAGTACGAGCAGCCCTCCACCTGGCTGAACTCCGGCGGCGCCGGAACGATGGGCTACGCGGTCCCGGCCGCGATGGGCGCCAAGGCCGGACAGCCGGACCGCACGGTCTGGGCGGTCGACGGCGACGGCTGCTTCCAGATGACCAACCAGGAACTCACCACCTGCGCCCTGAACAACATCCCGATCAAGGTCGCCATCATCAACAACGGCGCCCTCGGGATGGTCCGCCAGTGGCAGACCCTCTTCTACAACCAGCGCTACTCCAACACCGTGCTGCACAGCGGCCCGGACGCGGACGGCAAGCAGCCGAGCGCCGGCACCCGCGTCCCCGACTTCGTCAAGCTGTCGGAGGCGATGGGCTGCCACGCCATCCGCTGCGAGTCCCCGGACGAGCTCGACAAGGTGATCGAGGAGGCGAACTCGATCAACGACCGCCCGGTCGTGGTCGACTTCATCGTCCACGAGGACGCGATGGTGTGGCCGATGGTCGCCGCCGGCACCTCCAACGACGAGGTCATGTTCGCCCGGGACGTCCGCCCCGACTTCGGCGACAACGAAGACGACTGAGAGAGAGCCGAGTCAGACCCATGAGCAAGCACACCCTCTCCGTCCTCGTCGAGAACAAGCCCGGTGTCCTCGCCCGGATCACCGCCCTGTTCTCCCGGCGCGGCTTCAACATCGACTCCCTCGCCGTCGGTGTCACCGAGCACCCCGAGATCTCCCGCATCACCATCGTGGTGAACGTGATCGAGGAACTCCCGCTCGAACAGGTCACCAAGCAGCTCAACAAGCTCGTCAACGTCCTGAAGATCGTCGAGCTGGAGCCCGGTTCGGCCGTTCAGCGGGAACTCGTTCTGGTGAAGGTGCGCGCCGACAACGAGACGCGCTCCCAGATCGTCGAGATCGTTCAGCTGTTCCGTGCCAAGACCGTCGACGTCTCCCCGGAGGCCGTCACCATCGAGGCCACCGGCGGCGCCGACAAGCTGGAGGCCATGCTCAAGATGCTGGAGCCGTTCGGCATCAAGGAGCTCGTCCAGTCCGGCACGATCGCGATCGGACGCGGGGCGCGTTCGATCACCGACCGGTCGCTGCGCGCGCTGGACCGGTCGGCCTAGGCCGTAGGACACCGGTCGTACGGGCGGACCGTCCATCCGGTCCGCCCGTATGCCGAGACCCGAGAACTTCACTTCCCCCGCCCGCCGTACGGTGGGACGCAACACCGGAAATACCGGAAAACAAGGAGAACCCCAGTGGCCGAGCTGTTCTACGACGACGACGCAGACCTGTCCATCATCCAGGGCCGCAAGGTCGCGGTCATCGGCTACGGCAGCCAGGGCCACGCCCACGCGCTGTCCCTGCGCGACTCGGGCGTCGACGTCCGAGTCGGTCTGCACGAGGGCTCCAAGTCCAAGGCGAAGGCCGAGGAGCAGGGCCTGCGCGTGGTGACCCCGTCCGAGGCCGCCGCCGAGGCCGACGTCATCATGATCCTGGTCCCGGACCCGATCCAGGCCCAGGTCTACGAGGAGTCCATCAAGGACAACCTGAAGGACGGCGACGCGCTGTTCTTCGGCCACGGCCTGAACATCCGCTTCGGCTTCATCAAGCCCCCGGCCGGCATCGACGTCTGCATGGTCGCCCCCAAGGGCCCGGGTCACCTCGTGCGCCGCCAGTACGAGGAGGGCCGCGGCGTCCCCTGCATCGCGGCCGTCGAGCAGGACGCGACCGGCGACGCCTTCAAGCTCGCCCTCTCGTACGCCAAGGGCATCGGCGGCACCCGCGCCGGCGTCATCAAGACGACCTTCACCGAGGAGACCGAGACCGACCTGTTCGGTGAGCAGGCCGTCCTCTGCGGTGGCACCGCCGCCCTGGTCAAGGCCGGCTTCGAGACGCTGACCGAGGCCGGCTACCAGCCGGAGATCGCGTACTTCGAGTGCCTCCACGAGCTGAAGCTCATCGTCGACCTCATGTACGAGGGCGGCCTGGAGAAGATGCGCTGGTCCGTCTCCGAGACCGCCGAGTGGGGCGACTACGTCACCGGCCCGCGCATCATCACGGACGCCACCAAGGCCGAGATGAAGAAGGTCCTCGCCGAGATCCAGGACGGCACGTTCGCCCGCAACTGGATGGACGAGTACCACTCGGGTCTGAAGAAGTACAACGAGTACAAGACCCAGGACGAGAACCACCTCCTGGAGACCACCGGCAAGGAGCTGCGCAAGCTCATGTCGTGGGTCAACGACGACGAGGCGTGAGCCTGACGACGGGGGCCGGAGCGGTATGCTCCGGCCCTTCGTCGAACCCCGGGTAATGCCCGGGGACACGGTGTTGGACATCCCGTCCAGCCACGGACGGGTGATCCTTCCGCGGAGGCGCAGGACGACCCCCGCGACGCCACTACACTGCACAGCAACAACGCGTCAGGCCCACAGCGTCGTGCGTCTTCCACGCGGCTCGAGCGACCCCCCAAGAAGTGCAGGCACACCCCGGGGCCGCTGCAAACCCTCCACCGCCTGCGGCCGTCGGGACGGCCGTCCGCATTGGACTTGTGAGGACTCACGTGAGCTCGAAACCTGTCGTACTCATCGCTGAAGAGCTGTCGCCCGCGACCGTCGACGCCCTGGGCCCGGACTTCGAGATCCGGCACTGCAACGGCGCGGACCGTGCCGAGCTGCTGCCCGCCATCGCCGACGTCGACGCCATCCTGATCCGCTCGGCCACCAAGGTCGACGCCGAGGCCGTCGCCGCCGCCAAGAAGCTGAAGGTCGTCGCACGAGCCGGCGTCGGCCTGGACAACGTCGACGTCTCCGCCGCCACCAAGGCCGGCGTGATGGTCGTCAACGCCCCCACCTCGAACATCGTGACCGCCGCCGAGCTGGCCTGCGGTCTCCTCCTCGCCACCGCGCGCCACATCCCGCAGGCCAACACGGCGCTGAAGAACGGCGAGTGGAAGCGCAGCAAGTACACCGGTGTCGAGCTCGCCGAGAAGACCCTCGGTGTCGTCGGCCTCGGCCGCATCGGCGCTCTCGTCGCGCAGCGCATGTCGGCGTTCGGCATGAAGGTCGTCGCCTACGACCCCTACATCCAGCCCGCGCGGGCCGCGCAGATGGGCGTCAAGGTCCTCACCCTCGACGAGCTGCTCGAGGTCTCGGACTTCATCACCGTGCACCTGCCGAAGACCCCCGAGACCCTCGGTCTCATCGGCGACGAGGCCCTGCACAAGGTCAAGCCGACCGTGCGCCTCGTCAACGCCGCGCGCGGCGGGATCGTCGACGAGGCGGCGCTGTACTCGGCGCTCAAGGAGGGCCGCGTCGCCGGCGCCGGCCTCGACGTGTACGCGAAGGAGCCCTGCACGGACTCCCCGCTGTTCGAGCTCGACGAGGTCGTCTGCACCCCGCACCTCGGCGCCTCCACGGACGAGGCCCAGGAGAAGGCCGGCATCGCCGTCGCCCGCTCGGTGCGCCTCGCCCTCGCCGGTGAGCTCGTCCCGGACGCGGTCAACGTCCAGGGCGGCGTCATCGCCGAGGACGTCAAGCCCGGTCTGCCGCTCGCCGAGAAGCTCGGCCGCATCTTCACCGCCCTCGCGGGCGAGGTCGCGGTCCGCCTCGACGTCGAGGTGTACGGCGAGATCACCCAGCACGACGTCAAGGTGCTCGAACTCTCCGCGCTCAAGGGCGTGTTCGAGGACGTCGTCGACGAGACCGTGTCGTACGTCAACGCCCCGCTGTTCGCCCAGGAGCGCGGTGTCGAGGTCCGTCTGACCACGAGCTCGGAGTCCCCCGACCACCGCAACGTGGTCACCGTGCGCGGCACGCTCGGCGACGGCCAGGAGATCGCGGTCTCCGGCACGCTGGCCGGCCCGAAGCACCTGCAGAAGATCGTCGCCGTCGGCGAGTACGACGTGGACCTCGCGCTCGCCGACCACATGCTCGTCCTGAGCTACGAGGACCGTCCCGGTGTCGTCGGCACCGTCGGCCGCATCCTCGGCGAGTCCGGCCTCAACATCGCCGGCATGCAGGTCGCCCGCGCGGACGCCGGCGGCGAGGCCCTCGCGGTCCTCACCGTCGACGACACCGTGCCGCAGAGCGTCCTCACCGAGCTCTCCGCGGAGATCGGCGCGACGTCGGTCCGCTCGGTCAACCTGGTCTGAGCCGCACCACGACGGCTTCCCGTACGACGGCCCGGGGCCGGGACACCAGCCGGTGTCCCGGCCCCGGGCCGTTTCGTACGGTCACGCGGACGGGGTCGTCTCCGGCTCGATCAGCCCCTCGCGGTAGGCGATCGCCACGGCCTCGGTGCGGCTCGCGGCCCCCAGCTTGGCGAGGATGTTGGAGACGTGGACGCTCGCCGTCTTGCCGCTGATGAACAGCTCCTCGCCGATCTGCCGGTTGGTGCGCCCGTGGCCGAGCAGCCGCAGCACGTCGCTCTCCCGGGCGGTCAGCGCGGCGACCCGCTCCCCGGCGGCCGGTGGACCGCCGAGGTTGCCGCGCCGCACGAGCGACTCCAGGGCCTCGCGCAGCGGCACCGCGCCGAGCCGTACGGCGGTGTCGTGGGCGGCACGGGCCTGCTCACCCGCCTCGTCGCGGCGGCCGGCCGCGAGAAGGGCCTCCGCGAGCCGCCGTCTGCTCCTGGCCAGCTCGTACGGATCGCCGTAGCCGAACGCCGCGACGGCCCGCTCCCAGGCCGCCACGTCCGGACCGGTGCGGGCGCGCAGCCCCTCCGCCTCGGCACGGGCGAACCAGGCCAGTCCCTCGGGCCCCTGCGGGGTGCCGTCCTCGCCCAGGGCGGCCGGGCCCCGGGCGAGCTCCACCAGTTCGGCCGCGGTCCGGGCCCAGCGGTCGGCGCCCGCAGGATCGCCGGACAGCCGGGCCTCCTCGGCCGCGTCCGCGACCGCCGACAGCGCGAGCGCGGCGAGCCGCACCACGACGTCGGGCCGGTCGGAGCCGGAGGCCTCGGTGAGCGTCTCGACCGCGGTGCGCAGCCGTCGCACGGAGCCCTCGGCGTCGCCGTCGAGTGCGGCCGCGTCGGTCAGCACGATGCTCGCGACGAGCGCCG
The DNA here is from genome assembly GCF_042746485.1 of Streptomyces sp. NPDC058751. Lineage (NCBI taxonomy): Bacteria > Bacillati > Actinomycetota > Actinomycetes > Kitasatosporales > Streptomycetaceae > Streptomyces > Streptomyces sp. NPDC058751. The sequence goes on along the minus strand of NZ_JBHYPZ010000003.1, from coordinate 255,524 downwards.
ACATCCAGTCGAAGGGCGGGTCGAGCAGGGCACGGGCTCCGGCGACGGCCGCCTCGCGCTCTCCGCGGGCGAGGGCGACGTACAGGGCGGGGCCCGTCGCGATCCGGGACGCCACCGGCAGCAGTCCGGCGTCCTCGGCGGCCGCCCGGGCGCACTCGTCCCAGCGGCCCAGCGCGTACAGCACCAGGGACTGGAGGTAGCGGAGCTCCAGGGCGTACGGCGAGGAGAGGAGGCCGGTGCGGCGGGCGCGGTCCACGCCGTCACCGAGCCAGCTCAGGCACTCCTCCAGGTCGCCGGATTCGTAGGCCCCGATGGCCAGGTTGAACAGCGCCCGCATCTCCACCGGGAAGTTCCCGGCGCCGTGGGCCAGTTCACGGGCCCGGCGCAGGTGCTCGCGGCCCTTCGGGGTGCGCCGGCTGTCCGCTTCCATGCCGATCAGGGAGATCGTCAGGTCGGCCTGGGCGTCGGCCAGCCGGAGCCGTTCGGCGGTGGCGAGCGCCTGTCGCGCGACCCGCTCGGCGTCCTCGTCGCGTCCCACGTAGCGGGCCGCCCTGACATGGGTCGCCGCCGCCCACACCCAGGTGTACGAGGGCGGCTCGGCGGGGATCATCGCGAGCGCCTCGCTGCTGTACGCGAACGCGTCCTTCAGGCTGTCGATCCGCATCAGGTTGCCCGCGAGGGTGTACCGGACCCGGGCGGCGAGCTCGGAGTCGGCGTCCGAGCCGGCCCTGGCGAGCGCGTCGCGGGTGAGGTGGACCGCGCGATGGCTCTCCCCGGCGCGGGCGGCGGCCGCCGAGGCGCGCAGGGTGAGGGCGACCGTGCCGCCGTCGGGGCGGGCGCCGGCGTCCACCGTGGGCCACAGTTCGAGCGCGGTCTCCAGATGGCGCAGCTCCTCGGCGGGCGCGCCGACGCACTGGGCGTGATCGGCGGCTTCGAGGGAGGCGGTGAGCGCGTCGGCCAGGTCGTGGCTCTCGCGCGAGTGGTGGGCGCGCTCCGCCGCGTTCTTCGCCGAACGCGCGGGTCCGGCGAGGAGTCCGGCGAACCGGCCGTGCAGCCGGACCCGTTCACCGGGCAGCAGGTCCGCGTACACGGCCTCGCGGGTGAGCGCGTGGCGGAACGAGTACGTCGCGTCGTCCCCGGGCACCAGAAGCTGGTGGCCGACGGCCTCGCGCAGCGCCGACTCCAGCTCCTCCTCCGGGAGTTGTACGGCCTCACGCAGCAGTTCGTGCTCGACGCGGCGCCCCGCGACGGCCGCCGTGCGCAGCACCTGCTGGGCGGTGCCGGAGAGTTGCTCGATGCGGATGAGGAGGACGTCGGCCAGTCCGCCGGGCATGGCGGGGGAGACGGGCGCGTCGTCGGCGGGCAGCGCGGCGAGCAGTTCCTCGGCGTAGAAGGCGTTGCCCTCGGCGCGCTCGACGATGCCGTGGACCGTGCTGTCGGGGACCGGGCCGGTGCGCAGCGCGCGCACGAGCCGGGCCACGTCGGCGTCGGCCATGGGCCGCAGCTCCAGGCGGTCGACGGCGGGCAGCCGGATCAGCTCGGCGAGCAGGGGGCGCAGCGGGTGGCGGCGGTGCAGGTCGTCCGCGCGGTACGAGGCGAAGACCGCGAGGCGACGGGCGGGGCCCGCGGTGGCGGCCCCCTGGAGCATGCCCCGGCTGAACAGGAAGCGCAGCAGGTCGCGGGAGGACTGGTCCGCCCAGTGGAGGTCCTCGATGACCAGCAGGAGCGGGGTGATGCCGGCCAGGTCGGCGAGGAGGCCCGCGACGGCCTCGAAGAGCCGGAGCCGGTCGCCCGGGTCGGACGCGCCGCCGGGTCCCGGACCGGAGCCGGTCAGCCGGTCGACGGCCGGGTGGGCCGCGAACGCCGGGGCGAGACGGTCGTCGGCGGCCGCCGCGCCCAGGATCTCCGTGAACGGGAGGTACGGCAGGCCCACGTCGCCGAGGTCCACGCAGTGGCCGGTCAGGACGGTCGTCCCGGAGGCGGCGGCGAGTGCCGCGGCCTCCGTCAGCGTGCGGGTCTTGCCGACACCGGCGTCCCCGGCCACCAGGACCGCGCGCGGCTCGCCGCCCCTCGCGCGCTCCAGCACGCCGGTGAGCCGGGCGAGTTCGTCTCCCCGGCCGATGAACGGCGTACCGGATGTCTGTGTCACAGGCCCATCCTGGCACGCCCCGCCGACAACTCCCCGGCTCGGTGGTCCTGATCGGGAGCCGGTCCGGGCACCGGCCGTACGAAGGGCGTCCCCGGTGCCGGTGCCGGTGCCGATGCCGATGCCGGTGCCGGGCGGGCCGGATTCTCCGGTCCGCCCGGCGGGGGCGTTCGTGGTGGCCGTCGTCCGCCCGGCGGGCGGTAAGGGCGTGCTCGCCCCGGTGGTCGGGGCGAGGCGGTGTCAGCCGTTCGCCCGCTCGGGAGCCGCCGTCTCCAGCGGCTCGCCGGTCCCGGCGTCGAGGAGGGCGCGGTCCTCGCGCACCGTCGCCTTGCGCAGGCTCACCGAGGCGAGGACCGCGGCGCCCAGCAGCAGGACCGCACCGGCGACGGCCGCCGCCTGCATGCCGTGGGTGAACGCCTCCCGCGCGGCGGCCGCCAGTGCCTCTCCGGTGTCGCCCGGCAGCTGCCCGGCCGCGGCCAGCGCGCCGCCCAGCGTCTCGTGCGCCGCGGCCGGGACGCCGGCCGGGATGTCGTGGCGGTAGACGGCCGTGCCGATGGAGCCCAGGACCGCCATGCCGAGGGCGCCGCCGAGCTCGGCCCCGGTCTCCAGCAGGGAGGCGGCGGCGCCCGCGTTGCCGACGGGCACGGTGCTAAGGGCCAGGTCCATCATCTGCGACATCACGGTGACGATCCCGGAGGCGAGGACGCCCGCGCCGGCCAGCACGAGCCACAGGGAGTCGGTGCCGGCGAAGGCCAGCAGGCCGTAGCCGCAGGCGGCGATGACGAATCCGCCGGAGACGACGTGGGCGCGGTGGACGCCCTTGTGCACGAGCTGCGCGGCGACCGGCGCGGCCACACCCACCAGGACGGTCGGAAGCAGGGACCACAGGGCGGCCGCCATGGAGCTCTTGCCGAGCACCGACTGGAGGTACTGGGTGGTGAAGAACGCCGAGCCCATCATGCCGAAGGACGAGACCAGGTTGAGGACGACGGCGGGTGCGAAGCCGCGGCCGCGGAACAGGGCGGGGGAGATCAGCGGGGACTTCGCGGTGCGCTGGCGGTGGACGAACAGGGCGGTGAAGACCAGGCCGACGAGGACCGAGACGACGTACTCGGTCCTCCAGCCCTCGGACGGGATCTCCTTGACGCCGTAGATCACCGGCAGGACGGCGGCCATCGACAGCGGCACGCTCACCAGGTCGAAGCGGCCCGGCTCCGGGTTCCTGGACTCGGGCAGCAGGAACGGGCCGAGGACCAGCAGCAGCGCCATCGCGGGCAGGTTGACCAGGAAGACCGAGCCCCACCAGAAGTACTCGACGAGGACACCGCTCATCACCGAACCGAGGGCGACGCCGCCGGTCATGACGCCGGACCACAGGCCGACCGCCTTCACGCGCTGTCCGGGGTCCGTGAACATCGTCCGGATGATCGCCATGGTCGACGGCATCAGGGTCGCGCCGCCCACGCCGAGGAGCGCGCGGGCCGCGATCAGCGTCTCGGGGCTGTTCGCGTAGGCGGCCAGCGCCGATGCGGTGCCGAACGCGGCGGCGCCGAGCAGGAGCAGCTTGCGGCGCCCGATGCGGTCGCCGAGGGAGCCCATCGTCATCAGCAGGCCGGCGAGCACGAACGCGTAGATGTCGAAGATCCACAGCTGCTGGGTGCCGCTCGGCTCCAGGTCCGCGCTGATCGAAGGGATCGCGAAGTAGAGGACGGAGACGTCCATCGAGACCAGGAGCAGCGGAAGCATCAGGACGCCGAGGGCGGTCCATTCACGGCGGCCGGCCAGGGCGCCGGAGGCGGGGGGCGTGCTCGTCGGGTTCGTCATGGCAGGGACTGTACGCACGTCTTAAACGCTTGTCTAGTACGCGCGTATAGGACGAGCGTTTTATACGTTCGTGCTTGACGTTCGTATGGGACGGTTGTCTAGATCGGGGGTACGCTGACCGGCATGGGACACCGTGAGGATCTGCTCGAAGGCGCCAAGCGCTGCCTGCTGGAGAAGGGCTTCGCGCGCACCACGGCGCGCGACATCGTCAAGGAGTCGGGGACGAACCTGGCGTCCATCGGCTACCACTACGGCTCGAAGGACGCGCTGCTCGCCGCGGCGTACGTGGAACTCATCTCGGACGTCGGCGACACGTTCGGCGCGTTCGCGATGACCGACACCGCGAGCGCGCCCGGCTCCCTGGAGCGCTTCCAGGAGGCATGGGAGAGCGTCACCCGGTCCTTCGTCGAGGACCGGTCCGTCTGGATGCTCACCTTCGAGGTGATCATCAACTCCGACCGGCTTCCGACGGTCCGCGAACACCTGGCGAAGGCCTCGGACGAGGGCCGCCGCGGGATCGTCCCGATGCTTGCCGGCGGCTCGGAGGCCGACGTCGACGACGCCATGATGCGTTCGCTCGGCGGCTTCTACCAGGTCCTGCTCAACGGGCTCTGTGTGCAGTGGCTCTTCGACCCGCAGTCGGCGACCGACGCGAAGGAGCTGACCGAGGGGCTGCGGCGGGTGATCGAAGGGGTGCGCGAGGCGGGGTGAGCGGGGGAAGACCTTCGCGGGAGGACCGCCGTCGCCCGTCGCCGGGTGACAGCCCCCGTTCCCGGCCGGCCGGGTGACCGCTCTCGCTCATTCCCGGGGAACCGGGGCCTGCAGGTCGCGGAGGGCCGGGACCAGCGCCACGAGCATCAGCGCGCCCGTGACGGCGAAGGCCGACGCGTACCCCGCCGGTGCCGCCAGGACGCCGAAGCCGAGGGCGCCGACGCCCATGCCGCCGTCGTAGGCGAGGTTCCACAGCGCGCTGACCGTGCCGTAGCCGGAGGCGGGGACCCGTGCGTACATCAGGCTCAGGGTCGCGTTCTGGGCGATGCCGAAACCGGCTCCGAGAACGGCCACCCCGGTCAGGACCGCGACCGCGCTCCCGGTGAACGCGGTGATCAGCATGCCGGCGGCCGACAGGAGCAGACCCGGCACCACGAGCCCCGCCGGTCCGCGCCGGTCGCCGTACCGGCCCGCCGCCCACCGGGCCGCGGTCGACGCGGCGGGCTGCGCGAAGAGGGCCGCCGCGACGACCCCGGAGACAGCGGCGGGTACCGCCAGCGGCAGGAAGGTGACGACGACGCCGGTCGCCAGGGCCGTGGTCGCGAAGACGGCGGCGGGCCGGGCCAGATCACCGGTGCGCAGCGCCGCCACCATCCCCACGGGCTCTTCCGGCGCACGCTCCCGGCCGGGCAGCGCCGGCACCGACGCCACGGCGGCGAGCGCGGCCACCCCCGCGGCGAGGGCGACCGGGGTGAAACCCACGTGCCCGGCCAGCCACACGCCGAGCGGCAGGGCGATCAGGGACGGCACGCCCGAGACCACGCCCACCAGCGCCAGCCCCTCGCCCCGCCGCTCGGCCGGGATCAGCGAGGCGGTCAGCGCCCCGCCGGCCACCAGTGTGAGAGCGAAGCCGAGGCCACGGACCAGGCAGACCAGCACGATCCACGCCAGGGAGTGCGACAGGGTCAGGACGAGCGCCGGAGCCCCGAGCAGCGAGAGGCCGACGGCCAGCACGACCCGGTGCCCGTAGCGCGTCACCAGGCGGGGGGCGGCCAGTTCACCGAGCACGGTGGCCAGCATCAGCGCACCGGTGGCCGGGCCGGCCCCCGACGCCGTGGCGTAGGCGGGGACGACCGACAGCAGCAGGAAGAAGCTCACCGACGCCCCGATCATGCTCACGAAGCGGAGCATCAGGGGCCGGGTGAGCAGCGGCGGCCGTCCGGCGGTGGCCGGGTCCGGAACCGCCCCGGCCACCGGAGCGGCAGCCGGGTCCGCCGTGGACGCCGGATCCGCCTCCGGCGTGACGGGCGCGTGGTCCGGGGGCGTGACCGGGTCCGCCGTGGACGCCGGGACCGGCGTCCGTGCGGCCGGCCGGGTGGTCCGTCGTATCGGGGAAGGCGTCATGGGAACGACGCTAGGTTCCGGCCGGACCGCCGATAAGCTCCAGTTCCATGTCTCCGCAGTGGGCCGGTTCGTCCCCCGAGCTGCTGCTGTCCGTCGACCGGGACAGCGGCGAGCAGTTGCACGCCCAGCTCGAGCGGCAGCTGCGCGACGCGATCCGCACGGGCCGGCTCGGTGCCGGAGAGCGGCTCCCCTCCTCCCGCGCACTCGCCCTCGAACTCGGTCTGTCGCGCGGCCTGGTCCAGGACTGCTACGCCCAACTCCAGTCCGAGGGCTACCTGGTGACCCGGGCCGGCTCCGCCACCCGGGTCGCCGCGGGAGCGCACGCGCCGCCCGCGTCCGCCTCCCGGGACCGGGCCGCCCCGCGCCTGATCGCCGATTTCCGGCACGGCGTACCGGACTTGGGCGGTTTCCCGCTCCCCGACTGGCTCTGGGCGACCCGCGAGGCGGCCCGCGCGATGCCGACATCGGATCTCGACTACGGTGATCCGCGCGGGAGTCCGGTACTGCGCGAGGTGGTGGCCGGATACCTGCGCCGGGTGCGGGCGGCCGCTGCCGACCCCGAACGGATCGTCGTCTGCTCCGGCTACGCGCAGGGGCTCGGGCTGACACTGCGCGCCTTGGCGCTCGCCGGTGTGCGGGCGGTGGCGTACGAGGATCCGGGCAGCCCCGCCACCGCGTCGGCCGCCGCCGGGACCGCGGGGCTGAAGGCCGTGCCCGTCCCGGTCGACGAGGACGGCGTCGACGTACGCGCGCTCGACGCGACCGGCGCCCGAGCCGTCATCGTCACCCCGGCCCACCAGTGGCCCACCGGCGTCGTCCTCGCCCCCGAACGCCGGATCGCCCTGATCGAGTGGGCCATGCGGCGGGACGCGTACGTCATCGAGGACGACTACGACGCCGAGTTCCGCTACGACCGGGAGCCGGTGGGCGCCCTCCAGGGGCTGGCCGCGGACCGGGTCGTGTCGATCGGCACCGTCAGCAAGTCGCTCGCCCCGGCGCTGCGCATCGGCTGGATCCTCTGCCCACCCGCGCTCGCCGCCCCGCTGACGGAGGCCAAGCGCGTCGCCGACCGCGGCTCCCCGGCCCTCGACCAGCTCGCCCTGGCCAGGCTGATCGAGTCCGGGCGCCACGACCGCCACCTGCGCCGGATGCGCACGGTCTACGCGGCCCGGCGCGCCGTCCTGGTCGAGGCGCTGGCCACGTACGCTCCCGAGGTCCGGCTCACCGGGCTGGCCGCCGGTTTCCACGCGGTCCTGCACCTGCCGCCGGACACCGACGAGCGTTCCGTCGTCGCCGCGGCCCGGGAACGCTCCGTCGGCCTGTACGGCATGAGCCCGTGCCGCTCGGACGGAGCGACGACGCCGGCCCGTCTGGTCCTCGGCTTCGGTGACGTGGGGGAGCGGGCGATCACCGAGGGCGTGGCAGCCGTCGCCGACCTGCTGACCGGAACGCCCCGCCGGCGGGGCCGCTCCTGAGCCCACCGGACGCCCCGACCGCGGCCGGGGCCGACGGCCTCTAGAGCCGCGCGCCCTTCAGGGCCATGTGCAGCAGCAGCCGGTCCTCGCCGTCGTCCAGGTCGAGTCCGGTGAGCTGCTCCACGCGGGACAGGCGGTAGTACAGCGTCTGGCGGTGGATGCCCAACTCAGCGGCCGTGCGCCCGGCCTGGCCCGCACGGTCGAGGAACACCTCGGCCGTGCGCGCGAGTTCGCGGTGGGCGGTGTCCAACAGGGTGCTCACCGCGGGGTCGTGGGCCGCGTCCGGCGGCAGGGCGGTCAGGAGCCGGAAGGGGCCGATCGCGCCCCACTCGGCGACCGGGCCGAGCCGGGGCTCTGCCAGCACGGCGCGCGCGGCCGCGGCGGCCTCGCGCCACGCGGCACCCAGCTCCCCGAGCCCCTCCCGGGCCGCGGCGACCCCGGCGGCCACCGCACCGCCGGGCGAGCCGGCTCCCGGGCCGCCGGGGGCGGCGCCCTTGCCGCGGGCGCCCGCGGCCTCCCGTACGAACCGGCCGGCCGCCGTCAGCGCCGGAGTCAGGACGTCCGGAGAACGCAGCCGGACCAGCAGGGCCAGGCTCTGGCCGGCGGTGCCCCACGGGACGGTGCACAGGGCGGTCGCCCCCGGCACCGTACGGGCCGAGGGGGCGTCGTCCGGGTCGGCCGAGGGCCACGGCGCCACGCACACCACCGTGTGCAGACCCGCACCGCGCGGGCCGAGCGCGGTGCGCAGCTCCGCCACCGCCATGTCCCGCTGCCAGCCGCGCTCGGCGGTCAGCACCGCACGCAGCTCCCGGGTGAGGTCCGCACCGGCCTGCGCCTCGTCCGCGAGCAGCGCGCCGATGCGGGAGGCCACCTGCATGGCCCCGGCGAGCTGGGCGTCCGTGGGCCCCGGGTCGTCGTCGAGCAGCCAGACGTAGCCGAGGACGACGCCCCGATGGCGTACGGGCAGACAGATCCGCCCCCGGTAGACCCCGGCCTCGGGGGTCGGCGGGATGCGGACGGGGCCGGTCGCGCGGGTGATGCCGAAACCCTCGAACCAGGTGCGGACGGCGGTCGTGGACCGCCGGGTGAGGATCGAGCGGGTGCGCACGGGGTCCAGGGCGGACGGGTCGAGGTCGCCCTCGCTGTCGTACGCGCCGAAGGCGAGCAGCTCGAAATCGCGGTTCTCCAGCGTCGCGGGGACGCCGAGCAGCGCCGAGATCTCGTCGACCAGCTCTTGGTAGTCGCCTCTGTGTTCACCGCTCACCCCGGCATTCTCGCGCATTCCTGTGAACCCTTCATACATATGTCTGAGATCTGGGTCGGGGATGCGTGACAGCTGTCGATGGCCCAGGATCGGAGGGATCCCTAGGTTTCACGGTGGTTCTCCGTGCCGTACCCGAGCCGTCGGGATTCGGCCTCCTTCTGACTTCGTTGTGGAGGTTCCCCGTGCTGGGTCCCGTGATTCTCGCCGCCTCGCGCAGCGACAGGATGCGCCGCCTGATCTCGGCCGCCCCGGTGACCAAGCCGGTCGTCGACCGCTTCATCCCCGGCGAGACCGTCGACCAGGTCGTCCCGATCATCAAGGACCTCACGGGCAAGGGCCTGGAGGTCACGATGGACGTCGTCGGCGAGGACATCACGACCCCCGAGCAGTCGTACGCCGCCCGTGACGCGTACCTGGAGCTGATCGGCCGCCTGAAGGAGCTCGGCCTCGGCACGAAGGCCGAGATGTCGGTGAAGCTCTCCATGTTCGGACAGGCGCTGGAGGGCGGCCACGAGCTGGCCCTCGCCAACGTCCGTCCGGTCGTCGAGGCCGCCGCCGCCATCGGCACCACCGTCACGCTGGACGCCGAGGACCACACGACCCTCGACTCGATGTTCGCGATCCACGAGGAGCTGCGGAAGGACTTCCCGCAGACCGGCTGTGTGATCCAGGCCTACCTGTTCCGCACGGAGGCCGACGCCCGCCGCCTCGCCGAGAGCGGCAGCCGCGTCCGTCTGGTGAAGGGCGCCTACAAGGAGCCCGCCGAGGTCGCGTACCAGCAGAAGTCGGAGACCGACAAGGCGTACGTCCGCATCCTGAAGATCCTGATGGAGGGCGAGGGCTACCCGATGATCGGGTCCCACGACCCGCGCCTCATCTCCATCGCGCAGGAGCTCGCGCGGACCGCCGGGCGCAAACTGGACGAGTACGAGTTCCAGATGCTGTACGGCATCCGCAGCGACGAGCACGTGCGGCTCGCCGCCGAGGGCCACCGCATGCGCGTCTACACCGCGTACGGCACCGACTGGTACGGCTACTTCATGCGCCGCCTCGCGGAGAAGCCGGCCAACCTCCTCTTCTTCGCGCGCTCGATCCTCACCAAGGGCTGATGTGAAGGCGAGCGGCAGCTGTCGGCATCCGGGTGCATCCTGGGTGACGGCAGCTACCGCTCATCGGTCGGCTGAGCCGACCCGTTTCCGCATAAGGAGTTACGGAAAAAGTGACTCCGCCCCTGCGGGGGCTTCTCACTCGCACGCCGCAGCGAGCTCATGACGGTCAAGCCCTGACCACCACCCAACGTACTTAGACGGCTTCGGTTCTTGCGGGCCGAAAGCAGGCATTCACCCGGAAGAGGTAGCTCATGGACGCCGTGACCCAGGTCCCCACCCCCGTCAACGAGCCGGTGCACGGCTACGCCCCCGGTTCGCCCGAGCGCGCCCGCCTGGAGGTCAAGCTCAAGGAGCTGGCCGAGAACCCGATCGACCTGCCGATGACCATCGGCGGCGAGAAGCGCATGGGCGGCGGCGAGCGTTTCGACGTCGTGCAGCCGCACAACCACAAGGCGCGCATCGGCACCTACGCCAACGCCACGCAGCAGGACGCCCAGGACGCCGTCGACGCGGCCCTCGCCGCCGCCCCCGCCTGGCGCGCGATGGCCTTCGACGACCGCGCGGCGATCATCCTGCGCGCCGCCGAACTGCTGGCCGGCCCCTGGCGCGAGACGCTGGCCGCCTCCACCATGCTCGGCCAGTCGAAGACCGCCCAGCAGGCCGAGATCGACACCCCGTGCGAGCTCGTCGACTTCTGGCGCTTCAACGTCCACTACGCCCGCCAGATCCTCGCCGAGCAGCCGCCGGCGAACTCCCCGGGCGTGTGGAACCGCATGGACCACCGCCCGCTGGAGGGCTTCGTCTACGCGATCACGCCCTTCAACTTCACGGCGATCGCGGGCAACCTGCCCACCGCCCCGGCGCTCATGGGCAACGTCGTCGTCTGGAAGCCGTCCCCGACGCAGACCCACGCCGCCGTGCTGCTGATGCAGCTCCTGGAGGAGGCGGGCCTGCCCAAGGGCGTCATCAACCTCGTCACCGGTGACGGCATCGAGGTCTCCAAGGTCGCCCTGGAGCACCGCGACCTCGCGGGCATCCACTTCACCGGCTCGACCAAGACCTTCCAGTACCTGTGGAAGACGGTCGGCAACAACATCGAGAAGTACCGCTCCTACCCGCGTCTGGTCGGCGAGACCGGCGGCAAGGACTTCGTGGTCGCCCACCCGTCGGCCGACCGCGCGATCCTCAAGACCGCCCTGACCCGTGGTTCCTTCGAGTTCCAGGGCCAGAAGTGCTCGGCGAGCTCCCGCGCCTACGTCCCGGCCTCCATCTGGAACTCCGGTTTCAAGGAGGAGTTCGCGGCCGAGGTCGACGGGCTGACCATGGGTGACGTCACCGACCTGTCGAACTTCATCGGCGCGGTCATCGACGAGCGGTCCTTCGCCAAGAACAAGGCGGCCATCGACCGCGCGAAGTCCGACCCGACCTGCACGGTCGTGGCGGGCGGCACGTACGACGACTCCGTCGGCTACTTCGTGCGCCCGACCGTCGTCGAGTGCACGGACCCGGAGAACGAGGTCTTCACGACCGAGTACTTCGGTCCCTTCCTCGCCGTGCACGTCTACGAGGACGACGAGTACGACGAGATGCTGACCCAGATGGAGTCGGCGTCCGACTACGCGCTCACCGGCTCGGTCATCTCCGGCGACCGCGCGGCGGCCGCGTACACGATGGAGAAGCTCCGTTACGCGGCGGGCAACTTCTACATCAACGACAAGTCGACCGGCGCCGTCGTCGGCCAGCAGCCCTTCGGCGGCGGCCGTGCCTCCGGCACCAACGACAAGGCGGGCGCCCCGCAGAACCTGATGCGCTGGACGCTGACCCGCGCCATCAAGGAGACGCTGGTCCCGCCGACCGACTACGGCTACCCGCACATGGGCTGACGGCCGAACGCGGCGGCCGGCCCACGAGCCGGCCGCCGCCCACCCGCTCCGCCCCCGCCCCACGGTCTCCCCCGTCCGTGGAGCGGGGGCGGTTCCAGTCTCCGGCCGGGCGCGGGCGCTATCCGGGAAGTTCCGTCCGCTCCCACCACTCGTACACGGGCAGCGTGCCCTCCGGCGAGTCCGCCTGCCGCGGGGTCGGCCTGAAGTGTTCGTATCCGCCGCGGAACTCGATCTTCACGTCCGATCCGGGGTCCGGGGCGGGGACGATCCGTTCGGGCAGGTCGTCCGGTCCGCCTTCGAGCAGTGCTCTGGTCGTGTCGCTCATGACGTGACCGTTCCCTGCGCCGGAGCCCGATGTGGCATGCCGCGCGGAGGATCAGTCGTGCGGGTGATCCGCCTGCCCGTCGCCGGCCGTCAGACGCGGCCGAGGAAGTCCCGGATCAGGGCCGCGATCTGCGCCGCGTGCGTCTCCAGGGCGAAGTGCCCCGTCGGGAGCAGATGGATCTCGGCGTCCGGGAGGTCGCGGCGGAAGGCGAGGGCGCCCTCCGGGACGAAGATCTCGTCGCCGCCGCCCCAGACCGCCAGCAGCGGGACCCGGCTGGTGCGGAAGTACTCCTGGAACGCGGGGTAGAGCGCGAAGTTGGAGCCGTAGTCGGAGATCAGGTCGAGCTGGATCTCCGGCTGGCCGGGGCGGGCCATCAGGGCCGTGTCGTGCTCGTAGGCGTCGGGGCTGACCCGGGTCGGGTCCGGCACGCCCGTCAGGTACTGCCACCGGATGCCGTCCGGGCCGCTGATCGCCCGGACCGGCGCCTCCGTCTCCGGTGTGCGCTCCTCGATCAGCGCCAGCACCGGCGCCCAGGCGTCCGCGCCGAGCCCCTCCTCGTACGCGTTGCCGTTCTGCGTGATGATCGCGGTCACCCGTTCGGGGTGCGCGAGTGCCAGGCGCAGGCCGATCGGGGCGCCGTAGTCCTGGATGTAGAGCGCGTACTCCTTGAGTCCGAGCTGCTCGGTGAACTCCCCGGTGAGCTCGGCCAGCCGCTCGAAGGAGTACGGGAAGTCGGTGGCCGCCGGGGCGTCCGAGCGGCCGAAGCCGAGGTGGTCGGGGGCGATCAGGTGGTAGCGGTCGGCGAGCAGCGGCAGCAGGTCCCGGAACATGTGCGAGCTGGTCGGGAAGCCGTGCAGCAGCAGCAGGACGGGCGCGTCCGCGGGGCCCGCCTCGCGGTAGGCGATCACGTGGCCGTCGACGGTGGTGGTGCGGTGGTGGACCGGGTGGCTGCTCATGATCGGATCACCTAACCCTTGAAGTCATCTTTGGTGGTGAGGCAAGTTCAGCATGACTGCACCTAACCGGTCAAGATGTTTTTAAGGGTTAGGCGGGGTGGGTCGCGGGCTCGCCTCCCGTCGGGCCGTGCGCCGGTCGGCCGTTCGGCCGTTCGGCCGGTCAGCCGTTCGTGGGTGTCCCGTCCGCGGCGTGGCCGGCCTCCCCGGCCACGCGGGCGAGCGCGCTCCTGAGCCACCGGTGGGCCGGATCCGCGTCCAGCCGGACGTGCCACGCCTGCGCCGACGTCGCCTCCGGCAGGTCCAGCGGGATCTCCAGGACCGCGAGCGGCATCGCCCGGGACGCCTCGGCGGCGACCTCCGAGGGGACCAGGGCCAGCGCGTCGGTGCGCAGGACGAAGAAGCAGGCCGCCCCGTAGGTGGGGGCGGTGGCCAGGACGTCGCGGCTCAGGCCGAGTCCGGCGAGGCGCTCGTCCACCACGCTGTGCGTGCGGCCCCGCCGGGTGACCGTGATGTGCGGCAGTCCGGCGAAGCGCGCGGCGGTCAACGGGCCGCGCGCGAAGGGGGCGTCGGCGCGGGCGACGGCCACGTACCGGTGCGCGCGCAGGGTGGAGCTGCGTACGTCGTGCGGCAGCCGCTGCGGCAACTCGCCCACGTCCAGGTCGACATGGGTGCGCAGGTCCGCCGGGTCCTCGTCGCCCTCCGGAAGCAGCCGCAGCCGCACGCCCGGTGCCTCACGCGCCGTCAGCTCCAGCAGCGGAGCGCCCAGGGACATCGCCACGCCGTCGTTCACGCGGATCCTGAACTCCCTTTGCAGGGTGGAGAGTTCGATGTCCCGGGGCGGGTTCAGCGCGGCCACCGCGGACGCCAGTGCCGCCTGGACGCCGGGCCGCATCTCGCGCGCGCGGGGCGTGAGGGTCAGCCCCCGGCCCGACGGGGCGAGGAGCGGGTCGCCGACGACCCGGCGCAGCCGGCCCAGGGTGCGGCTCATCGCCGAGGGGGACACGCTCAGTTCGGCCGCCGCGCCCGCGACGCTGCCCGTGCGCAGCAGGGCGTCGAGGGCGGGGAGCAGGTTCATGTCCGGGAAGGGGGCCGCGCCGGCCGCACCGGAAGGAGTGGATCGCAAATGCTGCATGAGACGCAACGCTACGTGAAGCAATCGGACCTTGTGTGCAGCATTGGTCCGACCCGAGCCTGGACGCATGATGGATACGCGTCAGCGCGGCACCGCGCTCCTGGTCGCGGGCTGCTTCTTCATGGAGATGCTGGACGGCACGATCGTGTCGACGGCCGCCCCGCGGATAGCCGCCGACCTGCACACCACACCCGCCTCGGTCGGCCTGGTCGTCACGGCCTACCTCGTCACCCTCGCCGTCCTCGTCCCCCTGTCCGGCTGGCTCACCTCCCGCTTCGGGCCGCGCCGGGTCCTGCTCGCCGCGATCACCGTCTTCACCCTCGCCTCGCTGGCGTGCGCCCTCGCGCCCGGCCTCGGCGTCCTGGTCGTCACCCGGGTCCTGCAAGGGGCCGGGGGAGCGATGATGGTGCCGGTCGGCCGGCTCGTCGTGGTCGCCGGGACCGCCAAGCAGGACCTCCCGCGCGCGGTCGCCCACATCGTGTGGCCGGGCCTCGCCGCCCCGGTCGTCGCACCGCTGCTCGGCGGCGCGATCACCACGTACGCCTCCTGGCAGTGGATCTTCCTGCTGAACGTGCCGCTCGGGGCGGTCGCCCTGCTCGTCGCCCGCCGTCTGGTCGCGCCGGGCGCGCCGGGCGGGGCGGCACCGCTCGACGTGCCCGGCGTGCTCCTCACCGGTACCGGGCTCGCCGCCCTGACCTGGACCGCGCACCTGGTCTCCGGGGGCGGCGGCGCGGCGGGGACGGCCGTGAGCGGTGCCGTCGCGGCCGTGGCCCTGACGGCGGCCGTACGCCATCTGCTGCGCGCCCCGCATCCGCTGGTCGACCTGCGGGCCCTGGAGGTCCCGTCCTTCCGGGCCGCGGCGCTCGACGGCGCCCTCTGCATGGCGGTCGTCTCCGCCGCGCCCTTCCTGCTGCCCCTGCTCTTCCAGGAGGCCTTCGGGTGGAGCGCGGTGAAGTCGGGCGCCGTGGTGCTGTTCGTGTTCGCGGGGAACATCGGCATCAAGCCGGCCACGACGCATCTGATCAACCGGTTCGGCTTCCGGCCGCTGCTGACCGTCTCCACCCTGGGACTCGCGCTCGCCACCGCGGGCTGCGCGCTGTTCACGGCGGCGACGCCGGTCGCGGTGATCGCGGTCGCCGTGGCCGTCGGCGGGGTCGCCCGTTCGGTCGGGCTCAGCGGCTACGCGACGATCGCGTTCAGCGAGACGCGCGAGGAGCGGCTGCGCGACGCGAACGCCCTCCTCGCGACCTCGCACCAGCTGGCCGCCGGACTCGGGATCGCGGTCGCGACGGTCGCGCTGCGCGGGGGCGCGGCCCTGACGGACGGCGCCCGCCCGGCGTACGCGGTCGCGTTCGTGGTGCTCGGTGCGCTGTGCCTGCCGGCGACGGTGGGCGCCCTCCGGCTGCACCCCGGGGCCGGTGACGCCGCGCGGACCGTCGTCCCAGGTCGGAGCGGTGTGACGCAATCCGCTGTCTCAGATAGTAGGAAGTCCGAGTAATCGTGGAGACAGATGCCCGGTCCTCGCCTAGCTTGGAATAAGCCGAACGTCTCGCTCGACCAAGCGAATGGCGGTCGTGAGCCGGAGCCCTTTGCAGGCAACCCCTGCGGCACCGCTCCCCGCCCCTTCCGGCGTCTCGTAAATCCCTCATCGCACTTCCGGCCGCCCGTGCGGGCACCGCCGGAGGCAAGGAGTCGATTCATCATGGCCGAGACGACCGTCCGCCGAGTCCGTCACATCTCCCGTACGAGCAGCGAGTCCGACCGCAAGAACGCCGCCGCCGCGCTCCAGCGCGCCCTCGACCGCAGGGACAACGGCGGAGAGACGGGCCACTGAGGCCCGACACCCTCGAACCGGGAGCCGCACCCGCAGGGGTGCGGCGCGGGGCCCGGCCCCGCGCCGCACCTCGACGTGCCGGTCCGGGCCGGCGCATCGTGATGCGCCGGCCCGGACCGTGCCGCGCCGTCAGGTTCCGCGCCGCACCTCGAAGTGGTCGATGCGCTCGCCGCTCTGGGCGAGCGCCGACACCGTGAGCCGGGGCGAGGGGCCCGCCTGCGCCTCCACCGAGAGGAACGAGTAGCCGGTGTACCGCACCCGCGACCATTCCACGGTGTCCGCCTTCTTCCGCTGCGACTTCGTCCACTGGAAGGTCTCGACGGCCTCGCGCCGCGTGACCTTGCCCTCGTAACTGTCCTTGACCCCCGTGGGGAAGCCGTAGAGGCTCTTGCCCGCGCCGCCCGCCGTGACGTAGACGATCCCGTCCCGGGTCGGATCGGTCGAGGCGCCCACCGGGACCTGCCTGCCCACCCTGCCGCCCTTGACGGCGTCGGTGCGCTCGTACACGTGGTTGTGTCCGTTGATCACCAGGTCCACCTGGTGCTTGGCGAACAGCGGCACCCAGGCGTCGCGCACCCCGCCGTCGGAGGCGTGTGTCGACGTCGAGTAGGCGCAGTGGTGGAAGAAGACGACGACGAAGTCGACCTGCCCGCGCAGCTCCCCGAGCCGCCTGTCGAGCCAGGCGGTCTGTCTGCCGTCCGAGTAGCCCTTGTTGGCGGGGATCTCGTACGACACGTCGTTGGCGTCCAGCGCGACGATGCCGACGTTGCCGTAGACGAACGAGTAGGCGCCCGGCGCGTCGCGGGGGTCGAAGCCGTTGTCCGGGAGCGTCCAGCGCGCCGACTGGCCGCCGTAGCCGTTCGGCGAGTACCAGGCCTCCATGTCGTGGTTGCCCGTCGTCACCATCCACGGCACGGTCCTCGCCACCGTCTCGGTCTGCTTGAGGAACAGGTCCCAGGCGGCCGGGTCGTAGACGTCCGACTGCTTTCCGGAGCCGGTCCCGTTCGCGTAGCAGATGTCTCCCGCGTGCAGGTGGAAGGCGGGGCCGCGGCCGAGGAGCACCTTGTCGTTGGCGAGGGCGTCGGAGTTGACGCCCTGGTCGCCGAAGGCGGTGAACACGAACTTCCCCGGGTGGGCCGGTGCCGTGCGGAAGTGGCCGATCGTGGAACGCCGTTCCCTGCCCGCCGGGTCGAAGCCCTCGTGGCCGACGCCGTAGTAGTACGTCATCCCGGGGCGCAGTCCGTCGAGCGCCGCGTGCAGGTAGTACTGGTCCAGGGCCGCGCGCTGCCCGGTGAGGCCCGGTGTGTGCAGGTGGCGGACCTCGGCCTCGATCCTGCGGCTCAGGTTCCAGGGCGTCGGGCCCACCCGGACGAACGGCTTCCTGACCGCGAACGGCACCTGCCAGGAGATCCGCATCTGGGTCTTCGGGTCCGCGCCGAAGGCGAGGTGGCGGCCGAACGGCGTGACGGCGGAGCCGGGGACCCGGCTGGTCGCCGGGCGCGGCGAGGAGACGGACGCCGCCCGGTCGGGCGCCTCGGCTCCCCGGGCGCAGCCGGCCAGCAGCCCGCCGCCCGCGAAGGCGCTCGCCGCGACGAGCGCCCGGCGCCGCGTGAGCTTCGTCCTCAGGTACTCGTACTGCTCGGCCATGCTCATGTTGCGCGCGAGCTGGTACGGGATGCCGACATCGGGGACGGGGGACTCGGGGGAGGTCCCCGCGGAGGGAGCGGTCATGTGTGGAAAGTTCCCATCCAGCGTCAACGGCGTTCATACGTACGGGTGAACGTGTGTCGAAGCGTAGGCGTGCCGCGGCGCCCGCCGTGCCGGAACACGGCCGCCCCGCGACACCCGCCGTACCGGAACGCGGACGTCCCACGACACCGTGCTGTCCGTATGGCGGACATCGCGTGTCATTCCATGGGACAAGGAGTACGGTGCCGTCATGTCTCGCAGCATCGATCTCGCAGTGATCCCCGGTGACGGCATCGGCCAGGAAGTCGTGGCCCAGGGCCTCAAAGTCCTCTCCGCCGTCCTCCCGCAGGACGTGAAGCTGGAGACCAGGGAGTTCGACTTCGGCGCCAAGCGCTACCACGCCACCGGTGAGACCCTCACCGACGCCGACCTCGACGCCCTGAAGGGGCACGACGCCATCCTGCTCGGCGCGATCGGCGACCCCTCGGTCCCGTCCGGCGTCCTGGAGCGCGGCTTCCTGCTCAAGCTCCGCTTCGCCTTCGACCACCACGTCAACCTGCGCCCGTCGAAGCTCCTGCCCGGTGTCGCGACCCCGCTCGCCGGCCAGCCGGAGATCGACTTCGTGGTCGTCCGCGAGGGCACCGAGGGCCCGTACACCGGCAACGGCGGCACCATCCGCAAGGGCACCGAGCACGAGGTCGCCACCGAGGTCTCCGTCAACACGGCCTTCGGTGTCGAGCGCGTCGTCCGTGACGCCTTCGCCCGCGCCCAGGCCCGCCCGCGCAAGAAGCTGACGCTGGTCCACAAGAACAACGTGCTGACCTTCGCGGGCCACCTGTGGACGAACATCTTCAACAAGGTGGCCGAGGAGTTCCCCGAGGTCACCACCGACTACATCCACGTGGACGCGGCGACGATCTTCCTCGTCACCCAGCCCGAGCGCTTCGACGTGATCGTCACCGACAACCTCTTCGGCGACATCATCACCGACCTGGCCGCGGCCGTCTCCGGCGGCATCGGCGTCGCGGCCTCCGGCAACATCAACCCCAGCGGCGAGTTCCCCTCGATGTTCGAGCCCGTGCACGGCTCGGCGCCCGACATCGCGGGCCAGGGCAAGGCCGACCCCAGCGCCACCGTGCTGTCCGTCGCCCTGCTGCTGCGCCACCTCGGCTACGAGGCCGAGGCCGCCCGGATCGAGGAGGCCGTCTCCGCCGACCTCGCCGAGCGCGTCGGCAAGCCCGCCCGCAGCACCGAGGAGATCGGCGACGCGCTCGCCCTGCGCGTAGCCGGCTGACCCGGCGCACCACCCACGTTCCGTGAAAGCCGCCGGGTCGCATCCGCACCCGGCGGCTTTCGCCGTTCCCTCGCCGGGTGCCACCATCAGTCCCCTGGGTCATTCCCTGGGCCGTGTTCACCCCGTTTCGTCCATGGTCCTCCGCGCGCGATAATCGAGGGCGGAGCCGCGGAACGAGGGAATGCTCGGACGTCCTAGCACTGGCCACGGACGGTCCGGGTGCGAGTGCGGCCCGTCACATACAACCGGTGAAGGACAAAACCACTCATGACGCAGCCCACGATCGAGCTCAAGCCCTCCGCCAGTCCGCTCGCCGTCGCCGAGCGCGAGGCGATCCTGGCCAACCCGGGGTTCGGCCGCCACTTCACCGATCACATGGTGACCATCAAGTGGACCGAGGGCCGCGGCTGGCACGACGGCCAGCTCGTCCCGTACGGACCGCTCTCCCTCGACCCGGCGAACATGACCCTGCACTACGCGCAGGAGATCTTCGAGGGACTCAAGGCCTACCGCCGGCCCGACGGCTCCGTCGCGACCTTCCGCCCCGACAAGAACGCCAAGCGCTTCCAGGCCTCCGCCCGTCGGCTCGGCATGCCCGAGCTTCCCGTGGAGACCTTCATCGAGGCCTGTGACGCGCTGGTCCGCCAGGACCGCGACTGGGTTCCCGCGCACGGCGGCGAGGAGTCCCTGTACCTGCGCCCCTTCATGATCGCGACCGAGGTCGGCCTCGGCGTGAAGCCCGCCAACGAGTACCTCTTCCTCGTCATCGCCTCGCCCGCCGGCGCCTACTTCGCGGGTGGCGTGAAGCCCGTGAAGATCTGGCTCTCCGAGGACCGCGTCCGCGCCGTCCCCGGCGGCATGGGCGACGCGAAGACGGGCGGCAACTACGCCGCCTCGCTGCTCGCGCAGAAGGAGGCCGCCGCCAAGGGCTGCGACCAGGTCTGCTACCTCGACGCGGTCGAGCACAAGTGGATCGAGGAACTCGGCGGCATGAACCTGTACTTCGTGTACGGCGACAGGATCGTCACCCCCTCCCTCACCGGCTCCATCCTGGAGGGCGTGACCCGCGACTCCCTGCTGACCGTCGCCCGCGACCTCGGCTACACCGCCGAGGAGGGCCGCGTCTCCATCGACCAGTGGCAGACCGACGCGGCGAACGGCACCCTCACCGAGGTCTTCGCCTGCGGTACCGCCGCCGTCATCACCCCCGTCGGTACGGTCAAGCGCGAGGGCACCGAGTGGCTCCAGTCCGGCGGCGAGCCCGGCAAGGTCACCCTCCGCCTGCGCGAGGCCCTGCTCGACATCCAGCGCGGCATCACCGAGGACACCCACGGCTGGATGCACCCGCTGGGCTGATCCCCCCGTTCCCGCCACCGGTCCCCGTTTCCCCCCAGGGTCACGGGGACCGGCCGTTTCCTCGCCGCGCACCGGGCCGCGCCACACGGTGGAGCGACCCGGTGCCGCGGTACTAGAGCCCGCTCTCGGCGTGGGCCGGTTCCCGGGCGGGTTCGACCCGGTGCGACGCGGGGTTCGGTGCCAGGGCCAGGTAGGCGATGCCGCCGACCAGGCCGGAGAGGATGAAGCTGCAGTCCACCCCGCCCGTCAGGGACAGCAGCGGGCCCTCGTACGACGGCAGGGACACGGCCAGGAGGCCGACGACGGCGCCCAGCGCCCAGGCCGCCGTGGCCGGCGCGTTCCAGCCGGCCCGGTACCAGTAGACGCCGCCGCGCGCGCGGCGGTTGAAGACCTGGAGGGCGTCGGCGTCGTAGACCCCGCGGCAGCGGACGAAGCCGATCAGGGTGATGACCGCCCACGGGGTGCCGATCGCGGTCAGCAGCAGGACGAAGGACGTCATCGCCGACTGGGCGTCCCAGGCGTAGTGGCCGGCGAACACGCAGAGCATGGCGACGACGGCGACCGCGCAGGTGGCACGGGCGCGCGAGGCGCGGGGCAGGATCGCGTCGAGGTCGAGGCCCATGGAGTAGAGCATCAGACCGGCGTTGCCCACCGAGCCCGCGGAGGCGGCCAGCAGCAGCGGGACCAGGTACCAGCCGGGGGAGGCGGACACCAGCGGGCCCGCGTAGTCGAGGGCCGCGCGTGCCCCGTACGCCGTGAAGGTGCCGAAGAGCTGGGGGACCAGCAGACCGGCGATCAGGCCGAGCCAGGTGCCGCGCAGGACCGTGCGGGAGGAGTGGCGCTCGGGCGAGATGTAGCGGGTGTAGTCGCCGAGCAGCGTGATGAACGCGATCGGGCCCGACAGGCCCGCCGCCACCGCGGCGAGCAGCCAGGTGGGCCAGTAGGAGCCGAGCAGATAGCCGCCGGCCTCCGGGAGCGCCGCGGTGGTGAAGTGCGGGGCGTACGCGATCACGCCGGCCACCAGCAGGGCCGACATGCCGATCGCGAGGGCGCGGGACATGGCGAGCAGCACCCGGTAGCCGTAGACGGCGCCCGCGACGGTGGCGGCGGCCAGCACCGTGTACACCACGGCGTACGACAGCCCGTCCGCCGGCAGGCCGAAGAGGCGGCCGAGGACGCCGACCATCACGTCGCCGCCGATCCACACGGTCAGCGCGGTGTAGCCGAGCGCGAGGAGCAGGCCGACGACCGAGCCGACCAGCCGTCCGCGCACGCCGAACTGCGCGCCGGAGGAGGTGGAGAGGTTGGTGCCGGTCCGCAGGGAGACGAGCGCCAGCGGCGCGGTGAGCGCGGTCCCGACGACCGTGCCTGCCACGATCGAGCTGACCGAGGACCACCAGTCGAGTCCGAACGAGGGCGGCAGCCAGCCGAAGATGATCACCCCGAGGCAGAGGTTGGAACCGAGCAGGATCGAGACGAGGTCGCGCGGCCCGCTGGTGCGTTCCTCCTCGGGGATGGTGTCGACTCCGCGCTGTTCGATCGGCATGGCTGGTCTCCTTTGACGGCCGCCTGGCGTGGTGCGGGACAGCACCAAGAGTTAGAGCGGCGTTCAATGTGACGTCTTCGATGCCTCTCCGTCAATGATTCCCTTCCATGAAATCCACGTTTAGAGTGGCGCTCTAAATGGAGGAAGGCGAGGAGGTGTCGCGGCGTGAGACTGACCCCCACGGAACGTGACCGACTGCTGCTGTTCTCGGCCGCCGAGCTGGCCCGCGCCCGCCGGGCGCGGGGGCTCAGGCTCAACGTGCCGGAGGCCACCGCGCTGATCGCGGACACCGTCTGCGAGACCGCGCGCGACGGCGGGCGGCTGGCCGAGGCCGTCGAGGCGGCCCGCTCGGTCCTCGGCCCCGACGACGTCCTGCCCGGCGTCGCGGACATCGTCACCGAGGTGCACGTCGAGGCCGTCTTCGACGACGGCTCGCGCCTCGCCGTGGTCAGCGACCCCATCGGCGGCGGCCTCGGCGAGCGGGCGCCCGGCGCCCTGCTGCCGGGCCCGGAGCACGCCGAGCCCGAGGCGGCCGTCCGCCTGACCGTGACGAACACGGCCGCCGTCCCGGTCTCCGTCACCTCCCACTTCCACTTCTTCGAGGCCAACCCCCGGCTCGACTTCGACCGCCCGGCCGCCTACGGCATGCGGCTGGCCGTGCCCGCCGGCTCCTCCGTCCGCTTCGGCCCGGGGGAGAGCGCCGAGGTGGGTCTGCTGCCCATCGGCGGAGCCCGCGTCGCCATCGGCTTCGCCGGCCTGGTCGACGGACCGCTGGACGCGCCCGGAGCCAGGGAAGAGGCCCTGCGCCGGGCCGCCGCCTGCGGCTACCTCGGCGTACCGGACACCCGAGACCAGGAGACCGAGCGATGAGCCGCCCCGGAGGCCACCCCGCCGAGGCCCGCCGCCTCACCCCCCACGAGTACGCCGCCACCCACGGCCCGCGCGCGGGCGACCGCATCCGGCTCGGCGACTCGGGGCTGACCGTCCGCGTGGAGTCCGACGCCCAGCTCCCCGGGGACGAGTTCCTCGCCGGATTCGGCAAGACCGCCCGCGACGGGCTGCACCTGAAGGCCGCCGCCGTCCGGGAGACCTGCGACGTCGTCGTCAGCAACGTCGTGGTGATCGACGCCGTCCAGGGCGTCCGGAAGGTGTCCATCGGCATCCGCGAGGGCCGCATCAGCTCGATCGGGCGGGCCGGCAACCCCGACACCCTCGACGGCGTCGACGTGGTCGTCGGCACCGGCACCTCCATCGTCTCCGGCGAGGGACTCATCGCCACCGCCGGAGCCGTCGACACCCACGTCCACCTGCTGTCACCGCGCATCATGGAGGCCTCGCTCGCCTCCGGCGTCACCACCGTCATCGGCCAGGAGTTCGGCCCGGTGTGGGGCGTCGGCGTCAACTCGCCCTGGGCGCTGGGCCACGCGTTCTCCGCCTTCGACGCCTGGCCCGTCAACATCGGCTTCCTCGGCCGGGGTTCCTCCTCCCACGGCGCTCCGCTGGTCGAGGCGCTCGCCGAGGGCGGGGCCAGCGGCTTCAAGGTCCACGAGGACATGGGCGCGCACACCCGGGCCCTGGACACGGCCCTGCGGGTCGCCGAGGAGCACGACGTCCAGGTGGCCCTGCACAGCGACGGGCTGAACGAGTGCCTGTCGGTCGAGGACACCCTCGCGGTGCTCGAAGGCCGCACCATCCACGCCTTCCACATCGAGGGCTGCGGCGGCGGGCACGTCCCCAACGTGCTGAAGATGGCGGGTGTCCCGAACGTCATCGGGTCCTCCACCAATCCGACCCTGCCCTTCGGCCGGGACGCGGTCGCCGAGCACTACGGCATGATCGTCTCCGTCCACGACCTGAAGACCGACCTGCCCGGCGACGCCGCCATGGCCCGCGACCGCATCCGCGCCGGGACCATGGGCGCCGAGGACGTGCTGCACGACCTGGGCGCCATCGGCATCACCTCCTCCGACGCCCAGGGCATGGGCCGCGCCGGCGAGACCGTGCGCCGCACCTTCGCCATGGCCGGGAAGATGAAGGCGCAGTTCGGCGCCCCCGAGGACCACGACAACGAACGCGTCCTGCGCTACATCGCCAAACTGACGATCAACCCGGCCGTCGCGCACGGCCTCGCCCACGAGGTCGGCTCCATCGAGACCGGCAAGCTCGCCGACATCGTGCTGTGGCGCCCCGAGTACTTCGGAGCCAAACCGCAGCTCGTCCTGAAGGCCGGCTTCCCCGCCTACGGAGTGGTCGGCGACCCGAACGCCGCCACCGACACCTGCGAACCCCTCGTCCTCGGACCGCAGTTCGGGGCCCACGGCGCGACCCCCGCCGAGATCTCGGTGGCCTTCGTCGCCCAGGCCGCCCTCGACCAGGGCAACGACACCATGCCCACCCGCCGCCGCCGCGTCGCGGTCCGCGGCACCCGCGGCATCGGACCCGCCGACCTGCGCCGCAACTCCCGTACCGGAGCGGTCGACGTGGACGGACGCACCGGCCTGGTCACCCTCGACGGCGAACCGCTGCGCTCCGATCCCGCCGACTCGGTCTCCCTCAACCGCCTGTACTTCTTGTAAGGATCACCCCATGTCTGCTGCCGCCGACGGCTTCCGCATGCCCGCCGAGTGGACCCCGCACGAGCGCACCTGGATGGCGTGGCCGGGCCCCAACCCCACCTTCGACAGCCCCGAGGACCTCGCCGCCTCCCGTGCCGCCTGGGCGGCGGTGGCCCGCGCGGTCCGCCGCTTCGAACCCGTCACCGTGGTGTGCGGCCCGGGCCAGTCCGCGCAGGCCGCCGAACTCCTCGGCCCCGGCGTCGACACCGTCGAGCGGGAACTCGACGACGCCTGGATGCGCGACATCGGGCCCACCTTCCTCACCGACGGGCAGGGCGGACTCGCCGCCGTCGACTGGACGTTCAACGGCTGGGGCGCCCAGCGCTGGGCCCGCTGGGAGCGCGACTCCAGGATCGGCGCCGAGGTCGCGGACCTCGCCGGCGCGAAGACGTACGCCTCCCGGCTGGTCAACGAGGGCGGCGCGATCCACGTCGACGGCGAGGGCACCGTGCTGCTCACCGAGACCGTGCAGCTCGGTCCCGAGCGCAACCCCGGCTGGAGCCGCGAGGAGGTCGAGGCGGAGATCCACGCCCAGCTCGGCACGGAGAAGGCCATCTGGCTGCCGCGCGGCCTGACCGGCGACTACCCCCCGCACGGCTTCGGCACCCTCGGCCACGTCGACATCGTCGCCGCCTTCGCCCGGCCCGGCGTGATCGTCGCCCACTCCCAGCAGGACCCCGCGCACCCCGACCACGAGGTCAGCCGGGAGGTCATCGGACTGCTGAGGGCCCAGACCGACGCGCGCGGGCGTGCCGTCGAGGTCGTCGAGGTCCCCGCCCCGACCGTCCTGGAGGCCGACGGCCACTGGGCCGACTACTCGTACATCAACCACTACCTCTGCAACGGCGGCGTCGTCCTGTGCGGCTTCGACGACCCGCGCGACGAGACCGCGGCGGACATCTTCCGGAAGCTGTTCCCCGAGCGGAGCGTGACCCTGGTGGACGCACGTACGATCTTCGCGGGCGGCGGTGGCATCCACTGCATCACCCAGCAGCAGCCGAAGGTCTGACAACAGGAGTCGCGGATGGCCGGTGCGCGGAAGAACGCGCCACCGCGCGAGGAGGTCCTCGCCGTCGCCATGGAGATGATCGCCGGGCGCGGTCTGGAGAACCTCACCATGGCGGCGCTCGGCCGTGAGGTCGGCATGAGCAGCGGCCACCTCCTCTACTACTTCCGCTCCAAGGGCGAGCTGCTGCTGCGCACCCTGGAATGGAGCGAGGGCCGCCTCGGCACCGAACGCGGCCGGCTGCTCGCCGCGCGCGGAACCGCCCGCGAGCGCCTGGACGCCTACGTCGACCTGTACGTCCCCGACGGCCCCCGGGACCCGCACTGGACCCTGTGGCTGGAGGTCTGGAACCACTCCCAGAACGCGGACGACGACGCCCGCGAACGGCAGGCCGCCATCGAGGGCGCCTGGCACCGGGACCTCGTCGCCCTGCTCGCCGAGGGCGTCTCGCGCGGCGAGTTCCGCCCCGTCGACGCGGACCGCTTCGGCGCCCGGCTGCGCGCCCTGCTGGACGGCTTCTCCATCCACGTGGCGATCGGCCTGCGCGGCACCGACCGCGAGCAGGTCCTGTCCCACGTGAAGGAGTTCCTCGACTCCTCGCTGGGCTGAACGGGTGTTTCGCCCGTCCCGGGCAGGTAGCCCAGTGCTCGCATCCTGAGACGCCGTGTGATCACGCGGGCGGTATGTGCCACACTGCCCCCGTGCTCTCGTTCGCCATGATTATTGGCAGCAGGCGCGCCGGTCCGCAGTGACCGCCACGCACGACCAGGTGCGGGCGGACACCGTCGTCCTCGACCCGCGCGCAGACCTCTCGCACCCGCGAGGGGTTTTTCGCGTTTCTGGCCCACCTTCAGCCGGGAGCGCGGCGCGCGCGGGATCATTGGGGGACGGTGGAGCCGGTCATTCCGGTAGGCCGAGTTTCAACACAGGAGTCTTGAGACCATGACGGAAACCAGCGAAGTCGACGATTCCTTCCACGTCTTCGACACGACGCTGCGCGACGGCGCGCAGCGCGAGGGCATCAACCTCACCGTGGCGGACAAGCTGGCCATCGCGCGGCACCTGGACGACTTCGGGGTGGGCTTCATCGAGGGCGGCTGGCCCGGCGCCAACCCCCGCGACACCGAGTTCTTCGCCCGCGCCCAGGAGGAGATCGACTTCCGGCACGCGAAGCTCGTGGCCTTCGGGGCCACCCGCAGGGCCGGCGGCAAGGCGAGCGAGGACCCCCAGGTCAAGGCACTCCTGGACTCCGGTGCCCCGGTGATCACGCTGGTCGCCAAGTCCCACGACCGGCACGTGGAGCTCGCGCTGCGCACCACGCTGGAGGAGAACCTGGAGATGGTCCGCGACACCGTCTCCCACCTGGTCGCCGAGGGCCGCCGCGTGTTCGTGGACTGCGAGCACTTCTTCGACGGCTACCGCGCCAACCCGCGGTACGCGAAGTCCGTGGTGCGCGCCGCGCACGAGGCCGGCGCCGACGTGGTGGTGCTGTGCGACACCAACGGCGGCATGCTCCCCGCCCAGGTCCAGGCCGTGGTCTCCACCGTCCTGGCCGACACCGGGGCCCGCCTCGGCATCCACGCCCAGGACGACACCGGCTGCGCCGTCGCCAACACCCTCGCCGCCGTCGACGCGGGCGCCACCCACGTCCAGTGCACCGCCAACGGCTACGGCGAGCGGGTCGGCAACTCCAACCTCTTCCCGGTGGTCGCCGCCCTGGAGCTCAAGTACGGCAAGAAGGTGCTCCCCGAGGGCGCGCTGCGGGAGATGACCCGGATCTCGCACGCGATCGCCGAGGTCGTCAACCTGACCCCCTCCACCCACCAGCCCTACGTGGGTGTCTCCGCCTTCGCGCACAAGGCCGGCCTGCACGCCTCCGCCATCAAGGTCGACCCCGACCTCTACCAGCACATCGACCCCGAGCAGGTCGGCAACACCATGCGCATGCTGGTCTCCGACATGGCCGGCCGCGCCTCCATCGAGCTCAAGGGCAAGGAACTGGGCGTCGACCTCGGCGGCGACCGCGAACTGGTCGGCCGGGTCGTGGAACGCGTCAAGGAGCGCGAACTGAAGGGCTACACCTACGAAGCCGCCGACGCCTCCTTCGAACTCCTGCTGCGCGCCGAGGCCGAGGGCAGGGTGCGCAGCTACTTCGAGGTCGAGTCCTGGCGGGCCATCGTCGAGGACCGCCCCGACGGCTCCCACGCCAACGAGGCCACGGTCAAGCTCTTCGCCAAGGGCGAGCGCATCGTCGCCACCGCCGAGGGGAACGGCCCGGTCAACGCCCTGGACCGCGCCCTGCGCGTGGGCCTGGAGCAGATCTACCCGCAGCTCGCCCGCCTGGAGCTGGTCGACTACAAGGTCCGCATCCTGGAGGGCAAGCACGGCACGCAGTCCACGACCCGCGTCCTGATCTCCACGTCCGACGGCGCGGGGGAGTGGTCCACGGTGGGCGTCGCCGAGAACGTCATCGCCGCCTCCTGGCAGGCACTGGAGGACGCCTACACCTACGGCCTCCTGCGGGCCGGGGTGGAACCCGCGTCGTAACCGGCCCGGACGCCGGCGGGGCGCGGGCGCACCCTCCGGCGCGGCCGGCCGTGAACGCCGGAGGGGCGGCGGAACCGCGCCCCTCCGGCGTTCGCCGTCTCCCGGCCGCGGCCGGAGCGCTACCGCAGCTGCCACTTCTGGTTGGCTGCGCCCGTGCACGACCAGATCTGCGCCCGCGCCCCGTTCGCCGACGAGTTGTCCGTCACGTCGAGGCACTTGTTCGCCGCGGTGTTGACCACGTCACCCGTCGACGAGTTGTACGACCACCGCTGGGCGCCCGAGCCGTTGCAGCCGTAGAGCTGGACCTTGGCGCCGTCGGACGTGGACCCCGACGTGACGTCGAGGCACTTCCCGAGCGCGCGCACCGAGCCGTCGGCCCCCACGGTCCAGGACTGCGCGGCGGTCCCGTTGCAGTCGTAGAGCTGCACCGCGGTGCCGTCGGCGCTCGACGCGCCCGCCACGTCGAGGCACTTGCCGGCCAGCCCGGTGAACGCGCCCGTCTGTCCGCCCCCGCCCGACGGGGTGCCGGACCAGGTGAAGGTCGCCGACGTCTTTCCGGGCAGCGAGTACGTCGCGTGCTGGCCGCCCCAGTTGACCGTGACCGTCTTCGCCGCCGCCCCGTCGTTGTAGGCGATCAGAGCCTTCGACCCGTCCGGGTTGCGCCAGGCGACGTTCGGGACGGCCGACGAGGCCGTGGAGGCGATCCGCTGCGCCCCGGGCCGGACGAACTTCGTCAGGTGCCCCATCGTGTAGTACTCGACCGTGTAGTCGACGGTCCCGCTCGCCCCGTCCCCGTTGTGCACGGTGATCAGCCCGGTGCAGGTGCCGCAGCCACCGTTGTGCGGGCCCTTGTTCTGGTCCACGGCGAGCGACCACTTGGTCACCGACTTCGCCCAGTTGCGGGTGTAGCCGACGATGTCGAGCATGTCCTCGCGCTGCTGGTTGGCGATCCAGGTGCCGCCCGAGTGCTCGGTCCCGAAGGCGTCGAGACCCGGGTACTGGTTGTGCACGGACGTCTGCTTCGCGATGTCACCGCCGTACCCGTGCCAGGCGATCCCGCCGAAGTTCGGGTGCGAGCGGACCGCCGCGTCGTCGACGGTCCGGGCGGCGTAGGAGTCGTACACGTCCCAGTTCCAGTCGTGGGCGAGCACCTTCGTGGACAGCCCGGCCGCCTGGAGCCTCGGCAGCAGCTCGCTCTTGGTGAAGTAGGCGAGTCCCGAGGCGTTCCAGCTCATCGACGGGTAGCCCGAGCAGCAGGTCGGCTCGTTCTGGGCGGTGACGTACGAGACGGGGACGCCCTGGTCCCGGTAGGCCTGGAGGTACTTCACGAAGTACGAGGCGTACGCGCCGTAGTGCTCGGCCTTCAGCCAGCCGCCGTTCAGCGCCCCGCTGTCCTTCATCCAGGCCGGTGCCGTCCACGGCGAGGCCATCACCGTCAGGGACGGGTTGAGCTGGAGCGCCTGCTTCGTGAGCGGTACCACGTCGGCCAGGTCGTGCGCGACGGAGAACCGCGTCAGGTCCGGGTCGCTCTGCCCGGCCGGCACGTCGTCGTAGGTGTAGCCGTAGCGCGCGAGGTCGGAGGCGCCCATCGGGTTGCGCAGGAAGGACAGTCCGATCCCGTCCGTGGGGGAGAAGAGCTTGCGCATCGTCGCGTCACGGGTGCTCTGGGACAGCGCGCCGCTGCCGTTCATCAGCCAGGCCGCGGTGTCCGTGAAGGACGCGCCGCCGCCGGTGAAGGTCTGGTAGCGGGTGTTCTCGTCGACGGTGATGTTCTCGCCGCCGCCGCCGCTGCCCGGCTGGAAGGCGAACGGGGCCTGGGCCTGGAGCCCGCGCACGACATGGCGTCCGCCGTCGTCGTCCGTCGTCGTCAGGTACGCGGTGACCTGTTCGCCCGCGGCGTGCGCGGGCGTGGCCGCCGTGAACCCGGCGGTGGCGAGCAGCCCGGCGACGATCAGCCGGGCCGCCCTGGTGGATCTCCTCATGGAGCGCCGCCCTTCTGGAGGTGGGGGTTGGGAGGCGTGCGAGGCGTGAGTAAATGACGGCTGTGAAGTCGCGTCAAGGGGTCGCGCGTTCAGATTTTGAAGGAACAACCGCCCTGATCCGGCCGGGACTTGGGTCTGTACCGGTTCTGACGTGAAGTCTTGACGGGTTGCCGGGGCACCAGTTAACTCACGCCGTGATCTAAGTCGTAAGAAGAGCGAGGAACGGAGCAGCACGTCATCGTCGGGAAGCACGTCGTCACCACCACGTGAGAGTCGAGGGGAACCCCATTGACCGGGCTCGATCGGAATTCCGTACGAAGAACCGCTCTGCTGGCCGGTGCCGCGCTGATCGCCGGACTGCTTCCGTTCGCCTCGGCGGGCACGGCGGCGGCCGATGATCCGGCGCCCGTCCCGATCGACCGCTTCGAGGGCGAGGTGCCCTTCGCGAACCAGCCCGCCGAGGGCATCTTCACCTGGGGCGGCGACAGCGACGACCCGCCGAAGCTAGCCCTGACCGCACGGTCCGACGCGCCCGAGGGCACCAAGGTCCTCACCGGCGACTACGACATCAGCGGCTACGGCGGGTTCACCCACGACTTCGCGGCGGACCGGCCCGCCCACGACTGGTCCGCGCACCAGGGCGTCCGCTTCTGGTGGGACGGCCGCGCCACCGGCAAGAAGATCACCTTCGAGATCAAGGACGGCGGCGCACACGGAGAGGCGTCGGAGCTGTGGACGACCTCCTTCACCGATGACTTCAGCGGCTGGAAACGGATCGAGATCCCCTTCGCCGACTTCGTCTACCGCACGGACTACCAGCCCGTCGGCGGAATCGACCACGTCCTCGGCCTGACCGGGATGTGGGGCTACGCCGTCAGCCTGCCGGCCGGCGTCCGGGGGCAGTTCGCCATGGACGGCGTCGAGCTGTACGGCAGGGCCGACCAGTCCCTGCGCGCCTCCGTCACCACCGACTCGGCGGTCTACCCGGTCGAGGAGGGCGGCACGGCGCGGGTGAGGATCTCCGTCGCCACCACGGGCTCCGCCCCGATCGGCGAGCCCGTGACCGTCGCGTACGAGAGCGCGGGCGGAGGCGCCCGGCCGGGCAGGGACTACACCCCCGTCAAGGGTGAGATCACCTTCCCGGCGGGCACGGCGTCCGGCGCGAGCCGCACCGTCGCCGTCCGGACCCTGCGCGACAAGTCCGCCGAAGCGGCCGAGACGATCCCCCTCAAGCTGACGGTGACCGGGGCCAAGGCCCCCGCCGAGACCCCGCAGGTCGTCGTCGACGCCCACGGGCTGCCGTATCTGAACCCGAAGCTGTCCGTGAAGAAGCGCGTCGCCGACCTGCTCTCCCGGATGTCCCTGGAGGAGAAGACCGGGCAGATGACCCAGGCCGAGCGCGGCGCGATCGGCACCGGCGGCGACATCGCCTCCTACGGCCTCGGGTCCCTGCTCTCCGGCGGCGGCTCCACGCCGACCCCCAACACGGCCGCGGCCTGGGCGAAGATGATCGACGGCTACCAGCTCCGGGCGCAGGCCACGCGGTTCCAGATCCCGCTGATCTACGGCGTGGACGCGGTGCACGGCCACAACAACCTCGTCGGCGCGACGGTCATGCCCCACAACATCGGCCTCGGCGCCACCCGTGACCCCGCCCTGGCCGGACGGACGGGCGCGGTGACCGCGGCCGAGGTCCGCGCCACCGGCGTCCCCTGGGACTTCGCCCCCTGCCTGTGCGTGTCACGCGACGAACGCTGGGGCCGCTCCTACGAGTCCTTCGGCGAGGACCCGGCGCTCGTGGAGTCCATGGAGACGGTCGTCCAGGGATTCCAGGGCGCCCGCGACGGCAGCGACCTGAAGGACGACGACAAGGTGCTCGCCACCGCCAAGCACTTCGTCGGCGACGGCGGCACCGGTTACGGCACGTCCACCACCGGCTCGTACACAGTGGACCAGGGCGTCACCAAGGTCACCCGCAAGGAACTGGAGGCCGTTCACCTGGCGCCGTTCCGGACCGCGGTCGACCGGGGCGTCGGCTCGGTCATGCCGTCCTTCTCCTCGCTCGACGTCGTCGGGGACGGCCGGGGCCCGGTGAAGATGCACGCCGATGCCGACATGATCAACGGCGCGCTCAAGGGCCGGATGGGCTTCGACGGCTTCGTGATCAGCGACTGGAACGCCATCGACCAGCTCCCCGGCGACTACGCCTCGCAGGTCCGCACCTCGGTCAACGCGGGCGTGGACATGATGATGGTGCCGTACTCGTACAAGGAGTTCAGCACGACGCTCACGGACGAGGCGAAGGCCGGCCGCGTCACCGGGCGGCGGATCGACGACGCCGTGGCGCGCATCCTCACCCAGAAGTTCGAGCTGGGCCTCTTCGAGAAGCCGTACGCGGACACGAGCGGCGCCTCGCGGATCGGCTCGGCCGCGCACCGGGCCGTCGCTCGGCAGGCGGCGGCCGAGTCCCAGGTCCTGCTGAAGAACGCGGGCGGCGCACTGCCGCTGAAGAAGTCCCAGAAGGTGTACGTCGCCGGTTCGAACGCCGACGACATCGGCAACCAGAGCGGCGGCTGGACCATCACCTGGCAGGGCTCGTCCGGGAACATCACCGAGGGCACGACGATCCTCCAGGGCATGCGGAACGCCGGCGGTGACGTCACCTACTCCAAGGACGCCTCGGCACCGACCGGCGGGTACGACGTCGGCGTGGTCGTCGTCGGCGAGACCCCGTACGCCGAGGGCGTCGGCGACGTCGGCAACGGCAACGACCTGGAGCTGACCGCGGCCGACAAGGCGGCCGTCGACAAGGTGTGCGCGGCCATGAAGTGCGCGGTGCTGATCGTCTCGGGCCGCCCGCAGCTCATCGGCGACCGGCTCGGCGACATCGACGCCCTCGTGGCCTCCTGGCTCCCGGGCACCGAGGGCGACGGCGTCGCGGACGTCCTCTACGGGAAGCGCGCCTTCACCGGGCAGCT
This sequence comes from Streptomyces sp. NPDC058751, assembly GCF_042746485.1. Lineage (NCBI taxonomy): Bacteria > Bacillati > Actinomycetota > Actinomycetes > Kitasatosporales > Streptomycetaceae > Streptomyces > Streptomyces sp. NPDC058751. The sequence continues at coordinate 222,448 of NZ_JBHYPZ010000003.1, read as the reverse complement.
CCCGGTCACCTGGCCGAAGTCCCAGTCCCAGCTCCCGATCAACGTCGGTGACACCTCCTACGACCCGCAGTTCCCGTACGGATGGGGGCTCACCACGCTGACGGAGACACCGAAGGGTGGCGCCACCACGCTCCGCCAGCTCGCCCGGGTGGCCGCGGCGGCGGAGCGGTCCGGCGCCGACGAGATCGCCCGCAGGGTCGTGACGAAGGCCCGCCTGCTCGTCCAGCAGAAGATCGGCACGTCGGTCACCGCGGCGAACGCGGGTCCCTTCGCGGACGCGGATCACCTGCTGCTGACCGGCCACTACGGGGAGGCGGTGGCGAAGCTGGCCCAGGCGTACCGCGCGGCGTGAGGGAGAAAGCGCAGGGCCGGCCGGGGCTGAACCGTCAGCCCCGGCCGGCCCGTGTTCCGGAGGCGGCGGGCCTCACTCTCCCGATGTCTGCTTTCGCCCCGGTTCGGGTACTTTCAAGGCATGAGGGCCGCACGCACCCGAGCACATCCAGGTCTGTGGGTCGCACTGATACTCGCGGCCCTGGCGACGGTGTGGCTCCCGGCGCCCCGGGCCCACGCCGCCACCGACGTCTCCACCGTCGCGGCGGCCCTGAAGGAGGGCCCGGTCTACGTGGACCCGGCAGCCTCCGGCCTGCTCTCCGCCCCGGAGGCCGACGCCCTCGCCGCCAAGATCGAGAAGGCGGACAAGCCGCTCTTCGTCGCCGTGCTCCCCGCGGACTTCCCCACCCAGGACCTCTTCCGGAACCTGCGCACCGACACCGGGATCACCGGCCTCTACGCGATCAGGCTGGGCGACCGCTTCGACGCCCGCGCCGACTCCGCCGTGATGTCCCGCTCGGCCGTGCAGAACCTCGTCGCCGGCGTCCAGGGCGTCTCGGACGCGAACACCCAGCTCAACGAGTTCACCGACCGCGCGCTCGCCGACATCCACGGTTCGGCCCCCGCGAGCTGGGGCGACGGTGCCGCGGACGGCGGAGGCGTCCCGACGGGAGCGCTGATCGCGGTCGGCGCGCTGGCCGTCGTCGGCGGCGCGGGCGCGTACACCGTCGTGCGGCGCAACCGGCGCCGCAAGGAGGAGGAGCAGCGCGCCGCGCTCGACCGGCTCCGCGTGGTCGTGGACGAGGACATCACCGCCTTCGGCGAGGAACTCGACCGGCTCGACTTCCATCCCGCGGAGGCCGGTGCCGACGACGCGATGCGCGCGGACTACGAACGCGCGCTGGACGCCTACGAACAGGCGAAGTCGTACATGGCCGAGGCCCGGCGGCCCGAGGACGTGCGCGCCGTGACCCAGGCCCTGGAGGAGGGCCGCTTCTCCCTCGCCGTGCTCGCGGCGCGCCGCGAGGGCCGCCCGGTCCCCGAACGCCGCGCGCCCTGCTTCTTCGACCCCCGGCACGGTCCGTCCGTCACGGACGCGGCCTGGACACCCGCCGGGGGAGCGCCCCGTGAGGTCCCGGTCTGCAAGGCGGACTGGATGCGCCTGACCGGTGGCGAGCAACCGGCGGTCCGCGAGGTCGAGACGGAGTACGGCCGCCGCCCGTACTGGGACGCGGGCCCGGCGTACGGCCCCTGGGCGGGCGGCTACTTCGGCGGCGGTGTGCTGCCGGGCCTGCTCGTCGGGACCGTGCTCGGCGGCATGATGGCGAGCCCCGGGTACGGCGCCGCGTACGGCACCGGCTACGGCGACTTCGGCGGTGGCCACGACGGGGGCGACGTCTCCGGCGCCGACTTCGACCCCGGCGACTTCGGGGGCGGCTTCGGCGACGGCGGCGGAGGCGACTTCGGCGGGGGCGGCGGCGACTTCGGGGGCGGCTTCTGAGGCCCGGCGCGCCCGGTGGTGCGCCCCGGCGGCGGATCGCCCGGAGACCGGCCCGCGGGCGGATCGTGGGAAGACACGAGAGCGCCCGCCTCCTCCGTACGGAGAAAGCGGGCGGGCGCGCTCGGGATGTCGCGGGGCCGGCCGGTGCCGGAAGGGTCGGCCCGGCGCGGGCCGGGGAGCCGGCCGCTCAGGCGGCGTCGCGGATCGCCGAGATGTCGAAGTTCAGCTTGATCTTGTCGGAGACGAGGACGCCACCGGTCTCCAGGGCCGCGTTCCAGGTGAGGCCCCACTCGGAGCGCAGGATCTCGGCCTTGCCCTCGAAGCCCACGCGCTCGTTGCCGAACGGGTCCTTCGCGGTGCCGTTGAACTCCAGGTCGATGCTGATCTGCCTGGTGGTGCCGAGGATCTCCAGGTCGCCGGTGATCCGGTAGTCGTCACCGCCGAGGGCCTCCGCCTTGGTGGAACGGAAGGTCATCACCGGGAACTCGTCGGTCTTGAAGAAGTCGGAGCTCTTGAGGTGGCCGTCGCGGTCGGCGGACCCGGTGTCGATGCTGTCCATCCTGATGTCGAGGGAGGCCGTGGACGCGGCGGGGTCGGAGCCGTCCAGGCGCAGCGTGCCCTCGAAGTCCTTGAACGAGCCCTTGACGTTGGTCACCATCGCGTGCCGGGCGACGAAGCCGATCGTCGAATGGGTCGGGTCGATGGTGTAGTCGCCGGTCAGCGCGGCGAGGTCCGGGCTGACGGCGGTGGCCGTCGCGACGGCGGAGGTGTCGGCGGTGTCGGTGGTCTTGCGGCCGAAGATGCCCATCAGATGCTCCTTGGGGGACGGGCCGCGGTTCCGGGGAGAACCACGGCGTCATTCTGTTGAATGTTCAACGAGGTCAACACGGGCAACCGTAGACCTATTCCGTTCAAGTTTCAACAGTGTCCGGAGCGTGCGCGACGCGTCACGGTGGGTCGCGCGCGCCCGGGACTCGGCGGACGCGCCCGGAACTCGGACGCGGTCCCCGTGTACCCCTGTACGGTCGGCCCAACAGGAGGTGCCGCCGTATGTCCGTGCGGCCGCCGGGGCGTCGCCCCGGGGCGTGCGAACCGCCGAATAGGGGTCCGCTTCACTCCGGTGACGGCATGTGCCCCTCGTGAATGCGAGGTGGCACCAGGTCGAACGGTTTGTGAGACCCCCACAACCCCATGCCCCTCCGGGCAGTCGGATCGCCTGCATGTGATGGTGGTTCTGTTCAGTGGCACCAGGAAAACGGTCCGGAGACTGTGCAGAGTCGACGGGCCTTTTTTCTTGATGGGCTTCGTATGGTCGCTACATGACCGTTTTGGACGAGGCCGACACCGCGAGCTCCACGCTCCCTTCAGACGAACCGACGGACGCGCGTGGCCGTGTGGCCGAACTGCACGCCATCCGTGCCCAGGCGCTGCAGGGTCCCAGCGAGAAGGCGACCGAGGCGCAGCACGCCAAGGGCAAGCTGACCGCCCGGGAGCGGATCGAGCTGCTGCTCGACGCGGGCTCGTTCCGGGAGGTCGAGCAGCTGCGCCGGCACCGGGCGACCGGGTTCGGCCTGGAGGCCAAGAAGCCCTACACCGACGGTGTCATCACCGGCTGGGGCACGGTCGAGGGCCGTACGGTCTTCGTGTACGCGCACGACTTCCGGATCTTCGGCGGCGCGCTGGGCGAGGCCCACGCCACGAAGATCCACAAGATCATGGACATGGCCATCGCGGCCGGCGCCCCGCTGGTGTCGCTGAACGACGGCGCCGGCGCCCGTATCCAGGAGGGCGTCTCCGCGCTCGCCGGCTACGGCGGCATCTTCCAGCGCAACACCAAGGCCTCCGGCGTCATCCCGCAGATCTCGGTGATGCTCGGCCCCTGTGCGGGCGGCGCGGCCTACAGCCCCGCGCTCACGGACTTCGTGTTCATGGTCCGCGAGACCTCGCAGATGTTCATCACCGGCCCGGACGTCGTCAAGGCGGTCACCGGCGAGGAGATCACCCAGAACGGCCTGGGCGGCGCCGACGTGCACGCCGAGACCTCCGGCGTCTGCCACTTCGCCTACGACGACGAGGAGACCTGCATCGCCGAGGTGCGCTACCTCCTGTCGATGCTGCCGCAGAACAACCGCGAGAACCCGCCGCGCGCGGAGTCCGCGGACCCGGCCGACCGCCGCAGCGAGGTGCTGCTGGACCTGGTCCCGGCCGACGGCAACCGTCCGTACGACATGACCAAGGTCATCGAGGAGCTCGTCGACGACGGCGACTACCTCGAGGTCCACGAGCGCTGGGCCCGCAACATCATCTGCGCGCTGGCCCGCCTCGACGGCCAGGTCGTCGGCATCGTCGCCAACCAGCCGCAGTCCCTGGCGGGTGTCCTCGACATCGAGGCGTCCGAAAAAGCTGCGCGCTTCGTCCAGATGTGTGACGCTTTCAACATCCCGATCATCACGCTGCTGGACGTGCCCGGCTTCCTCCCGGGTGTCGACCAGGAGCACGGCGGGATCATCCGGCACGGCGCGAAGCTGCTCTACGCGTACTGCAACGCGACGGTGCCGCGGATCTCCCTCATCCTGCGCAAGGCGTACGGAGGTGCCTACATCGTCATGGACAGCCAGTCCATCGGTGCCGACCTCACCTACGCCTGGCCGACGAACGAGATCGCCGTGATGGGCGCCGAGGGTGCCGCCAACGTCATCTTCCGCCGTCAGATCGCCGACGCCGCCGATCCCGAGGCCATGCGGGTCCGCATGGTCAAGGAGTACAAGTCCGAGCTGATGCACCCGTACTACGCGGCGGAGCGCGGCCTGGTGGACGACGTCATCGACCCCGCCGAGACCCGTGAGGTCCTGATCAGGTCGCTCGCGATGCTGCAGACGAAGCACGCGGACCTGCCCTCCCGCAAGCACGGCAACCCCCCGCAGTAACCCGGCGGATCCTCCGCGGTACCCCCGCGGAAACCTCTCTCCTGGAGACTGAAACCTATGAGCACTCCTGACATCCGCGTCGAGAAGGGCCACGCCGAGCCCGAGGAGGTCGCCGCCATCACGGCGATCCTCCTGGCCCGTGCCGCCTCCGCTCCCACTGATGCCTCCTCCCACCGTCCCCACCGCAAGGCGGGCTGGCGCCGGCTGGAGAGGGAGCCCGGCTTCCGGGCGCCGCACAGCTGGCGCTGAGTGTCCGACGCCGACAGCCCCGTCCTCCCGAGGGAGGACGGGGCTGTGGTGTGTCCGGGCGCGGGTCCGGGAGGCCCCTGGACGCCCTCCAGGGCCTCCAGGGGGCCGCGGCGGTTCCGGGGCGTTCCCCGGGCTGCCCGGCCGCCCAACGGGGCCGTACGGGGCGGGAGTTCGGCCACGTGTTCCCCTGCGGCCGGGCTCCGGACCTCCCCGGACCGTGGCGGTCCCGGGACGACGACGGCCCCTGCCTCTCCGGGCGGAGAGGCAGGGGCCGTCGTCGTGCGAGCGGGGGACGCTAGCGGAGGCGCGCCATGAGGGCGTGCTCGACCAGCGTGATCAGCGCCGACTTGGCGTCCGCGCGGTGGCGGGCGTCGGTCGTGATGATCGGGGCGTCCGGGCCGATCTGAAGGGCTTCGCGTACTTCCTCGGGCTGGTACGGCTGGTTGCCGTCGAAGCCGTTGAGGGCGATGACGAACGGCAGGCCGCTGTTCTCGAAGTAGTCGACCGCGGGGAAGCAGTCGGCCAGACGCCGGGTGTCCACCAGGACGATCGCGCCGATGGCGCCGCGGACCAGGTCGTCCCACATGAACCAGAAGCGGTCCTGACCGGGCGTACCGAAGAGGTACAGGATCAGGTCCTGGTCGAGGGTGATACGGCCGAAGTCCATGGCGACGGTCGTCGTCTTCTTGTCTCCGGTGTGCGTGAGGTCGTCGATGCCCGCCGAGGCGGACGTCATGACGGCTTCGGTGCGCAGCGGGTTGATCTCCGAGACGGCGCCGACGAACGTGGTCTTGCCCACGCCGAAGCCGCCCGCCACCACGATCTTCGCGGACGTGGTGGAGCGGGAAGGCCCTCCGCTAGAGCTTGCGAAGTCCACTGAGCACCCTTTCGAGCAAAGTCACGTCTGGCTGGCCGCCGGCGTTTTCGTCGCCGCCGGGCTGATGGATGGCGACCAGGCCCGCCTCCGCCAAGTCGGCGACGAGGATCCTGGCGACACCGAGAGGGATGGTCAGCAGGGCCGAGATCTCGGCCACCGACTTGATCTCCCGGCAGAGGTTGCAGATCCGCTGATGCTCGGGCAGCTGGCCCTGCATCTGGTGCGGCTGCGCGGTGGTGTGCACCAGCGCCTCGATGGCGAGCTGGTAACGCGGCCTGGTGCGGCCACCCGTCATGGCGTACGGACGCACCAGGGGGTTGTTGTTCGACCCTCCGGCGGGCGACGCCTCGGGAGAGCGTCGCTGCGGCTGCACGGGCTGGATGCGCGGTGCCGACGGCTGGTCGTACGGGGACGGCCCGGGGCCCTGCGGACCCTGGGGCGCGTACGGCTGCTGTCGCTGGCTGGGTGCGGAGGGAAAGTTGTACCTGTTGGGGTCGCCTGAACCGCCGCCCTGCCCCTGGCCGGGGCCGTACGACCAATTGCCCGAAGACGAACCGCCTGGGGGTGTTACCACTTTCTCTCCTCCTCCGACTGTGCCGGGCACCCAACGCTGGGACCGCGTCCCGAAACCTTACGGCCCCGGGACGACAATTCGCACCGTCTGTCTATTAGTTGAGAAGGCTGCCCTGGAGCTCCGCACGAAGATCCGGAGTGAGGACCGTGCCCGCACGGTCCACCAGAAGCGCCATCTCGTACCCAATGAGACCGATGTCCGCCTCAGGGTGTGCAAGTACTGCGAGTGAAGAACCATCCGAAATGGACATGAGGAAGAGGAATCCCCGCTCCATCTCCACAACGGTCTGGTTCACGTGGCCGCCCTCGAAGATACGGGACGCGCCCGCGGTCAAAGAGGTCAGACCGGACGCGACGGCCGCCAGCTGGTCGGCACGGTCGCGGGGAAAGCCTTCGGACATAGCCAGAAGGAGTCCATCGGCGGAGACCACCACTGTGTGCGACACACCAGGGGTGTTGTCCACGAAGTTGGTGATCAACCAGTTCAGGTTCTGTGCCGCCTGGCTCATCGGGCTCACACTAACGCTCCTGGTTGTAGGTGCTGTCAGAACCGAAGCCCTGACCGTTCGTCTCACTACCTGCACTGCGTCCCCGCTCGACACCGCGACGCAGGTTGCTCAGCCTGCCCCGGACGTCTTCGGGAGCGCGGGAGACCTGGGGGCCTCCCTGGGGGGTCGATTCCGCGGTTCCCTCGACCAGGTTGGCCTTGGGCACCCGCCGCGGCAGACCGGACGAGGTGACCCCGCCCGCCTTGGGCTTCTTCAGCGACTCGGCGCGCTGCCACCGATCGTCGTTCGACGACCGCCATTCGCCGCCCGCGTTCCCGGAGGACATGGGCGCCGCCTGCTCCCTCGGCGGTTCCGCGGGGCGCCGGGCGTTGCCGGCGGGGGCGGGTCCGCGGCGGGGGAGTCCCGCGTCGGTCATCGTGTGGGGGGCCGAAGTGGCCGGTCCCGGACGACCAAAGCCTACGCTGTTCTGCTCGCCCGCGTCAGCGACCTGCGGAGATTCCGCTTGCGGAGCGTAGCCGGGCTGGTACCCGCCCTGGTACGCGTCCTGCTGCGGCCAGTCGTCCTGGTAGGACGGCTCACCGAAGCCCGACATCGTCTCGGGGGCGGATCCACCCGGTCCGGCGTGCTCCTGCTGGACCGGCTCCGTGTAGGAGGGTTCAGGGTAGCCGCCGTTGGACGGGAAGTACGCCTCGTCGTACGCAGCCTGCTGCGGCTCCTCGTACGACGTCTGCTGGTCGTACGTGGTCTGCTGCTCCTCGTGCACGCCCTGGGCGCCGTCGTACGCCGGGGCGCCGTCGAAGGACTGCTGTCCCTCGTCGTACGCGGGCGCCTGCTGGGCGTCGAAGCCGTCCGCGAAGTCCTGGGAGCCCTCGATGGCCTCCGGACCCTGCGTCTGGGCCTCCAGGGCCGCACGGCGGCCCTCACGCATCAGGGAGCGGCCCACGGGGTCCAGATCGCGGATGTCGTCCGGGACCTCGTAGCGGCTGTCGTCGAAACCGAGGTCCGCGGCGGTCAGCACGGGCTGCTGCTGCTGGGCGCCGAAGTTCTCGCCCGGGAACTGCTGCTGCTGCTCGGGGATGATCTGCGACACGGTGAACTCGTCGCCCATCGGCTGCTGCTCGCCACCGCCACCGTGGGTGATGGCGTCGGGGAGCATGACCAGCGAGGTGGTGCCGGCCTGCTCGCCCGAGGGGCGGAGCTGGACGCGGATGCCGTGGCGGTCGGACAGACGGCCGACCACGAAGAGGCCCATGCGCTGCGAGATCGCGGCGTCCACGGTCGGCGGGTTGGCCAGCTTGTGGTTGATGTCCGCGAAGTCCTCGGCGGTGAGGCCGATGCCCTTGTCGTGGATCTCGACCATCACGCGGCCGTCGGGGAGACGGGTCGCGGTGACGCGGACCTTGGTCTGGGGCGAGGAGAACGTGGTGGCGTTCTCAAGGAGCTCGGCGAGCAGGTGCACGAGGTCGGTCACGGCGCGGCCGTGGATCTCGGCCTCCGGGACGCCGGAGAGCTCGATGCGCTCGTACTGCTCCACCTCGGAGGAGGCGGCGCGCAGGACGTCGACCAGCGGGACCGGCTGGTCCCAGCGGCGGCCGGGCTCCTCGCCGGCGAGGACGAGGAGGTTCTCGCCGTTGCGGCGCATACGGGTCGCGAGGTGGTCCAGGCGGAAGAGGTTCTCCAGCTGGTCCGGGTCGGCCTCGTTGTTCTCCAGGTCGGTGATCAGGGTCAGCTGGCCCTCGATCAGCGACTGGTTGCGGCGCGAGAGGTTGGTGAAGATCGCGTTGATGTTGCCTCGCAGGAGGGCCTGCTCGGCGGCCAGTCGCACGGCCTCGCGGTGGACCTGGTCGAACGCGCGGGCGACTTCGCCGATCTCGTCCGTGGTGGTGATCGGGATCGGCTGCACGCGGGTGTCGACCCGGCCGGGGTCGGTGCGCGAGAGCTGGTCGACCAGCATCGGCAGGCGCTGCTCGGCGACGTTGAAGGCGGCGCTGCGGAGCTGGCGCATCGAGCGGCTCATCTGGCGGGCCACCATGCCGGCGAGGATGAACGCGGCGAGCAGGGCGACGACGACGATGGCGCCGGTGATGAAGGCGTCGGTCCGTGCGCTGTCGGAGATGTCACCGGCCTCGGCCACGGCCTTGTCGGCGAGGTCGGACTCGATCTGGCGGTACGCGTTGTACTTGGCGGTGTTGACCGCCATCCAGTTCTGCGCGGTGACGCCCTTCGCGGCGAGTGCCTGACGGTCGCTCTCCAGCGGGGACGCGAGCCCGGAGAGTGCCTTGACCATCTCGGTGTCGCCCGTGGGCGGCGGCACGTAGTTCGGGTCGGCGGCCGCGGCCTCGCGGGCCTTCGTCGTCAGGTCCGCCTTGATCTTCGCGGCGGCCTCGTCGAGCTTGGCCGCGTCGGCCTCGGTGCCACCACCCTTGTACTCCTCGATGGCGATGCCCTCGAGGTAGGCGTACGAGGACAGGGCGACGCGCTGGCTGGAGAGGCTGGCGATGCCGGGGCCCGGCTTGACCAGCAGGTGCGTGCCGATGGACCGCTCCAGCGACAGGGCGGCCTTGGACAGCGAGATCGCGTAGACCGTACGGCCGTAGCTGGTGATGTTTCCGGTGCCCAGGCCGAGCTCGTTGGCGAACTCCATCAGCGGGTGCTGGATCTGGAGGTAGCCCTCTTCGGTCTTCACACCGGGAAGCGCGGTGGTGTACGCGGCGGCCCGCAGCTTCGTGAGGCCGGGTTCGACGCCGCGGAAGACGTCCAGGCGGCGCTGCAGGCCCGGAGTCTGGGGCATGTCCTTGACGGCCTCTTCGAAGGCGTCGGCAGCCAGGTCGGTCTCTCGTCGGACCTTGACGACGGTGGGGTCGCTCTTGCCCTTGCCGGACAGCAGGGGCGCGGCGCTGAGGTCGCGCTCCTCGAACAGCTTGTCGCCGTACGTCAGTGCCGCCTGCACGAGGCGCGCCGTCTTCTCGGCGTCCTGGGCTTCCTGCCAGGTGTCGATCGAGCCCTTCACCTGGAAGCCGCCCATGACGAGGCCGACCACCACGGGTATGAGCAGGATCGCGTTCAGCCTGGTCGGCACGCGCCAGTTGCGCGGGGAGAATCGGCCCCCGCTCGGCGCGGGCGCCGGCGTGGGCTCGGGGCCGGCGACTTGTGCGGGCGCCGCTCCGCGCGCCGGCGGGGTGAAGTTGCCCCGTGCCGACGGCTCGGGACCGTTCATGCTTCGCCTCACTCGACCAACAACCTCTCGGCGTCGGCACCCACTGTGTGCCGCCGTATCTACCAGCGCCCTTGACTACTGGGCAGTTCAGCGCATTCCAGCACGCCAAGCAGCGCCATTCCAAACACTCGGACCGGTTGATTCCGAGTGGCGCTGACCACGGATAAAACGGTCATAAAGAGCGAGCCCCGCCAAAAGACGGGGCTTTCATGAACGCAGCGGCACCGGGTGACCGCTATGCGTGTCAGGGCCAGCGAAATTCTCTGTCGAAACGTTATGAACACCGAGGCCGGCCGTGTCAAATGACACAGCCGGCTCCAATGTGACTACGACAACTTCCATACAGGGCCGTCTACTTGATCACTAACGCAGTCGGGCCATGAGGGCGTGCTCGACCAGGGTGATCAGAGCGCTCTTCGCATCTGCACGGTGTCGCGCGTCCGTCGTGATGATCGGGGCGTCCGGGCCGATCTGAAGGGCCTCGCGTACTTCCTCGGGCTGGTACGGCTGGTGACCGTCGAAGCCGTTGAGGGCGATGACGAACGGCAGGCCGCTGTTCTCGAAGTAGTCGACCGCGGGGAAGCAGTCGGCGAGACGCCGGGTGTCCACCAGGACCACGGCGCCGATGGCGCCGCGGACCAGGTCGTCCCACATGAACCAGAAGCGGTCCTGGCCCGGCGTACCGAAGAGGTACAGGATCAGGTCCTGGTCGAGGGTGATACGACCGAAGTCCATGGCCACCGTGGTGGTGGTCTTGCCCCCGGTGTGGGTGAGGTCGTCGATGCCCGCCGAGGCGGAGGTCATGACGGCCTCGGTACGCAGGGGGTTGATCTCGGAGACGGCACCCACGAACGTGGTCTTGCCTACGCCGAAACCACCCGCTACGACGATCTTCGCGGAGGTGGTCGCCCGGCCTCCGTCAGAGCTTGCGAAGTCCACTGAGCACCCTTTCGAGCAGTGTCACGTCCGGCGCGCCACCGTTGTTCTCATCGCCGCCAGGCTGGTGAATGGCGACAAGTCCGGCCTCGGCGAGGTCCGCGACAAGGATCCTGGCCACGCCGAGCGGCATGCCCAGGAGGGCCGACACCTCGGCCACCGACTTCACTTCCTGGCACAGATGGCAGATGCGCTGGTGTTCGGGGAGCAGTCCCATCAGCTGGGCCGGATCGGCCGTGGTGCTGATCAGAGCCTCTATGGCCAGTTGGTACCGCGGCCTGGTCCGGCCGCCGGTCATCGCGTACGGACGTACCAGCGGCTGGTCGCCCTCATCCCCGTACGACTCGGCGTACGGATCATGAGAGGCGGGGGGCGGGGTCATGAATCCTCCGGGCGGGACAGCAAGTCGGTCAGTCGTGCCGTCTGTTGGGGCCGGTGGGGGGATTGTGGCGGCCGGACGGTGATTTCGTGCGGTGTCTGGATCCGGCGGCGGTCAGTGAAGCAGACTGCCTTGAAGTTCGGCACGCAGGTCCGGCGTGAGGACGGCGCCCGCACGGTCGACGAGCAGTGCCATCTCGTAGCCGACGAGGCCGATGTCGCACTCCGGGTGGGAGAGGACCGCGAGGGACGAGCCGTCCGAGACGGACATGAGGAAGAGGAATCCCCGCTCCATCTCCACGACGCTCTGGTTCACGTGGCCGCCCTCGAAGATGCGGGACGCGCCCGCGGTCAAAGAGGTCAGACCGGACGCGACGGCCGCGAGCTGGTCGGCGCGGTCGCGGGGAAAGCCTTCGGACATCGCCAGAAGGAGTCCGTCGGCGGACACGACGACGGTGTGGGACACCCCGGGGGTGTTGTCCACGAAGTTGGTGATCAACCAGTTGAGGTTCTGTGCCGCCTGGCTCATCGGGCTCAACTAACGCTCCTGCTGGTGAGTGGGGCTGGGGAAGCTGCCGGTCTGGCCGTTGCCGGCCTGTCGACCCTGCTGAATGCCCCGACGGAGATTGGTCAGCCGGCCACGTACGTCATCGGGCGCACGAGAGACCTGAGGACCGCTTTGGTTCTGTTGCTGCTGGGCCGTGCCCGCGACGAGGTTGGCTCGCGGGACTCGGCGCGGCAGGCCTGAGGTGGTGACCCCTCCTGCCGACGGCTTACGGGAGCGCTCCGCCTGCTTGACGAGATCGTCGTTCGGAGAGCTGCGCCACTGGGTGGTGACCGGTGCGGCGGCCGGCCGCTGCGGAGCCGGGGGAGTCTGCGGCCGTTGGGGGGCGGCCTGCGCGTATCCCTGGGATCCGTTGTTCTGGGCGGTGCCGTTGCTCTGGACGGTGCCGTTGCTCTGGGCGGTGCCGTTCGCCGGAGCGCCGTCCGAGCCGTTCGCCTGACCGTGGAACCAGTTGGTCTCCAGCGTGTCGTACAGCGGGGTACGGCCGTCGCCGGCGGTCGGGGCCGGGGGAAGCGCCTCGGGGGCCTGCGGACGGGCGGGGGCCTGTGGGGTGGCCGGCCGCTCGTACTGCCCGGTGGACGACTGCCCCTGGCCCTGGTTGTTGCCGTAGCCGGGCGCCGCGAACTGTCCGGTGGACGAGGGGTCCTGGGCGGGCGCGTAGCCGGGCTGGGCGAACTGGCCGGTGGACGACGAAGCCGGGGAGGCGCCGTAGCCCTGGGCCGGGAACTGTCCCGTCGCGGCCGGGTTCTGGCCGGCGGGGGACTGGTTGCCGGAAGCGTAGCCGTACTGGCCGTTGTTCTGCGGCGCGCTCGCGCCGGGGCGCGGGGCGTCGAAGTCGGGACGGGCGAACTCGGCGGTGGAGGCGGGGCCCTGCCGGTCGTCGACGCGCGGCATGCGCGACGTGGCGTCGGGCTCCTCGTGACCGCGCGGGGTGTCGGGCGACGTACGCGGAACCGGCGGCTGCGCGTTGTCGTCGCTCCAGCTCGGCGTGCGGGAGCCGGCGTTGCCGCCGGGCAGCTCGGCGCGTGCGCCACCGCGGCCCGGGAGCTGCGGCCGGCGACGGCCGCTCTTGCCGCGGGAGGGGGCCTCCGCCGGGGCGGCGGGAGCCTGGCTGTTGTCGCCGAAGGAGTTCTGGCCCGCGCCGGAAGGGTTGCCGAACGAGTTCTTCCGGCCGCCGGAGGTGTCGCCGAAGGCGTTCGGCGAAGAGGCTCCGCCGCCGAAGCCCTGCTGCTGAGAGCCGTTCTGGGCGGGGAAGCCCTGCTGCGGGCTCTGCCCGAAGGCGTTCGCACCGGCGGGAGCCTGCCTGCCCTGCTGGCCCTGCTGGCCACGCGCTCCGCCGCCGGCACCGGGGCGACCGCCCTGGCCCGTGCCGGGGAGCGCGGCCCGCGGACCCTGGCCCGCGCCGACCTGCCCGCGCTGCGGCGGGGCCCCGAGGGGACCGCCGGGAGCGGAGGGGGAACCGGCGCCGAGCGAGCCGCCGCCCGGGCGACGGGCCGCGGCCGCGCCGGCCGCGGCCTGCGCCGCGGCGGGGCCGCCGCCGGAGGCACCCTGGCCCGGCTTGTTCGGCATGGGCTTCTTGCCGCCCTGGGCGACGTCCACGGGCAGCATGACCAGCGCGGTCGTACCACCGGAGTCGGACGGGCGGAGCTGGATGCGGATGCCGTGACGCTGGGACAGACGACCGACCACGAACAGACCCATGCGTCGGGAGACGGAGACGTCCACCGTGGGCGGAGCGGCGAGCCGCTCGTTGATCGCGGCCAGGTCCTCGGGGGACAGACCGATACCGGTGTCGTGGATCTCGATCAGCACGCGGCCGTCGGGCAGGGCGTGACCGGTGACCTTGACCTTGGTCTGCGGGGAGGAGAACGAGGTGGCGTTCTCCAGCAGCTCTGCGAGGAGGTGCACGAGGTCGTTGACGACCCGGCCGGCGACCTCGGTGCCCGGCACCGAGGCGAGTTCGATGCGCTCGTACTGCTCCACCTCGGACGCGGCGGCGCGGAGGACGTCGACCAGCGGGACCGGGCGGGTCCAGCGGCGACCGGGCTCTTCACCGGCGAGGACGAGGAGGTTTTCGCCGTTACGGCGCATGCGGGTCGCGAGGTGGTCGAGCTTGAACAGCGAGGAGAGCTGGTCGGGGTCGGCCTCGCGGGACTCGAGCTCGGATATGAGCGAGAGCTGGCGCTGGATAAGACCCTGGGAACGGCGCGAGAGGTTGGTGAACATCGCGTTGACGTTGCCTCGCAGAAGGGCCTGCTCGGCGGCGAGGCGGACGGCCTCGCGGTGCACGTCGTCGAAGGCCGCGGCCACCTGGCCGATCTCGTCCCGGGAGTGCACACCGACCGACTCCACGGAGGTGTCGACGTCCTGCGGGTCCGACTCCGAGAGCTGCTTGACGAGCTCGGGCAGACGGTCCTGGGCGACCCTGGTGGCGGTGTCCTGCAGACGGCGCAGCGAGCGGATCATGGACCGGGCCACGACGAAGGCGCCGACGAGCGAGACGCCGAGGACGAGCAGGATCAGGACACCGGAGATGATCGCTTCGCGCTGGGACTCGTTGCGCAGCTCACGGGCCTTCTGCTCCATCTCGCTGAGCAGCGTGGTCTCGATCTTCGACATCTGGTCGATCTTGGACGAGCCGTCGTCGAGCCAGTCCTTGTAGGACCGCTTGTTCTGCGTCCGCAGACCCTCGGGGTTGCTCAGCACGCGCTTGGCGTACTGGTCGGCCGACTTGATCGTCGGGTTGTCGCCCTCGATCGGCAGGAGGAGGTCCGTGCTGCCGGCGCCGTAGATGTTCTTGAAGGCCTCGTTCTCGGACTCCTGGCTCTCCTGCGCGGACAGCGCGTACTGCTGGTCGTTCTTGGAGAGGGTTCCGAAGGTCGTCGGGCGCTTGGGCAGCGCGGCGGCGATGACGGCCCGCTGGATGGAGGCGTACTCCTTGGCGGAGGAGAACGACGCCAGCGCGCGGGTGCGCTGGATCATCTCCGGGTTGCTGGTCGCCTCGGCCATGTCCTGCGACAGCGCGAGGAGCTGGGTGACCAGGCGGTGGTACGCGTCCACCGTCTGGGTCGAGTTCTGCGGGTCGTTGTAGGCGTCGCTGCGGATCTTGTTGAGGTTGTACAGCTCGCTCACGACACCGACGAGGCTGTCGTGCACGCCGGAGAGCTGGCCCTGGGCCGTGGCGTTGTCGACCTCCTGGGTGCCCTCGAGGAAGTGCTTCTTCGCCACGTCGGTGGCGTCGCGCACCGACTTGACCTCGTAGTCGTTGGCCAGGGCGCCGTGCGCCAGCGGACCGGCCGACTCGTCACGCTCCTTCTGGAGCGCGGCGGCGAGCTCGGTGGCCTGCTTGGTCATCTCGGTCAGCAGCCGCATGTTGTCGAGCTGCTGGATGTTGTCCATCGACTCGTTGATGCGGAGCGCACCCAGCGAGGTCGCGGCGACCACGGGGAGTGCGAGCAGCGAGACGAGTCGCGTCGAGATGCGCCAGTTCCGCAGGGCTACGCGAGAGCCGTAGCCCTCCGAGCCCGTCGACGCGGCATCGGTCGTGGTGGCGGGAGCCTTGGGCTTCGCGCCGGCGCGAGCGGAGTGTTCACCGCTGCCGCCGCCCTCCGCCGGTCCCGGGTTCTGGGCGTGCTGGGGCGAGGAACCGCGGTCGGTCCCGCCGCGCGGCTCCGGCTCCGCCGAAGCGCTGCCATCCCTCTTGAAACGTCCCTGCACTAGCGTCGCAACCTCTGGACCAGGCGCCCCTCCGCTGGAACGGAGGGACGGTGTCGGAGTTGTACACGGACGCAGATGCGTCCTGTGTATGTGGTCTGAGTGACCGGCGCAGGTTCCCCCTCCTCACCGCCACTCGGCGCTTGAAGAAGCGCCCCTGCGCGCCGGATCGTGAATCCGCGGCGGTCCGTGGAATTCCAGCACAGCGCAGGATCTCCAACAAGGCCCGTGTACCAGGCTGTGACCTTCGTGACAGGATGTGAGTGGACTGTCACCAGGCGTGTAAGGGGTTCCCGTGCAAACCGGGCGTAAGCCTACGAGTCGCGGGCGCCCCCATCCTGTCCCAGTCGCGATGATCAGGAGCGGAATGATTGGTTCAGTGGCGTAATGTCCGTTTGGTCGGGCCGAGTTGAGGGCCTCGATTGACCGGTTTGCCCCTTGGTGAGTGAGGAAACTCACACGCAGATCATGGCTCCTTCACGACATCGCCAGGCAATTGAATGTTTAGCCTGACGCTTTACAGGGATGGCGAATCCGACAACCCGCGTCCATGTGGGGCTCTTTGACCCCGACCGGCGCCCAGGACGACAAGGTCGAGCAAAACGGTGAAGACGACGATGATGTTCCGCAACATTGCCAATCCGCGGCGCACGACGCTGGCGCACCTCGAGGACGCCGACGCCCTGCGCGCGCCGGAACAGCCGGAGCACTCGGTCGACCTCCCCCTCCAGACGGCCAACCCCCGCCGCACCGTCCTGATGGACGCCCCGGTCACGGTCCCCGCCGCGGAGTGAACGCGGCGACCGGCCGAGGGCCGCGCCCGGCGCGCGGCCCCGCCGGTCACGGACACCCCGGTCACGGTGACACCGTCGTCCGCCGCCGGTGCCCCGCGCCCCACCTCTCACCGCCCCGCGCCCCCGCCTCTCACCACCCCGGCGTATATACGCGAAGCCCGCGGCCCCTGCCGCGTTAGCCTGGAGCGTCAGACTCCAGCCAGCTCAGTGAGGGGCGCAAGGATCCCGTGCGCATCGCCAGGTTCTCCATCGACGGCAACGTCGCTTTCGGCGCGGTCGAGGGTGACAAGCCGGACGAGCTCGTCCTCGACATCATCAAGGGCATCCCGTTCGCGGACTTCGAGCTCTCCGGTACGAAGGTCCCGCTGAACAAGGTCCGGCTGCTGCCGCCGGTGCTCCCGAACAAGGTCGTGGCCTTCGGCCGCAACTACGCGGAGCACGCCAAGGAGCTCGGCAACGAGGTGCCCGACGCCCCGTTCGCCTTCTTCAAGCCGTCGACCTCGGTGACCGGCCCCGGTGACCCGATCCAGTACCCCTCCTTCTCCAGCGAGCTCCACCACGAGGCCGAGCTCGCCGTCGTCATCGGCCGCATGTGCCGCGAGGTCCCGCGCGAGCGCGTCAAGGACGTCATCCTCGGCTACACCTGCGCCAACGACGTCACCGCCCGCGACGTGCAGCGGCGCGAGAAGCAGTGGGCCCGGGCCAAGGGCTTCGACAGCTCCTGCCCGCTCGGCCCCTGGGTGGAGACGGACCTCGACCCCGCCGACCTGACCATCCAGTGCACGGTCAACGGGCAGCAGCGCCAGCTCGGCCGCACGAGCGAGATGATCCACTCCATCGAGGACCTCGTCGTCAACATCACCGAGGCCATGACGCTGCTCCCCGGCGACGTGATCCTCACCGGCACCCCGGCTGGGGTCGGCCCCCTGAACGTCGGCGACGAGGTCGCCGTCACCATCGAAGGCATCGGCACTCTCACCAACAAGGTGATCAAGCGTGGCTAACGTCCGTGTACGTTTCTGTCCCTCCCCGACCGGCAACCCCCACGTCGGGCTGGTCCGTACCGCCCTGTTCAACTGGGCGTTCGCCCGGCACAACGAGGGCACCCTGGTCTTCCGCATCGAGGACACCGACGCGGCGCGCGACTCCGAGGAGTCGTACGAGCAGCTGCTCGACTCGATGCGCTGGCTGGGCTTCGACTGGGACGAGGGCCCCGAGATCGGCGGCCCGCACGCGCCGTACCGCCAGTCGCAGCGCATGGACATCTACGCGGACGTCGCCGCCAAGCTCCTGGACGCGGGCCACGCGTACCACTGCTACTGCTCGACCGAGGAGCTGGACACCCGTCGCGACGCCGCCCGCGCCGCCGGCAAGCCCTCCGGCTACGACGGCCACTGCCGCGACCTGTCCGACGAGCGGAAGGCCGCCTACGAGGCCGAGGGCCGCAAGCCCATCGTCCGCTTCCGGATGCCCGACGAGGCGATCACCTTCGACGACCTGGTCCGCGGCGAGATCACGTACCTCCCGGAGAACGTCCCGGACTACGGCATCGTCCGGGCCAACGGCGCGCCGCTGTACACGCTCGTCAACCCGGTCGACGACGCCCTGATGGAGATCACCCACGTCCTGCGCGGCGAGGACCTGCTCTCCTCCACCCCCCGGCAGATCGCCCTCTACAAGGCGCTGACCGAGCTGGGCGTCGCCAAGGAGACCCCGGCCTTCGGCCACCTCCCGTACGTGATGGGCGAGGGCAACAAGAAGCTCTCCAAGCGCGACCCGGAGTCCTCGCTCAACCTCTACCGCGAGCGCGGTTTCCTCCCCGAGGGCCTGCTGAACTACCTCTCGCTGCTCGGCTGGTCGCTCGCCGCAGACCGCGACATCTTCTCGATCGACGAGATGGTCGCCGCGTTCGACGTCACGGACGTGAACCCGAACCCGGCCCGCTTCGACCTGAAGAAGTGCGAGGCGATCAACGCCGACCACATCCGCATGCTCGACGTGAAGGACTTCACCGAGCGCTGCGCCCCCTGGCTGCGCGCCCCCTTCGCGCCCTGGGCGCCGGAGGACTTCGACGAGACGAAGTGGCAGGCGATCGCCCCGCACGCCCAGTCCCGGATGAAGGTCCTCTCCGAGATCACGGACAACGTCGACTTCCTGTTCCTGCCGGAGCCGGCCGTCGACGAGGCGTCCTGGGCGAAGGCCATGAAGGAGGGCAGCGACGCCCTGCTCCGCACGGCCCGCGAGAAGCTGGAGGCGGCCGACTGGACCTCCCCGGAGTCCCTCAAGGAGGCCGTCCTGGCCGCCGGTGAGGAGCACGGCCTCAAGCTCGGCAAGGCCCAGGCCCCGGTCCGCGTCGCGGTGACGGGCCGCACGGTCGGCCTGCCGCTCTTCGAGTCCCTGGAGATCCTGGGCAGGGAGAAGACGCTGGCCCGCGTCGACGCGGCGCTGGCGAAGCTGTCGGCGTAGCACGCAGGTGTACGTGAGGGGCGGCACCCGGAGTCCCCGGGTGCCGCCCCCTGTCGTATGCGCGGGACGGCCGCCCGGAGTCCACCGTTCCCGCCAACTCCCGCTTCCGGGACGGCGGTCGTATGCCCCTCGTGCTCATGGTGCGCCCGTGTGCCGTGGCACGGGGGAGGGAGCGCGATCCGTCCCCGAGGGTTCGCCCCGGCGGCCCCGTACCTCCGCAGCCGGGATCCGGCCGGAGGGGCCGTGCCGGTACGTCGACGCCCGTCGCCACCGACGCCCACGCCTCACCCGACGGCGACGGGCTGATGCACCGGCACGGCCCCGACCCACCCACCGGCCCGGGGACAGCGGCCCGTCCCCGGCGATACCGTCGGCGCATGAGCATCGACGCCGTGGTCTGGGACATCGACGACACGCTCTTCGACTACACGAGCGCGGACCGGGCGGGCATGCGGGACCACCTCGCGGCCGAGGGCCTGCTCGACGGCGGTACGACCGTCGAGCAGGCCCTCACCCGCTGGCGGGAGATCACCGACGCCCAGTGGGCGCGGTACGCGGCCGGTGAGACCGACTGGCAGGGCCAGCGCCGGGACCGCGTCCGGGTGTTTCTCGGCCGGTCGCTGAGCGACACCGAGGCCGACGCGTGGTTCGACCGGTACGTCGCGCACTACGAGAGGGCCTGGACGCTCTTCCCGGACGTCCTGCCCGTCCTGGACGCGCTCGCCGCCGGCCACCGGCACGCGGTGCTCTCCAACTCCAGCCTCCTCGTGCAGGACCGCAAGCTGCGCGTCCTCGGCGTCCACGACCGCTTCGAGGCCATCCTGTGCGCCGCCGAGCTCGGCGTCTCCAAACCCGCCGCGGCGGCCTTCCACGCGGCCTGCGACGCCCTGGGGCTGCCGCCGCACCGCGTCGCCTACGTGGGGGACCACCCGGAGGTCGACGGGCGGGGCGCGGCCGACGCGGGGCTGCTCTCGGTGTGGATCGACCGGGGCGGCGCGCATGCCGCCGGCGCCGCTGGACGGCCGGGTCCGCACCGCATCGGATCGCTCGCCGAGTTGCCCGCGATCCTCGCCGCCGATACCCGTTTTGGAGCGCCGTCCACCTTCGGGTAATGTTCTTTCTGCGCCGCCGGGAGCGGGCCGAAAGGCCGGAGCTCGGAGGCGCTAGCTAAAACAAGATCCCCCCGCGGGGTCGCGTTTCAGTGGCCTATGGTGTAATTGGCAGCACGACGGTTTCTGGTTCCGTTAGTCTTGGTTCGAGTCCAGGTAGGCCAGCTCGCAGAGCTCATCTGCACCGCGGAGATCCAGATCCGCAAAGCCCCCGTTGTGTAGCGGCCTAGCACGCTGCCCTCTCACGGCAGTAGCGCCGGTTCGAATCCGGTCGGGGGTACAGATCCTTCCCAGGGAGGCAGTCCGGGTCGCACCCGCTGTCCCTCATGCAGGATCGCTAGGGCCCCCGTTGTGTAGCGGCCTAGCACGCCGCCCTCTCAAGGCGGTAGCGCCGGTTCGAATCCGGTCGGGGGTACTGACCAAATGGTCTAAACCACCATGGGCTATGGTGTAATTGGCAACACTACGGTTTCTGGTACCGTCATTCTAGGTTCGAGTCCTGGTAGCCCAGCCCCGAATCTGCGGGAACGCAAGATTCAGGCCCCCGTTGTGTAGCGGCCTAGCACGCCGCCCTCTCAAGGCGGTAGCGCCGGTTCGAATCCGGTCGGGGGTACACGGTCCGCAAAGGGTCTCCACTTCGGTGGGGGCCCTTTCGGCGTTCGGCCACCGGCCTCCGGTGATCAACCCGGCACGCGTCCCCGTGAGTTGGATCACCCGGGAGACGAGACGCGGGGTGCACCAGGGCCTGGAGGGCCGGTGTACCCCGCGTACGGGACGGTGTGCTTCGGGGAGGGCCTGCCGCGGCGTTGGGGCCGGCCCTCCCGTCGAGCGGGAGCGGGGCCGAGGTCAGCCCGTGCGGCGCAGGGCCTCGGAGAGACGCCCGGCGGCGTCGATGACGGCCTGGGCGTGCATGCGGCCCGGGTGCCGGGTCAGGCGCTCGATCGGCCCGGAGACCGAGACGGCGGCCACGACACGGTTCGAGGGGCCGCGGACCGGCGCGGAGACGGACGCCACGCCCGGCTCGCGCTCACCGATCGACTGGGCCCAGCCCCGCCGTCGTACCCCCGACAGGGCGGTGGCGGTGAAGCGGGCGCCCTGCAGACCGCGGTGCAGCCGCTCCGGCTCCTCCCAGGCCATCAGGATCTGGGCGGAGGAACCGGCCTTCATGGTCAGGGTGGAGCCCACCGGGACCGTGTCCCGCAGACCGGACAGCCGTTCGGCCGCGGCGACGCAGATGCGCATGTCGCCCTGGCGGCGGTAGAGCTGCGCGCTCTCGCCCGTGATGTCCCTCAGGTGGGTGAGCACCGGGCCCGCCGTCGCGAGGAGGCGGTCCTCGCCGGCGGCCGCGGCCAGCTCGGCGAGCCGGGGGCCGAGGATGAAACGGCCCTGCATGTCCCGCGCCACCATGCGGTGGTGCTCAAGTGCCACGGCCAGGCGATGTGCCGTGGGTCGTGCCAGTCCGGTCGCCGCGACCAAGCCTGCGAGGGTGGCCGGACCGGACTCCAGGGCGCTCAGGACAAGGGCTGCCTTGTCCAGAACGCCGACGCCGCTACTGTTGTCCATGAAACGATACTCGCGTCTCACTCTGTGAAACGCAAGTTCAATTTCCGGTGAAACGCGCCACCCTGGTAGGCACAGCGGCCCGCGGACCAACGGGCCCGGCGGACGACGTCCGGCACGAGGGGTGCGGACGTCCACCGCCCCTGAAATCTCTAGTTGGGCCGGCGCCACACGAGCCGGCCGGAGGGAAAGCGATGGGTAGGACACTCGCGGAGAAGGTCTGGGACGACCACGTCGTCCGGCGCGCCGAGGGCGAGCCCGACCTCCTTTTCATCGATCTGCACCTGCTGCACGAGGTGACCAGCCCGCAGGCCTTCGACGGCCTGCGTCAGGCGGGCCGCCGGGTGCGGCGCCTCGACCTCACCATCGCTACCGAGGATCACAACACCCCGACCCTCGACATCGACAAGCCCATCGCCGACCCGGTCTCCCGGGTCCAGCTGGAGACGCTGCGCAAGAACGCCGCCGAGTTCGGCGTCCGGCTGCACTCGCTGGGCGACGTCGAGCAGGGCGTGGTGCACGTGGTGGGGCCGCAGCTCGGACTGACCCAGCCGGGCACCACGGTGGTCTGCGGCGACTCGCACACCTCCACGCACGGTGCCTTCGGCGCCCTGGCGTTCGGCATCGGCACCTCCCAGGTGGAGCACGTGCTGGCCACCCAGACGCTGCCGCTGGCCCGTCCCAAGACCATGGCCATCACCGTCGAGGGCGATCTCCCCGCCGGCGTCACCGCCAAGGACCTGATCCTGGCGATCATCGCCAAGATCGGTACGGGCGGCGGCCAGGGCTACATCCTGGAGTACCGCGGCTCCGCCATCGAGAAGCTCTCGATGGAGGCCCGGATGACCGTCTGCAACATGTCGATCGAGGCCGGTGCCCGCGCGGGCATGATCGCCCCCGACGAGACCACCTTCGAATACCTCAGGGGCCGCGTCCACGCCCCCGAGGGCGAGGACTGGGACGCCGCCGTCGCGTACTGGAAGACGCTGAGGTCCGACGACGACGCCGAATTCGACGCGGAGGTCGTCATCGACGCCGCCTCCCTGTCGCCGTTCGTCACCTGGGGCACCAACCCCGGCCAGGGAGCGCCGCTTTCGGCGAACGTCCCCGACCCGGCTTCGTACGAAGACGCTTCGGAGCGGCTGGCTGCCGAAAAGGCCCTGGAGTACATGGGGTTGACCGCCGGACAGCCGCTGCGCGACATCAAGGTCGACACCGTCTTCGTAGGTTCGTGCACCAACGGCCGCATCGAGGACCTGCGCGCCGCCGCCTCGATCGTCGAGGGCCGCAAAGTCGCCGACGGCGTACGGATGCTGGTCGTCCCCGGCTCCGCGCGGGTCGGTCTGCAGGCCGTCTCCGAGGGTCTGGACGTGGTCTTCAAGGAGGCCGGCGCCGAGTGGCGGCACGCGGGCTGCTCGATGTGTCTGGGCATGAACCCCGACCAGCTCGCCCCCGGTGAGCGCTCCGCGTCCACCTCCAACCGCAACTTCGAGGGCAGGCAGGGCAAGGGCGGCCGTACGCACCTGGTCTCGCCGCAGGTCGCCGCCGCCTCGGCGGTCCTCGGTCACCTGGCCTCGCCGGCCGACCTGTCCGACGCCCCCGCGCCCGCTGGAGTCTGAGAGCCATGGAAGCATTCACCACGCACACCGGCCGGGCCGTACCGCTGCGCCGCAGCAACGTCGACACCGACCAGATCATCCCCGCCCACTGGCTCAAGAAGGTGACCAGGGACGGCTTCGAGGACGGCCTCTTCGAGGCCTGGCGCAAGGACGCCTCCTTCGTCCTCAACCAGCCCGAGCGCCAGGGCGCCACGGTGCTGGTCGCGGGTCCCGACTTCGGTACGGGCTCCTCGCGCGAGCACGCCGTCTGGGCGCTGCAGAACTACGGCTTCAAGGCCGTGATCTCCTCCCGGTTCGCCGACATCTTCCGCGGTAACTCGCTCAAGAACGGCCTGCTCACGGTGGTTCTGGACCAGAAGATCGTGGACGCGCTCCAGGAGCTGTCGGAGAAGGACCCGCAGGCGGAGATCACGGTCGACCTGGAGGCCCGCGAGGTGCGCGCCGAGGGCGTCACCGCCGCCTTCGAGCTCGACGAGAACGCCCGCTGGCGGCTGCTGAACGGGCTGGACGACATCTCCATCACCCTCCAGAACGAGAGCGACATCGCGGCGTACGAGGCCAAGCGGCCCTCGTACAAGCCGAAGACGCTCCAGGTCTGACCGCCGGGCCGGGCCGCGGCCGGGCGCGACTGATTCCAGCCACGCAACACCCCTCTGTACCCCCAATCGTGGACGGTTGGGGGTACAGCTGTTTCCGCCCCCGGAGGGCTCCCGCCCGCCCCCACGAAGACGGTCAACTCCCTTAGTTACAAAGCGGGTTGCCTGGGCAGTCGGGTACGTGGGCGACTTCCGGCCAAGGAGGCCAGGAGGCTTTCGGGGGGCGGCAGTTGCCCCCTGCGCAGGCGACAACTCGCCCCAGATGGCACAATCTGTGCATGGAACGTGACAGCCAACTCGAGCTCTACGGGGCAGTCGCGGCCCAACTGAAGGAAGCGCACACAAAAGTGCGCGCACTGCAAGTCCCGGAGGGCGTACGGATGGCGCTGACCCGGAAGCTGCTGGTCATTACGGCCGCGGCCAAGCACGATCTCGCCGACACGACAAGGCGGCTGGAGCGGTTCACCACCGACCTCGACGAGGGTCGATTCCTCGAAGGGGATCACTGATCGAACCGCGCTGCGGCCCGAGTTCGTTGCGGCACAAGGGTGATTAGCCCGTTTCGTGTTTGATTTGCGGTATATATCTGCCTAACGTGCGAAAAAGCTTGAACGCATTCGTTCGGGCAATGTCTCCGAAGGGGAAGACGTGAACAAGGCGCAGCTCGTAGAAGCGATTGCCGACAAGGTCGGCGGCCGTCAGCAGGCCGCCGACGCGGTCGACGCGGTCCTGGACGCCATCGTCCGTGCGGTCGTCGGCGGAGACCGGGTCTCGGTCACGGGCTTCGGTTCCTTCGAGAAGGTCGACCGTCCCGCCCGTTACGCCCGCAACCCTCAGACGGGTGAGCGTGTTCGGGTCAAGAAGACCTCCGTGCCGCGCTTCCGTGCCGGTCAGGGGTTCAAGGACCTGGTGAGCGGCTCGAAGAAGCTCCCGAAGAACGACGTCGCGGTCAAGAAGGCC
This sequence comes from Streptomyces sp. NPDC058751, assembly GCF_042746485.1. Classification (NCBI taxonomy): domain Bacteria; kingdom Bacillati; phylum Actinomycetota; class Actinomycetes; order Kitasatosporales; family Streptomycetaceae; genus Streptomyces; species Streptomyces sp. NPDC058751. The sequence goes on along the minus strand of NZ_JBHYPZ010000003.1, from coordinate 197,568 downwards.
CCGAAGGGCAGCCTCTCCGGCGGCGCTTCCGCGACGGTGAAGAAGGCCGCGGCCAAGAAGGCCACCACCGCCAAGAAGGCGGCGGCCGGCAGGACCGCGGCGAAGAAGACCACGGCCGCCGCGAAGAAGACCACGGCGGCGGCGAAGAAGGCCACGGCGAAGAAGGCGACGGCGAAGACTGCCGCCGCCAAGAAGACGACGGCGAAGACCACCGCGGCCAAGACGACCGCCGCCAAGAAGGCTCCGGCGAAGAAGGCCACGGCCAAGAAGGCCCCCGCCAAGAAGTCGACGGCCCGCAAGACCGCCGCCAAGAAGGCCACCGCCCGCTAGAAGCCGGTGCGAGGGCACCTCACACCTCACACCTCATGCGCAGGGCCGGGCTCCCACCGGGAGCCCGGCCCGCGGCATGTCCACGCCGTCCGCGGCGTGCGTGTTCAGAACGTCTGCAGCGTGATCAGGGTGATCCGGAGCTCCGCGCCCTCGCCCTCGGTCTCGATCCGCACGCGCTGGCCCGGCCGCAGCAGCCGCAGCCCCCCGGCGTCGAACGCCGGACCGTCGAAGGGCACCGGGGTGCCGTCGTCGAGCAGCACCTGTCCGCTGCGGGTCCCGGGGTCGTACGTGTACGAGGTCGCCTGCATGGGGGCAGCCTACGGCCCGTCCGCCGTGGTCCGCCTATTGCCCGGGAATCAGCAGCCGTGCCGCCGCGGCCGCCGTGCGATGTCCCACGCCGAGCGCCAGCGCCGCCCGCAGGTCCTCCCGGGTGTCCACGTCCTGGCGTACGGAGTCCACCGCGTCGGGGCAGAGTTCCGCGGCCCCCGAGGCGCGGTGGCGGGCCCGGGAATCACCGCCGAAAGCGGGGAGCAATTCCCGGCCGGGGGAAGCGGCCAGGAGCGTGGTGCCGATTGCGGCCGCATCGGCCAGAAAAGCACGGGGGAATTCACCGGCGGCGGCCAGTACCCGGCCCAATTCCAAAGGCCGCAGCGCGGGCAGGTCGGCGTTCAGCGCCGCGACGGCGCTTTCGGGATCCCGGGCCCGCACGACCCGCGCGCCGTGCGCCAGCGCCGCGTTGAGACCCCCGCCCGGCTCGTCCGCGACGATGTGCGCGCCGAGCGCGGCCAGCTCCACCGCGGCCAGGGCGTCACCCGTGACGACCACCACATCCCGGACGGCGGCGCAGGCCAGCGCCGCCGCCACGGTGTCCTGCGCGAACGCGAGGGCGAGCCCGGGACGCAGTGCGTCGGAAGCGGTGTCCGCCAGCCTGCTCTTGGCGCGCGCCAAGGGTTTGAGGGGTATGACCAAGGTCCACCGCACGAGCTCTCCACCCTCTCCAGTCACGCCTTATTGTGACCTGGTCTCCCTGGCGGTCAGGGTGTCGGGGCGTACGGTGTCCTCGACAGACAGGCGGCCTGGAGCGACACTTGTGCGGCCCCCCAGGCTCTAGAGGAAGGTGCCCGCGTGCCCCGCCGCAGAATCGGCTTCTGGTACCGCTTCGCAGCGGTTCTCGTCAAACCGCCGCTCATGGTTCTGATCAAGCGGGACTGGCGCGGGATGGAGAACATTCCGGCCGAGGGCGGATTCATCACCGCGGTGAACCACAATTCTCATGTGGACCCGTTCGCGTATGCGCACTACCAGTACAACACCGGACGTGTTCCGCGCTTCCTGGCGAAGGCCGGGCTTTTCAAGAAGGGATTCGTCGGCGCCGCGATGCGCGGCACCGGACAGATCCCCGTCTACCGCGAGAGCACCGACGCCCTCAGCGCCTTCCGCGCCGCGATCGACGCCGTGGAACGCGGCGAGTGCGTGGCGTTCTACCCCGAGGGCACGCTCACCCGTGACCCCGACGGCTGGCCGATGACCGGCAAGACCGGTGCGGCGAGGGTCGCCCTCCAGACGAGGTGCCCGGTGATCCCGGTCGCCCAGTGGGGCGCCAACGAACTGCTGCCCCCGTACGCGAAGAAGCCCGACATCCTCCCGCGCAAGACCCACCGCGTGCTCGCGGGCCCGCCGGTGGACCTCTCGCGCTACTACGACCGGGAGATGAGCCCGGACCTCCTGAAGGAGGTCACCGAGGTCATCATGGCGGCCGTCACCGCGCAGCTCGAGCTGATCCGCGGCGAGAAGGCGCCCGAGAAGGTGTACGACCCGCGCGAGGTGCGCATCGCGCAGCGCCGCAAGGCCGCGGCCAAGTCGAAGGCACAGCAGGAAGAGGGGCAGGGCACGTGAGCAAGCCGGTCAGGGCGGCAGTCTTCGGGACCGGATCGTGGGGCACGGCCTTCGGCATGGTGCTCGCCGACGCGGGGTGCGACGTCACCCTGTGGGCGCGCCGGCCCCAGCTCGCCGACGCGGTCAACTCCACACGGATGAACCCGGACTACCTCCCGGGGATCGAACTCCCCGAGAACCTGCGGGCCACCGCCGACCCCGCCGAGGCCGCGCGCGACGCGGACTTCACCGTCCTCGCCGTCCCCTCCCAGACACTGCGCGGCAACCTCGCGGAATGGGTGCCGCTGCTGGCTCCCGGCACCGTGCTCGTCTCGCTCATGAAGGGTGTCGAACTCGGCACGGTGAAGCGGATGAGCGAGGTCATCGAGGAGGTCGCCAAGGTCTCCGCGGACCGTGTCGCCGTCGTCACGGGGCCCAACCTCGCCAAGGAGGTCGCCCAGCGGATGCCCGCCGCGGGCGTCGTGGCCTGCCGTGACGAGGCGGTGGCCCGGCGCCTCCAGACCGCCTGCCACACGCCGTACTTCCGTCCGTACACGAACACCGACGTGGTGGGCTGTGAGCTCGGCGGCGCCGTGAAGAACGTGATCGGTCTCGCCGTCGGCATCGCCGACGGCATGGGCCTGGGCGACAACGCCAAGGGCTCGCTGATCACCCGCGGCCTGGCCGAGACCACCCGGCTCGGACTCGTCATGGGCGCGGACCCGATGACGTTCTCCGGCCTCGCGGGCCTCGGCGACCTCGCCGCGACCTGCTCCTCGCCGCTGTCCCGCAACCACACCTTCGGCATCAACCTCGGCCGGGGCATGACCCTCCAGGAGACCATCGCGGTCACCCGGCAGACCGCCGAGGGGGTCAAGTCCTGTGAGTCGGTGCTGGATCTGGCGCGCCGGCACGGCGTCGACATGCCGATCACGGAGACGGTCGTCAGCATCGTCCACGAGGGCAAGCCGCCGGTGGTCGCCCTCAAGGAGCTGATGGGACGCAGCGCGAAGCCCGAACGCCGCTGAGCCGGCCCCGCCGAACCGCCAGGTGGGCGACGCTCAGCGACGGTGGGCACGACGCTGAGCAACGGCGGCCGTGGGGCGCTGACTCACCGCCGTACCACCGGGTACTCTCAACCCGATATGAGCACCGAGAACCTCCCCCAGAGCCCTGAGCAGGCGCCTCGCAAGCCGCGTGTGGCCGTCGTCTTCGGCGGCCGCAGCTCCGAACACGGGATCTCCGTGGTCACCGCCGGCGCCGTCCTGAGCGCCATCGACCGTACGAAGTACGACGTACTGCCGATCGGCATCACCCAGGACGGCCGCTGGGCGCTCACCGCGGACGAGCCGGAACGCATGGCGATCGTCGACCGCAAGCAGCCCAGCGTCGAGCAGCTCGCCGAGTCCGGCGAGGGCGGCGTGGTGCTCCCCGTCGACCCCGCCAACCGTGAAGTCGTCTACAACGAGCCCGGGTCGGTCCCCAAGGCGCTCGGCGAGGTCGACGTCGTCTTCCCGATGCTGCACGGCCCGTACGGCGAGGACGGCACCCTCCAGGGTCTCCTGGAGCTGTCCGGGGTCCCCTACGTCGGCTCGGGCGTCCTCGCCTCGGCCGTCGGCCAGGACAAGGACTACATGAAGCGGGTGTTCACCTCGTTCGGCCTGAAGGTGGGCCCGTACGTGGTGATCCGGCCGCGCGAGTGGCAGCAGGACCAGTCCGCCGCCCGCAAGAAGATCGTCGACTTCGCCGGTGAGCACGGCTGGCCGCTCTTCGTGAAGCCCGCCCGCGCGGGTTCGTCGTTCGGCATCACGAAGGTCGACGACCTCTCGGGCCTCGACGAGGCGATCGAGGAGGCCCAGCGCCACGACCCGAAGATCATCGTGGAGGCGCTGCTGCGCGGCCGCGAGATCGAGTGCGGGGTCCTGGAGTTCGAGGACGGGCCGCGCGCCTCGGTCCCCGCGGAGATCCCGCCCGTGCAGTCGCACGCGTTCTACGACTTCGAGGCCAAGTACATCGACGCCGCCGACGGGATCGTGCCGGCGCCGCTCACCGAGGAGCAGACCGCCGAGGTCCGCCGCCTGGCCGTCGACGCCTTCGAGGCGGCCTCCTGCGAGGGACTGGTCCGCGCCGACTTCTTCCTCACCGAGGACGGCGAGTTCGTGATCAACGAGATCAACACGATGCCGGGCTTCACGCCGATCTCCATGTACCCGCGGATGTGGCGGGAGACGGGCGTGGGCTACGCGGAGCTCGTCGACCGCCTGATCCAGGCGGCGCTGCGACGGTCCACCGGGCTGCGCTGAGCGTCCCGCGGGACCCGCGTGTCAGTCGGCGATCCCCTTGGGGATCGCCTTCTTGACGGAGGGGGCCAGATCGACGAGCACGCCGGAGACGTCGGCGCCCCGGGGCACGGCGACCTGGACGTACGCCAGACGTGACGCGGTGGTGAGGCGGGTCGTCCCGTCGTCCTGCTGCTCCATCAGCCAGTCGACGCCGTTCGCTCCGCCGCCGATCGCCTTCGGGTCGTCGCCCGTGGCCACCTTCGGGTCGGTCATCTTGGGCGGCCGTTCGACACCGCAGCGCAGTATGATCGCCGGGCTTCCCCAGCCCGCGGTCAGCGCGGACCGGGGCTGCGGGTCCTGACGGCGCCGGCCGTCCACGGTCCGCGGCAGTGCCTTGTCCAGGTTCCGGCACAGCTCGGTGACCTTCGTGTCCGGGCTCGGAACCGCGGCGGACGCGCTGTCGTCTGCTGAGGAGCAGCCCGCGATCGCGATCAGAGCCGCGAGAGCGGGCAGCCCGGGGGAAGCGGTGTGCCGGTGACGGAAGAAGTTCACCGGCCAAGGGTAGACGGGGGCTACAGGTGCACGACCGGACAGGTCAGGGTGCGGGTGATGCCGTCCACCTGCTGGACCTTGGCCACCACCATGCGGCCGAGTTCGTCGACGGTGTCGGCCTGGGCGCGCACGATCACGTCGTACGGTCCGGTCACGTCCTCGGCCTGGATCACCCCCGGGATCTTGCCGATCGTCTCGGCGACGGTCGACGCCTTGCCGACCTCCGTCTGGATCAGGATGTACGCCTGTACCACGGAACCTCCAGGGCGGCCACGAGGATCATGTGGGGAAAAGGAACGCCACGGTATCGCGTTGCCGCTCGCCGCGGGGAGACCCGCGGTGACTGGGGCTCGCGCGCCGGGGTGGAGGGACTGCGCAAGTTGACGGTCAGTTCGACCGTACCGAGTACTCAGACGGCTCGCGACCGGGCACGAGCAGCGACTAAGGGAGCACGACGATCATGAAGGGCACCGTGGGCGAGCTGGGGGAGTTCGGGCTCATCCGAGAGCTCACCTCGCGCCTCACCACCACCCCGGCGGTCCGGGTCGGCCCCGGCGACGACGCCGCGGTGGTGGCAGCGCCGGACCGCAGGGTCGTGGCGAGCACCGACATCCTCCTCGAAGGACGTCATTTCCGCCGCGACTGGTCCACGGCGTACGACGTCGGCCGCAAGGCCGCCGCGCAGAACCTCGCGGACATCGCCGCGATGGGCGCGGTGCCGACCGCGCTGCTGCTCGGTCTGGTCGTGCCCGCCGAACTTCCGGCCACCTGGCCCTCGGAGCTGATGGACGGGCTGCGCGACGAGTGCCAGGTCGCGGGCGCGGCCGTGGTCGGCGGGGACGTCGTACGGGGCGAGACCATCACCGTCTCGATCACCGCGCTCGGCGATCTGCGCAACCACGAACCGGTCACCCGGGGTGGCGCGCAGCCCGGTGACGTCGTCGCCGTGACGGGCTGGCTGGGCTGGTCCGCGGCGGGCTTCGCGGTGCTCTCCCGGGGTTTCCGGTCGCCGCGCGCCTTCGTCGAGGCCCACCGCCGGCCCGAACCGCCGTACCACGCGGGTCCGGCCGCGGCCGGACTCGGCGCGACCTCGATGACGGACGTCAGCGACGGTCTGATCGCCGACCTCGGGCACATCGCCGAGGCGAGCAAGGTACGGATCGACATCCGCTCCGGGGACATCGACATCCCCTCGCAGATGAACGACATCGGCCAGGCCGTCGGCATCGACCCCATGCAGTGGGTGCTCACCGGCGGCGAGGACCACGCGATCGTCGCCACGTTCCCGCCGGACGTGAAGCTGCCCGCGCGCTGGAAGGTGATCGGCGAGGTCCTCAACCCGTCGGCGCTGCCCCGGGTGACCGTGGACGGCGCCCCGTGGACGGTCAAGGGCGGCTGGGACCACTTCGGGGACATCGAGTCCTGAGGCTTCCGGCGTCCGGGGTGCGCACCCCGGACGCCGGGGGCGCCCCGTGGGCGCGGGGCGGCGGGCGCGAGGGCAGCAAAGAACCCGCCCACCGTGAGGTGGACGGGTTCAGTGCAAGCGAACCAGCAGTGGCCGCGCGCTGGCGGTTGTCAGCGCGTGACCTTGCCGGCCTTGATGCACGAGGTGCAAGCGTTCACGCGCTTCGGCGTCCCGCCCACCACGGTACGGACGCGCTGGATGTTGGGGTTCCAGCGACGCGGTGTACGGCGGTGCGAGTGCGAGATGTTGTTGCCGAAGCCCGGCCCCTTGCCGCAGACGTCGCAGTTGGCAGCCACGGGTCACTCCAAAGACTTCAGATGCACTTACGGTTGATCCCGGCATGCCGAGGATCAAGATCTAGGATCTGAGTGGCGGTGCCAGGGGGACGGCCCGATCGGATCGGGCAACTGGAGCAGCATACAACGACTGCGTCCGGAGAACGAAACTACCATGATCTGCCGGTTGTCACTCCGCCCTCCCCGGCCCCGGGGCCCTCTACCGGCAGTAACCCGTCCTGGGTCTACGCTGCGTCCCACGTCCAGCAGCTCAAGGAGGCGCAGGTGCCGCAGGTGCCGCAGACATTCGATGCTCTCGCGGTGCGCACCTGGTGCGGGCTCGCGCTCCGGGCCCTGGGCCGTGCGCGCGAGGAGATCGACGCGATCAACGTCTACCCGGTCGCCGACGGGGACACGGGGACGAACCTGTACCTGACGGTGGAGTCGGCCACGGCGGCGGTCGAGGCGGTGTTCGCGGGACACGAGGCGGTGACCCCGGAGGCAGAGGCGGAGGCGGGGGCGACCGCGGCGGCCGACGCCGTCGGTGGAACCGGGACGCCCGGGGAGACCGCGGGGGCCGGGGGCCCCGGTGGGAGTGACGTCCCTCTCTCCGACGCCATCAGGGCCATGGCGCACGGGGCCCTGATCGGGGCCCGGGGCAACTCCGGAACCATCCTCGCGCAGCTCCTGCGGGGCATGGCCCAGGTGCTCACGGCCGACGGCGGGACCGCTCACGCCGACGGCCGGGGCCTGTGCCTCGCCCTGCGCAACGCGGCCGACTCCGCCCGCGGGGCCGTCGCGCACCCCGTCGAGGGCACGGTCCTCACCGTCGCGTCGGCCGCCGCCGACGCGGCCTGCGGTGTCGAGGGGGACTGCGGCACGGTCGCGCTCGCGGCCTACGAGGGCGCGGGCACCGCGCTCGCCGCGACCACCGGACAGCTCGCCGTCCTGGAGCACGCCGGGGTGGTCGACGCGGGCGGACGAGGACTGCTGACGGTCCTCGCGGCACTGGTGGAGACGTTCACGGGACAGGCGCCGAGGCCGTTCGCGGCCCCCGCCGGACCCCACGGGACGGCGGAGGGGGCCGTTCCCGCCACGGCGGGCGCACCGGACGCCCCCGCCGGGACATCCGGAGCCCACGTGGCGGGCGGCTGCGGGGACGGGACCGCGGAGGGCGGCGGTCCCGCCTTCGAGGTGATCTACCTCCTGGAGGCGGAGGACGCCGCCGTCGACCGTCTGCGGGAACGGCTCGACGGCCTCGGCGACTCGCTCGTCGTGGTCGGCGGCGACGGCCTGTGGAACGTCCACGTGCACGTGGACGACGCGGGCGCGGCCGTCGAGGCGGGCGTCGAGGCGGGGCGCCCGCACCGCATCCGGATCACCCACTTCGGGCTCGACGACGCGCACGCCGGAGCCGCGGCGGGGCGTCCGAACCGTGAGCGGGCGCAGCGAGCCGTCGTGGCCGTCGTGCCCGGCGAGGGTCTGGCCGGGCTCTACACGGAGGCCGGGGCGACCACCGTGCTCGCGCGGCCGGGGGAACCGCTCGCCAGCGGGGAACTCGTGGAGGCCGTACGACGGGCCCACGCGCGCGAGGTGGTCCTGCTGCCCAACGACGCCGACCTGCGGCACACGGCCGGAGCGGCCGCCGAACAGGCCCGCGCCGAGGGCGTCCGGGTCGCTCTCATCCCGACCCGCTCCGCGGTGCAGGGCATCGCGGCGCTGGCCGTGCACGAACCGGAGCGCCGCTTCGACGAGGACGTCGTCGCCATGACCTCGGCCGCGGGCGCCACCCGCTACGCCGAGGTCACCGTCGCCGAGCGGCAGTCCTGGACCATGGCCGGCATCTGCCAGGCCGGAGACGTCCTCGGTCTCGTCGACGGTGACGTCGCCGTCATCGGCGCCGACGTCACCGCCACGGCGGAGACCGTCCTCGACCGCATGCTCGCGGCGGGCGGCGAGATGGTCACCCTCGTGCTGGGCGACGAGGCCCCCGAGACCATCGCCGCGCACCTGGAGTCACGGGTGCGGGAGTCGTACCTCGCGGTGGACACCGTGGTGTACCGGGGCGGGCGCCAGGGCGCGCTGCTGCTGATCGGCGTCGAGTAGCGGACCCCGCACCGGCGTTCAGGCCCCCGCGGGCACCTCGGCGCGCCGGGGGACCTCCGGGATCCCGGCCGTCCGGTGGGCGCGCTCGACGGCCTGCCCCCAGTAGGTCCCGGCGACCATGAGCACGGCACCGAGCGCGGTGAGGACCGTGAGGTGTTCGCCGCCGAGCCCGATGCCGACCACGACGGCCCAGACCGGCTCGGTGCCCAGCAGCAGACTGGCCCGGCTGGCGGAACTGCGCTGCACCGCCCAGGTCTGCGCCAGGAACGCGAACACGCTGCACAGCAGGGCGAGATGGAGGAGCTGGGCCCAGCCCGCCGCGTCGACGCCGCCGAGAGCGGGCAGGGAGCCGGCGACGGGCACCACGAACAGGGCGGTGCCGACGACCGTCTGGACGGTCGTGACGTGCAGCGGCCGTACCCGGTGGCGGGCGGTGAGCCGTCCCACGAGCGCCACGTGGGCGGCGCGGACCAGCGCGGCGGCGAGGATCAGCAGGTCGCCGCCGCGGGGCGAGCGGAAGCCGCTGCCGGACACCAGGAGCCCGACGGCCAGCAGGCACAGGCCCGTCGCGGCGAAGTAGCGGAGCGGCAGCCCCGCCGTCCCGGACCGGCGGTCCAGCAGCGGGGTGAGCACGATGGTGAGGCTGATCAGCAGGCCCGCGTTGGCGGCGCTGGTGTGGGCGACGCCGTACGTCTCCAGCGCCAGGACGGCGGCCTGGGTGACCCCCAGCACCGCCCCGACGCGGAGCTCGTCGCGCGTGCAGCGCCTCGTCCGGCGCCGGGCGGCGACGAGCGTCACGCAGGCGGCCGCCGAGACGGCGTACCGCGCGAACAGGACGAGCAGGACGGGGAGCGCCGAAGTGGCGGTCTTGGCGGCCAGATAACTGGAACCCCAGACGACGGCGACAAGGAGGAGCACCGCGTCGGTGCTGCGGACTCGGGACACGCCCACACGCTCCCGTACGCCGACCCTGAAGCCCAGAGCGAGCTTCTTCAGTGTCTTTTAAGCATCACTACAATGAACGGGTGAACGAGCGGCAGCTGCGGATCCTGCGTGAACTGGGCGAGCTGGGAAGCGTCACCGCCGTGGCGGAGGCGCTGCTGATGACCCCCTCGGCGATCTCGCAGCACCTGCGCCTGCTGCAACGCTCGATCCCGGTCCCGCTCACCGAACGCGACGGACGACGGCTGGTGCTGACGGACGCCGGGCGGGTGCTGGCCGGAGCGGCGATCGAGGTGGAGGGCGCCCTCGCCCGGGCACGGACCTGCGTGGACGACTTCGTCGACGAGCCGGCCGGAGAGGTGTCGGTGGCCGCCTTCCACAGCGCGGCCGCCACGTTCTTCCCGGTCCTGCTGCGCGACCGGCCCCGGACGGCGCCGCGGCTCTCGCTCGCCGACGAGGACGTGGCGCAGGACCACTTCCCCCGGCTGACCCGGGACTACGACCTCGTCGTCGCCCACCACCTCGCGCACACACCGCCCTGGCCGCGCACGGTCACCGCGACCACGCTGCTGAGCGAACCCCTCGACGTCGCCCTGCCGGCCGGCCATCCGCTGGCCCGCGAGGAGAGCCTGACCCCGGGCGACGTCGCGGGCCTGCCCTGGATCACGGTGCACGACGGTTTCCCGCTGCTGGCCACGGTCGAGGCCATCGCGGCCGCCGCGAACCGGCGGCTCGACATCGTCCACCGCATCAACGAGTTCGCGGTGGTCGCGGAGACCGTCGCCGCGGGAGGCGGTCTCGCCCTGATGCCCCGCTGGACCACGCGCCCGCATCCCGCCCTGGTCCTCAGACCCCTCACGGGGGTCCACGCGGTGCGCCGCATCGACGTGCTCCACCGCCCCGAACGCGCGGCCCGCAGAGCCGTACGGACAGTCCTCGACGAACTGCGCCGCGCGGCCGAGACGATCCGCACCGGCGACGCCCCCGACACCACCCCCGGCCGGACGGCTGACGGGTCCTAGTGCCGCGGCACTAGCCCGCCTCCTCCACGAGTTCGAGGATCCTCTCGGCCCCGGCCCGCCGGGCCCCGGCGGTCTCCCCGTCCAGCCGGTCGCACACGGCGAGGACCGAGCGCGCGCGTGCCGAGGCGGTCCCGTGCCGTCCCAGGTCGGCCTCCAGCAGGCCGGCCGCCAGTTCGGCGCCCGTCCGGGCACCGAGCAGGGGGTCGCCGAGGGAGGCGAACACGGTGATCGCCCGGACCACGTGTCCGAGGGCCTCCTCGAACACCTCCCGCACGACGGCCTCTTCCGCGTCGTCCGCCACGGAGCGGGCCAGCAGGTCCCCGAACTGACGGTGGGTGTGCCCGAGTTCGGCGACGACACGGCGCCCCGCGTCCGCCTCCTCGTCCACAGGGCCGGCTCCGGTGCCGGCCCCCGCCGCCCCGCACTCCTCGACCGCCTCCGCCATCAGCCTCCGCGCCTCGTCGAGTCCTCCGTCCCGCCGGGCCGCGCCCCACGCGCGTGCCCGCAGCGCGCGGACGGCCCCGGGGACGTCGCCCAGCTCGCGCCACAGGTCGCACGCGCGCGCGTACGCCTGATCGGCCCGGTCGGTCATCCCGGCGTGCCCGAGGGCCTCGGCCGCGAGGTTCGCGAGCATCGCGTGGTCGCGCTGCTCGGGCCAGTGCCGGGCGACGTCGGCGGCGCGCAGCCAGTGCCCGGCGGCCTCGCGGTGCTCGCCGAGCTCGGTGAGGCAGTCGCCGAGCCACCAGCGCGTCTGCACGATCGCGCCCTCGCCGTGCGTCTCGGCGGTCAGGTCGGGCAGCGCCGACTCCAGGATCTCGGCGGCCTCCGCCCACCGCCCCAGGCGGAGCAGGAAACCACCGAGGTGGTGGCGTGCCCAGGCCCCGAACGTGGCGGCCTCGCCCGCCTCGTCGGCCCAGTGCGCGGCCTCCAGGGCGTGCTCCGCGGCGAGGCCGGTCCGCCCGGTGGCGTCGAGCGCGTCGGCCAGCTGGAGGTGGAGCTGGGCGTGCCCGGCCGGCTCCAGGTGGGAGCCCCCGTGTTCCAGCGCGGCCCGTGTCGCCCGTTCGGCCTCCTCCATGTCGCCGAGATGCGTCGCGATCCCGGCGAGCCGGGAGTCGTACTCGACGGCGAACCACGGCAGCCCCGCCGCGACGTACCCGTCCACGGCGTGCCGCAGCAGTGCGGCGGCCCCTTCGGCGTCGTCGGCGCGCGCGGCGAGCTCCCCGAGCATCGCGTACGCCTCGGCGGCCCGTGACGCGAGTCCCACGTCGTCCCCGGCGTGCGGCCCGGCGAGGGCCAGCAGCTCCCGCGCGGCCTCCTCGGCGGCGACCGTGACATCGCCCTCGGAGCCGGTGTCGGCGAGCGGCCGCCCGTTCACCGCGGCCGTCTCCAGCTCGTCCACCCGGTGCATCAGCGTCCGGGCCCGGCTCACCAGGACGGACGCCGTCTGCGAGGCCTGCGTCCCGCCCTCCGAGAAGAGGGCGAGCACCTGCGCGCGCAGCTCCGCGACGGCCTCCAGGGCCTCCACGGACCCGCCCGACAGGGCCTGGACGTACGCGGCGCGGGAACGGGCCGCCAGCGCCTCACCGGGGTCGCCCGCCTCGCCGTACAGCACGGCGGCCTGGAGGAAGGGCGCGGCGCCCCGCGGCCCGAGGCCCATCGCCGCGTGATCGGCGATCTCCGCGCGGTCGCGGAGCGTGAGTTCGTGGCCCTCGGCGGCGCGCGAGACCGCGGCCCACGCCTCGACCGCGTCCGGGTCCCGCAGCGCCGAGAGCCGCCGGGCCTCGGCGAGCAGCGCGTCCAGGCCCGGTTCGGCGGCGGCCCCGTCCACCGTCCGCCCCGGGGGCGCGGGCACCGGCACCGACGGCCGGGACGCCGCGCGCGCCGGGGCCGCGGAGCGGACGCCCAGCGGCAGCCGGGCGACCAGCACCGGCTGGTCCATGCGCGCGAGGGTCCGCTCACCGATGTACGACGTGCCGTTGCGGTCGTCGAACCGCGCGGCCAGCGCGAGCGCCTCCCCGCGCGCGTGGGCGGCGAGTTCCGCCGCCGTCCACGCGCGCCCGGCGGGCCCGGGAACCGGCTGTCCGCCGAGCCCGAGCGCGGTCAGCCGGTCCGTCGTGAGCGCCACGACCGACAGGAAGTCCAGCTTGCTGCGCGGGTCCCCGGAGTCCGTGAAGTAGGCCGGACGCTCCGCGAGCAGTTCCAGGGCGCGCGCCTCGTTGCCGGTCAGGGCGCAGAACTCCACGTGGTCCGCGTACGCGCCCCGCATGCTCTCCATGGCCCGCACCAGCCGGAAGCCCCGCAGATGGTGGGCGCGCGCCTCCTCGACGCGCCCGAGGCGCAGCAGCGGCAGCAGGGAGGAGGCGAGGACGGTGTGCGGCTCGTGGGCGCAGGCGTACTCGCCCCGGAGCACCGGCTCCCACAGCTCCAGCGCCTCCCCGTCCGCGCCGCGCACCGCGCGCCACCAGCCCTGTCCGTGCAGCTCGCACGCGTGGCAGTCGGCCATCGCGTCACGGTCCGCCGCCAGCCAGGCGCCGTACGCCCGCTCGGCGCGCTCCAGATCGCCCAGATGGGCGGCGACGCTGAACTCGGCGCTGCGCACGGCCCGTTCGGAATGACCGGCGAGACGGTAGCGCCGCTCCATCTCGCCGAGCCACTTCTCTATGGAGGCGAGCGGGACGTGCGGCTGGTCGAGCATGCCCGACGACATCCACTTGAAGACCCAGTGCAGTGAGTGGATCTCGAACTCGTCGAAGTCCTCGGGGTGTTCGTCCCACATGCGCAGCAGGCGCGCGAAGGGGACGAACATCTTGTCCTTCTCGGAGCTGTAGTTGTAGACCTTGAGCTGGTGCCCGAGCGCCTCGATGACGGCGAGCGGGACGTCCAGCCCCTCGGCCTCCACGAGCAGTTGCTCCGCGCGCGCGTTGCGGCCGGGCCCCTCGGGCTGCTCGTAGTTGTCCGCCATCGCCCGGCGCAGCGTGTCGAAGTCCATGGCCGGGGTCATCGGCGGTCGTCCTTCCCGGGGTCGGTGTGGGTGGCCCATTCCAGGAGGCCGATGAAGGCGCGGTTCAGGAGCGCCGAGTCCGCGGGGCGCAGCGGGCGCTGGGCCATCAGCAGGGCCTGCCCGTACAGGGACTCCGTGGCGGTTCCTATGAGGTCCGGATCGCCGAGCGAACTGATCCTGCGGATCAGCGGGTTGAGGTGGTTGAGGACCAGACGCGCGCGGGGGGCGCTGCCGCGCAGCGAGCCGAGGATGCCCGCCCACAGGTCGTCGGCCTGCTCCTCGGCCTCCGCCCGGGCCTGTTCGTGGCGGGCCGCCCGGTCGTCCAGGTGCAGGGCGGGCACCGACAGGGGGTGGAAGGCGCGCAGCACCACGTCGCAGTTCAGCGGGTCGAGCCGGGCCCGCGCGGCGGCGAGGAAGCCGGCCAGCGCCAGTTCCTCGGCCGGGTCGACGGTGTCCAGGTGGGCCGTCACGGTGTCCGCGTCCAGCTCCGAGACGGCCGTGCCCGGGCGCACGGCGGGCAGGGCCTCGATCAGCTCGCTGTCGTACGTGTAGCCGCCGTTGACGACCCCGACACCCTGCGCGGAGGCGATCGGCGCGACCTGCCGGTACTCCTCCACGGTCCGGGTGAAGTGCACCACCGGGTGGCGCTGCGCGAACTCCTCCAGGGACAGCCGTCCGTCGGTCGTCTCGAAGGGCAGCCACGGCAGCATCGTGCGCAGCATCTCCGCGTCGTGCCGCGCCAGCGACTTCACGCCCAGGTGGTGCACGGACAGGAAGGCGGCCAGCCGTTCCGGATCACCCGCCGCGAGCCCCGTCAGCCAGGACCGGATGCGCTCGCCCAGCGCCTCCCGTACGGCGGCCAGGGTCTCGTCCTCGTACAGCGACTCGCGGGACGCGGTGGGCCGCAGGCTGTCCGTGTCGAGGACGCAGCGCACGAAGAACGCCCAGTCGGGCAGGAGCTGCTCGGCCCGCTCGGTGAGCAGCATGCCCTTCAGGTGCACGCGGTGGCTCGCGCGCTGGGCGGGACTGACCGCCGTCGGCAGCACGTAGGCCACCCCGCGGATCCCGGCGAGCGGCACGTCCAGGCCGATCGAGTCCAGCGGGGTGAACCCGAACAGCTCCCGGCAGTGCCGGGCCAGGGCGACCCGCCGGGCGGAGGGGCTCGGGTGGGGCCGGTCCCACGGCGCGGGCAGGTCCGCGACCGCCTCGTCGCCGACCCGTACGTCGTACGGCAGCAGCGCCCCGAAGTCGCGCGCCAGCGCCAGGACCCGTTCCCGGCTCAGCCACTCGCCGGCCCCGGCCCGCGCCACCAGGTGGACGGTGGTGCCCGGCTCGGGGCGCGCCTCGTGCGGCAGGGTGCGCACCGTGTACGAGCCGTCGTCGGCCGCGGTCCACTCGACCGGCGCCGCGTCGGGCGTCCGGGCGCTGCGGCTGACCACCCGGATCCGCTCGGCGACGACGAAACACGCCAGCAGTCCGATGCCGAACTGCCCGAGGAAGTCCGAACGCGCCGACTCCAGGCCGTCGTTCCGCTTGGAGCTGCGGCCGATGGTCGCCAGCAGACTGTGCACGTCGGACTCGGTGAGCCCGACACCGGAGTCCTCCACCCGCAGCGTCCCGCCCTCCGCGTGCAGCCGCACCGTGGCCGGGGCGTCCGGCTCCTCGGCGTGCCGCGCGGTGATCGCGTCGACGGCGTTCTGCAGCAGCTCGCGCAGGTAGACCTTGGGGCTGGAGTAGAGGTGGTGGGAGAGGAGGTCGACCAGACCGCGCAGGTCGACCTGGAACGTATGAGGTGACGGGGATGCCTGGGACGGCTGTGAGGTCTGGGAGTCCATCGTCGCTGCGCCGGTCGGTGGGGGGGACGGGCGACGGCGCGGGGTCGGGCGGTCCCGGGGGAGGTGACCGCGAAGAGGGCCGGAGCGCGCCATCCTAGGCCCGGAACCAGCCGTCTGACCAGCGGATTTCCAGGACGTATACGGCATTGTCAGTGTCGTGGTGTGCAATGGATCTCGTGCCCGTGCTCGAAGAACCACTGAAGAAGGCGCTCGGTCCCGCCACCGCGAAGGTGATGGCCGAGCACCTCGGCCTGCACACGGTCGGCGACCTGCTGCACCACTACCCGCGCAGATACGAGGAGCGCGGACAGCTCACCCACCTCGCCGACCTGCCGATGGACGAGCACGTGACGGTGGTGGCCCAGGTCGCCGACGCCCGGCTGCACACCTTCGCCTCCTCCAAGGCGCCCCGCGGCAAGGGCCAGCGCCTGGAGGTGACCATCACGGACGGCAGCGGCCGGGTCCAGCTCGTCTTCTTCGGCAACGGCGTGCACAAGCCCCACAAGGACCTGCTGCCCGGCACCCGCGCGATGTTCTCCGGCAAGGTCTCCGTCTTCAACCGCCGCCTCCAGCTCGCCCACCCGGCCTACGAACTGCTGCGCGGCGAGGGCGACGAGGCGGCGGAGAGCGTCGACAGCTGGGCGGGCGCCCTCATCCCGATCTACCCGGCCACCGCCAAGCTGGAGTCCTGGAAGATCGCCAAGTCCGTGCAGACGGTGCTGCCGAGCGCGCAGGAGGCCGTCGATCCGCTCCCGGACCCGCTGCGGGACGGCCGCGGTCTCGTCACCCTCCCCGAGGCCCTCCTCAAGATCCACCGCCCGCACACCAAGGCGGACATCCACGACGCCCGCGCCCGTCTCAAGTGGGACGAGGCCTTCGTCCTCCAGGTCGCCCTGGCCCGCCGCCGCCACGCCGACGGCCAGCTCCCGGCCGTCGCCCGCACCCCCGCCCCCGACGGCCTGCTGACCGCCTTCGACGCCAGACTGCCCTTCACCCTCACCGAGGGCCAGCAGAAGGTCTCCAAGGAGATCTTCGACGACCTCGCCACCGAACACCCGATGCACCGGCTGCTCCAGGGAGAGGTGGGGTCGGGGAAGACGCTGGTGGCCCTGCGCGCCATGCTCGCCGTCGTCGATGCGGGCGGGCAGGCCGCGATGCTCGCGCCCACCGAGGTGCTCGCCCAGCAGCACCACCGGTCGGTCACCGAGATGATGGGCGAGCTGGCCGAGGGCGGCATGCTCGGCGGGGCCGAGCACGCGACGAAGGTCGTGCTGCTCACCGGCTCCATGGGCGCCGCCGCCCGCCGGCAGGCGCTGCTCGACCTCGTCACCGGCGAGGCCGGGATCGTGATCGGCACCCACGCCCTGATCGAGGACAAGGTGCAGTTCCACGATCTGGGCCTGGTCGTGGTCGACGAACAGCACCGCTTCGGCGTGGAACAGCGCGACGCCCTGCGCGGCAAGGGCAAGCAGCCCCCGCACCTCCTGGTCATGACCGCCACGCCCATCCCGCGCACGGTCGCGATGACGGTCTTCGGCGACCTGGAGACCTCCGTGCTCGACCAGCTCCCCGCCGGACGCTCCCCGATCGCCAGCCACGTCGTCCCGGCCGCGGACAAGCCGCACTTCCTCACGCGCGCGTGGGAGCGCGTGCGCGAGGAGGTGGAGAACGGCCATCAGGGGTACGTCGTCTGCCCCCGCATCGGTGACGAGGAGGACGACCCGAAGAAGGGCGCCCGGAAGAAGTCCCCCGAGGACGAGGCGGAGAAGCGTCCGCCGCTGGCCGTCCTGGACGTCGCCGACCAGCTCGCCAAGGGCCCCCTCCAGGGCCTTCGGGTCGAGGTCCTGCACGGCAGGATGCACCCGGACGACAAGGACGCCGTCATGCGCCGCTTCGCCGCCGGCGAGACGCACGTCCTGGTCGCCACGACCGTGATCGAGGTCGGGGTGAACGTACCGAACGCCACCGCCATGGTGATCATGGACGCCGACCGCTTCGGCGTCTCCCAGCTCCACCAGCTCCGCGGCCGTGTCGGCCGCGGCTCGGCGGCGGGGCTGTGCCTGCTGGTCTCCGAGATGCCGGAGGCGAGCCCGGCCCGCCAGCGGCTGAACGCGGTGGCCTCGACCCTGGACGGCTTCGAGCTCTCCCGCATCGACCTCGAACAGCGCCGCGAGGGCGACGTCCTCGGCCAGGCCCAGTCCGGCGTCCGCTCCTCGCTGCGCATGCTCGCCGTCATCGACGACGAGGAGATCATCGCGGAGGCCCGCGAGGAGGCCACCGCGGTCGTCGCCGCCGACCCGGACCTCACGGGCCTGCCCGGCCTGCGCGTCGCCCTGGACGCCCTGCTGGACGAGGAACGGGAGCAGTACCTGGACAAGGGCTGAGCGGCGGCGGGCGGTCGCCGGCTGAGAGACTGGGGGGAACCGACACACATCAGGCTGTGCCCAAGCCCGGCCCAGCGCCCGCGAGCCAGCCGCTCGCTGTCCCAGGCCAGCGCAAAGGACCCTCTTGACTTCCTCCCCTCCCAAAGAGAGGGGATTCCTACGGCTCGCGCCGTGGGGGTTCCTGCTTCGTCGCCGACCGCCCCGTCCGGGAGGACTCCCGTTGAGGTCTTACACCGGCTCCACAGGCAGACACCGCCAGTCCGGCGGCCAGCAGGTTCTTCGCGGCGTTCACGTCACGGTCGTGGACCGTTCCGCAGGCGCACGTCCACTCGCGGACGTCGAGCGGCATCTTCCCTCGGAGGGTGCCGCAGTGGGAGCACAGCCTGGACGAGGGGAAGAAGCGGTCCACGGAAATCACTTCCCGTCCGTACCAGGCGGCTTTGTACTCCAGCATGCTCCGGAACTCCGACCACGCCGCGTCCGAGATGGCGCGGGCAAGCTTCCGGTTCCTGACCAGGTTGCGGACACTCAGGTCCTCGATCACGAGCGTTTGGTTCTCACGCACGAGTCGGGTGGTCAGCTTGTGCAGGTGGTCACGGCGGCGGTCGGTGATCCGGGCATGGATGCGGGCGACCTTGCGCCGGGCCTTGGCCCGGTTGGCTCCGTCGCCCTTCGCTTTCTTCGCCAGGCTGCGCTGGGCGAGCGCGAGCCGGGCACGGTCGCGGCGCTCGTGCCTCGGGTTGGTGATCTTCTCGCCAGTGGACAGGGTCAGCAGGTGAGTCAGGCCGACGTCGATACCGACCGCCGTGCCGATCGCGGGGAGCGGCTTCACAGCCGGATCCTCGACCAGGAGCGACACGAACCAGCGGCCGGCCGAATCCTGCGACACGGTCACCGTCGACGGGGCCGCATCATCGGGCAGGGGCCGGGACCACACGATGTCCAGCGGCTCGGACATCCTGGCCAGGGTCAGCCTCCCGTCACGGAAACGGAACGCGCTGGTGGTGTACTCCGCGGACTTGCGGGACTTCTTCCGCGACTTGAAGCGGGGGTACTTCGCCCGCTTGGCAAAGAAGTTCGTGAACGCCACCTGCAAGTGCCGCAGGGCCTGCTGGAGCGGAACGCTGGACACCTCGTTGAGGAAGGCCAGCTCCTCGGACTTCTTCCAGAGCGTCAGCATTGCCGAGGTCTGGTTGTAGTTGACCCGCTCTTGCCGCACCCACGCCTCGGTACGGGCCGCGAGCGCCATGTTGTAGACCTTGCGCACACACCCGAACGTGCGCGACAGCTCAGCCGCCTGCGCATCCGTCGGACGGAAGCGGTATTTGAATGCCCGCTTCACATGGCTGGTCATGCTTCACAAATTATCACGGTAGCTTGTGAAGTGCCTGGCTTTCCCTGTCCTGCTCCATAGAAGATCCGTTTCCTCCCCAGGCCGGAGCCGGGGGTATCCATGAAGGAGAGCTTCGATGACCCGCGTGATCGCCGGCCGGGCCGGTGGACGCCGTCTGGCCGTCCCGCCGGGCACCGGCACCCGACCCACCTCCGACCGGGCGCGCGAGGGCCTCTTCTCCACCTGGCAGTCCCTGCTCGGCGGCCCGCTGGAGGGCGAGCGCGTGCTCGACCTGTACGCGGGTTCGGGCGCCGTCGGCCTGGAGGCGCTCAGCCGCGGTGCCGGCCACACCCTGCTCGTGGAGGCGGACGCCCGCGCGGCCGGGGTCATCCGCGACAACGTGAGGGCGCTGGGCCTGCCCGGCGCCGAGGTCAGAGCGGGCAAAACCGAGCAGATCGTCCGGACGGCGGCGCCCGGGGAGCCGTACGACCTGGTCTTCCTCGACCCGCCGTACGTCGTCGCGGACGACGATCTTCGGGAGATTCTGCTCACACTCCGCACCGGGGGCTGGCTCGCGGAGGATGCGCTCGTCACCGTGGAGCGCAGCACCAGAGGCGGTGAATTCGGCTGGCCCGAGGGTTTCGAGGCCCTCAGGGCCCGTCGCTACGGCGAGGGCACCTTTTGGTACGGTCGCGCCGCCTCTACGTGCGAAGACGCACGATGACCGGACCGGAGAGCGAGGGACCACTGTTGCGCCGCGCCGTCTGTCCGGGGTCATTCGACCCCATCACCAACGGACACCTCGACATCATCGCCCGCGCCTCCGCGCTGTACGACGTCGTGCACGTCGTGGTGATGATCAATCAGTCGAAGAAGGGCCTGTTCACGGTCGACGAGCGGATCGAGCTGATCCGCGAGGTGACGGCCGAGTTCGGCAACGTCCAGGTCGAGGCCTATCACGGCCTCCTCGTCGACTACTGCAAGCAGCGGGACATCCCGGCCATCGTCAAGGGCCTGCGCGCGGTCAGCGACTTCGACTACGAACTCCAGATGGCCCAGATGAACAACGGCCTCTCGGGCGTCGAGACCCTGTTCATCCCGACCAGCCCCACCTACAGCTTCCTCTCCTCCTCGCTGGTGAAGGAAGTCGCGAACTGGGGCGGCGACATCTCCCACCTGGTGCCGCCGGTGGTCCTGGAGGCCCTCACGGAGCGCCTGCGCGAGGGCTGAGCGACTGACAGTCCGTCACCCGGTGTCGGACGGTGCCGACGTGGTCGTACAGTCGTCCCGTCCGTCTCCATCACAGCTGTAGAGAGTGGCGAGCACACGGTGGACGTGCAGAAGAAGCTCGATGAGATCGTCGCGGTGGTCAGCGGTGCCCGCTCCATGCCCATGTCGGCGTCGTGCGTGGTCAACCGCGCCGAACTGCTCTCGATGCTGGAAGAGGTGCGCGAGGCGCTGCCCGGCTCCCTCGCCCAGGCGCAGGAGCTGATCGGCGGCCGCGAGGAGATGGTCGAGCGGGCCCGGCAGGAGGCCGAGCGGATCATCGAGACCGCGCACGCCGAGCGCGGTTCGCTGATCTCCGACACCGAGGTCGCCCGCCGCTCGCAGAACGAGGCGGACCGCATCCTGGGCGAGTCCCGCAAGGAGGCCGAGGAGATCCGCGCGGAGGCCGACGACTACGTCGACTCCCAGCTCGCCAACTTCGAGGTCGTCCTCACCAAGACCATCGGTTCCGTCGGCCGCGGCCGCGAGAAGCTCCTCGGCACCGGCCCGGGCCTCGACGAGGACGGCTACGAGGACGAGGACGCCCCCGAGCGCAGCTACGACCCGGAGACCCTGCGCCGCAACGCCGACGCGTACGTCGACGCCAAGCTCGGCGCCTTCGAGGCCGTCCTCGCCAAGACCCTGGACGCCGTCGGCCGCGGCCGGGAGAAGCTCCAGGGCCGTACCGCCACCGACGACCTCGGCGCGCTCGCGGCCTTCGGGGAGGACGGGACGCCGGGCGCGCACACCAGCGACGCCGACTACCTGGCCGGCCTCGCGGAGCTCGCCGACGAACCCGGGCAGGCCCCCCGGGCCCCGGAGCCGGCCGCCCAGCCGTCCTACGACCGGCAGGAGCAGGAGGCGTACGGCTACCAGCAGCAGGCCGACCCGTACGGCTACCAGCAGCAGTACGCCCAGCAGCAGGACGCGTACGGCTACCAGCAGGCCGACCCGTACGCCGCCTACCAGCAGCAGGGCTACGACCAGCAGGGCTACGACCAGGGCGGGCAGGTCTACGGACAGCAGGCCCACGGCATGGACCAGCAGGACCATCCCCTCGACGAGGTCAGCCTCTTCGACACCAGCATGATCAGCGCGGAGCAGCTCAGGGCGTACGAGCAGGGGCGCGGCGGGCACTGACCGCCCGGTCAGGAGGGGTGCGCTCCGCCCGCCGGGGCGCGGGCGCGCACCGGATTGGGCCGAGAGCGAAAGGTCCAGTATCCTGGCTCTTCGGTCGCGCGTACGTCCGCGATCAGCGCTGCCCGAGGGACACCGAGGGCGGCGTCCCCAAGAGTTCGAAGATCGAAAGCAGGAATGGCTCTGAACGCCCGCCTCGACCACCGCAATCCTCTCGTGTTCGACACACACGAGCTGGGGCGGCGTCCTGGCGCGCTGCAGCGCCTGACCCGCACGATCGACGCTCCCAGGGATCTCGGGATCCAGGGTGTCATCGGAGTGCCGGAAGGCGCCCCGGTGGAGCTCGAACTCCGTCTGGAGTCGGTCATGGAAGGGGTGCTTGTCACAGGCACCGCCCGTGCATCGGCCGAAGGGGAGTGCGTAAGGTGTCTGGAGCCGCTTGAGCAGGTGCTCGAAGCGGACTTCCAGGAGATGTTCTCGTACCCTGACGCCGATGACCGGGGCCGCCCCAAGGCGGAGCCGGTCGACGACGCCGAGGACGACGAGGAGACTCTCTTCCTCGAGGACGGCTTGTTCGACCTCGAACCCTTGCTGCGGGATGCGGTGGTGCTCGCACTGCCGATGCAGCCGGTGTGCCAGGACGACTGCCCGGGTCTGTGTTCCGAATGCGGAGCCCGGCTCGCGGACGACCCGGACCACCACCATGACGCCGTCGACATCCGTTGGGCGGCACTGCAGGGACTCGCCGGTTCACTCGAAGATGGCGAGAAGGACGAGTTGAGCGGCGCCGAGCCTGGCGTCGACGAGAAGCAGGAGAAGTAGCCGTGGCTGTTCCGAAGCGGAAGATGTCGCGCAGCAACACGCGCCACCGCCGGTCGCAGTGGAAGGCTGCGGTCCCCACCCTGGTTGCGTGCGAGCGCTGCCACGAGCCCAAGCAGCAGCACATCGCGTGCCCTGCCTGTGGCACCTACAACAAGCGCCAGGTCCTCGAGGTCTGAGCGGCTGGTGAGAGGTCTGATGTCTGACGCCAAGGCGGATTCAAACGCCAAGAAAAAGGCGGACAACACAGCCTCGTCCCACACGCTTCTGGAAGGGCGGCTCGGCTACAAGCTCGAGTCCGCCCTTCTGGTGCGTGCGCTGACCCACCGTTCCTACGCGTACGAGAACGGCGGTCTGCCGACCAACGAACGCCTGGAGTTCCTCGGGGACTCCGTGCTGGGCCTCGTGGTCACGGACACGCTGTACCGCACCCACCCCGACCTGCCCGAGGGCCAGTTGGCCAAGCTGCGGGCCGCGGTGGTCAACTCTCGTGCGCTGGCGGAGGTGGGCCGCGGCCTCGAACTCGGCTCCTTCATCCGGCTCGGCCGGGGCGAGGAAGGCACGGGAGGCCGGGACAAGGCGTCCATCCTCGCCGACACCCTCGAAGCGGTGATCGGCGCCGTCTATCTCGACCAGGGGCTGGAAGCGGCGGGCGAACTCGTCCACCGGCTCTTCGACCCGCTGATCGAGAAGTCCTCGAACCTCGGTGCCGGCCTGGACTGGAAGACCAGTCTCCAGGAGCTCACCGCGACCGAGGGGCTCGGGGTTCCCGAGTACCTGGTCACGGAGACCGGCCCGGACCACGAGAAGGTCTTCACTGCTGCCGCCCGCGTCGGAGGCGTCTCGTACGGCACCGGCACCGGCCGCAGCAAGAAGGAGGCGGAGCAGCAGGCCGCGGAATCCGCGTGGCGTGCCATCCACTCCGCCGCGGACGAACGGGCGAAGTCGGCCCAGGCCGCCGAGCAGGCGGTCCGTGCCGCCCACCAGGCGGCCCAGAACGGCGAGGAGACCGCCGACGCCTCCTCGACGCCCACCGACACGGCCACGGCCTGAATCCTTCATCCACCGCACGTGCCGCGATGTCCGCGGCACCGTGCGGAACCGCACCACCGGACCCCGTCACGGCGCACACGCCGCGGCGGGGTCCGCGCGTTGCCGTTGCCGCTGCTGCCGCCGTTGCCGCTCGGCGACGGTCGTCGGCGGGTGCGATGTACCCTTCCGGCATCACCGGCCCAGCCCGCCCCCTGGAGGACCTCCGTGCCCGAGCTGCCCGAAGTCGAAGTCGTGCGGCGGGGTCTGGAGCGCTGGGTCACCGGGCGGGTCGTGCGGTCGGTGGAGGTCCGGCATCCGCGGGCCGTGCGGCGGCATCTGGCGGGGCCCGACGGCTTCGCGAAGGCGCTCGCCGGACACCGCGTGGGCGAGGCCATGCGCCGCGGCAAGTACCTGTGGCTGCCGCTGGAGGACTCCCCGTACTCCGTGCTCGCGCACCTCGGCATGAGCGGTCAGCTCCTCGTGCAGCCGGAGGAGGCGGCCGAGGAGAAGCACCTGCGCATCCGCGTCCGCTTCGAGGACGAGCGGGGCACCGAGCTGCGCTTCGTCGACCAGCGCACCTTCGGCGGCCTGTCACTGCACGAGAACACCGCGGACGGCCTCCCCGACGTCATCGCGCACATCGCCCGCGACCCGCTCGACCCCCTCTTCGACGACGCCGCGTTCCACACCGCGCTGCGCGCCCGCCGTACGACCCTCAAGCGCGCCCTGCTCGACCAGTCGCTGATCAGCGGCGTCGGGAACATCTACGCGGACGAGGCCCTGTGGCGCTCGAAGCTGCACTACGAACGTCCCACGGGAACCATGACCCGGCCGCGCACCGCGGAACTCCTCGGTCACGTCCGCGAGGTCATGAACGACGCCCTCGCCGCCGGAGGCACCAGCTTCGACAGCCTGTACGTCAACGTCAACGGCGAGTCCGGCTACTTCGACCGCTCGCTCGACGCGTACGGGCGCGAGGGCGAACCCTGCCGGCGCTGCGGGACACCGATGCGCAGACGCGCCTGGATGAACCGCTCCAGCTACTTCTGCCCCCGCTGCCAGCGCCCGCCCCGCCCGGCGGCCTGACCCCCGGCACCCCGGGCCCCGCGGTACGCCCTATGCGTCCTGCCGGGCCCCGCGGGCCTCGTCGTAGCGCCCGCGGGCCTCCAGGACGTCGTCCATGCGCCCTTCGACGAAGCCGATGAGGGCGAGCAGGCGCTCGGCGACCTCGCGGCCCAGGGGGGTGAGGGTGTAGTCGACGCGCGGCGGGTTCGTGGGCCGCGCGTCCCGGTGCACCAGACCGTCGCGCTCCAGCGCGTGCAGGGTCTGCGAGAGCATCTTCTCGCTGACGCCGTCCACCCGGCGGCGCAGCTCGTTGAACCGGAACGTGCCGTCGTGCAGCGCTCCGAGCGTGAGGGAGCCCCAGCGGCCGGTGACGTGCTCCAGGGTGCCCCGGGACGGACAGCCGCGGGCGAACACGTCGTACGCGAGGTCCTTGCCGCCGGAGCTCACGGCGCCCTCGCCGCTCCCGGCGCGCTCCGTGATCGGCGCGGACGATTCCATACCGCCAGCATACTCAGCCACAGCGCCCTCCGGCAGGTTGCGCTAACTCACGGTTAGCTCCCCGTACGGGCGCCCGGCCGGGCCCGGCCCGGCCCCGGAAACGCCGCATGGCCGACCCCCCGAGCGGGTCGGCCATGCGATGCGCGGCTGTCTCAGTAGCCGAAGTCCTGCGTCCACCAGGGACCGCCCTCGGCGAAGTGGACTCCGACGCCGAGGGTCTTGAAGTCGCAGTTCAGTATGTTGGCCTTGTGGCCGGGGCTGTTCATCCAGGCTTCCATCACGGCCGCCGCGTCGGCCTGGCCGCGGGCTATGTTCTCGCCGCCGAGGCTGGTTATCCCGGCCTTCGCCGCACGGTCCCAGGGGCTGAGCCCGGTCGGGTCGGTGTGGTCGAAGAAGTCCCGGGCCGCCATGTCCTCGCTGAAGACCTGGGCCAGGTCCGTCAGGGCGCTGTTCGCGGCCACCGGGCTGCAGCCGACCTTGGCGCGCTCGTCGTTGACGAGCTTGAGCACCTCGGCCTCGGCGGCGGCCACCGCGGACACGTCCGCCGGGGTCTTGGCGACCGGGGCCTTGGTCTCGTTCTTGGAGGGCGTGGAAGCCTCGGGAGCCTTGGGCTCCTTCGTCTTCTCCTCCTTGGCGGCCCCGTTGCCGTTGCCGTTGCCGTTGGCGTTGCCCTTGCCGTTGTTCTGCTTCTCCGACGGCTCGGTCGTGGCCGGAGCGGCCGACGGCGGCGCGGAGGCCGAGGGGGCGGAGGTCGAGGGAGTCTCGGCGCGGCCGGAGCCGCGGCTCGTCGACGTGTCCTCGCGGTCGTCCGCGCTGCCCGATGTGCCGCCCTGCTGGGTCGCCACGCTGGAGGGCTGGCTCGCCGCCTGGACGCTGTCGGAATTGGTGCTGCCACCGCCGAGCGCGTAGTTCTCGGCGCCGGGCACGACGCCGGCCGCGACGGCCACGGTACCGATGGCCATGGCCGCCGAGACGCCGAGCAGTCCGGTCTTGACCGGGCTCGGGCCCTTCCGCTTGCGGTGCGAGCGGGCGGCGGAGGCCGACGGGAGATCGGCGACGGCCGCGTAGCCGTACAGGTTCTCCGGGCCGTAACTCTCCGCGCTGATCCCGCTCGTTTCGGTGACTCCGGTGGCGCGCCCTGTGGCGGCGCGGCCGGCGTCGGAGCGTCGGTGGCGTCCCATCTCTTGGGCCTTCCTCGGTCTTGAGTCAGCGATCCTCACGCGAACCTCACCCTAAAGAGTGAGTTTCTAATGAGACTCATTGGGTCGGGACGGTACCGCATGGCGCAAGGGGAGGATGTGCTCCAGGAGACATTGTCCGGTTAGCGTGCAGCCATGAACGAGGTTTCACGACTGGTCGTCTGGGTCCGCGGGCGCGTCCAAGGTGTGGGTTTCCGCTGGTTTACCCGGGCCCGGGCCCTGGAGATCGGGGAGCTGAGTGGTTTTGCTCTCAATCTCGACGACGGACGCGTCCAGGTGGTCGCGGAGGGCCCCCGGGCCGGCTGCCAGAGCCTGCTCGACTGGCTCCAGGGGGACGACACGCCCGGTCGGGTGGACGGAGTCACTGAGATCTGGGACACGCCCCGGGGGGTCTACGACGGCTTCGCCATCCGCTGACGGGGACGTCCCCCACGGCCCCCGGGAGGTGGCGTGGAGTATGCCTCCGGCACCCGTCAGTAGTGGAAACCCCCTGGTGGTTGCCAAGAACGGCTCGAAGTGGCAGGCTCCCGAGATAACGATGATCCCGACGCCCTGAGGGCCCCACCGGAGTCGCAGCGCCGCCGCTTCAGAAGCCGCGCGACAGAGGGTTGCCCGCCGATGCAGGGCGTGATCGTGTTGACCGTCAAACTTTTTGGTGAGACGCTGAAAGCCCCGCGCACCTTAGCTGTTTGGCATGTGGAACGGCAGCAGGACATCAGCAGTGTCAAGCATCGCGGGTGCGATCCCTCACGACCCACACCGCTTCGGTCGGTCACTCAGTGTGGAGGACCATCCATCATGGCAAAGGCGCTTCTCGGTTACGTCGGCGGTTCCGACCCGCGGCTCATCGCCGAGATGCGACGGCTCCAGCAGCGCGTCCAGGACCTCGAATCCGAGCTCGTACGGATCCAGGCCGAGAACGACGCGCTCGCGGCTGCCGCTTCTCACGACTCGCTTCTCGAGAGCATCGACGTACCCCAGGCGGAGCCTGCGCTCACCTGATCACTGCACTGCACCATGACAGCAGTGGTTGGGCGGCCCGAATCAACCGCTACGTTGTCAGATTTGCAAGGGACGCCGTCCGGCGTCCCTTCTTTCTTTCTCCGAAGCTTTCCCCGAGCAACCTTCCCCCCTCTTTAACGTCTGGTCTGCCCTGCGCGTTCATGGGTGAAACCGCGTGTTCATGGAGTGAGACCGGCTCGAAAGGTAGAGTCCGGCGGCGTGCACCTCAAGGCCCTGACCCTGCGAGGGTTCAAGTCGTTCGCCTCCGCGACCACACTGCGGTTCGAACCGGGCATCACCTGCGTCGTGGGCCCCAACGGCTCGGGCAAGTCCAACGTCGTGGACGCGCTGAGCTGGGTCATGGGCGAGCAGGGGGCCAAGTCGCTGCGCGGCGGCAAGATGGAGGACGTCATCTTCGCCGGTACCACCGGGCGTCCGCCGCTCGGCCGTGCCGAGGTCTCCCTGACCATCGACAACTCCGACGGCGCGCTGCCCATCGAGTACGCCGAGGTCACCATCACGCGGATCATGTTCCGCAACGGCGGCAGCGAATACCAGATCAACGGAGACACCTGCCGGCTGCTCGACATCCAGGAACTGCTGTCCGACTCCGGCATCGGCCGCGAGATGCACGTCATCGTCGGACAGGGGCAGCTCGACTCCGTCCTGCACGCCGACCCGATGGGCCGCCGCGCCTTCATCGAGGAGGCGGCGGGCGTCCTCAAGCACCGCAAGCGCAAGGAGAAGGCGCTGCGGAAGCTGGACGCGATGCAGGCCAACCTCGCGCGCGTGCAGGACCTCACCGACGAACTGCGGCGCCAGCTCAAGCCGCTCGGCCGGCAGGCCGCCGTGGCCCGCCGCGCCGCCGTCATCCAGGCCGACCTGCGCGACGCCCGGCTGCGCCTCCTCGCCGACGACCTCGTACGGCTGCGGGGCGCCCTCCAGTCCGAGATCGCCGACGAGGCCGCGCTCAAGCAGCGCAAGGAGACCACCGAGGCCGAGCTCAGGAAGGCGCTCCAGCGGGAAGCCCTGCTGGAGGACGAGGTGCGGCAGCTGACACCGCGCCTCCAGCGCGCCCAGCAGACCTGGTACGAGCTCTCCCAGCTCGCGGAGCGGGTGCGCGGCACGGTCTCGCTGGCCGACGCGCGCGTCAAGAGCGCCACCTCGGTGCCCGCCGAGGAACGGCGCGGACGCGACCCCGAGGACATGGAGCGCGAGGCCGTCCGGGTGCGCGAACAGGAGGCCGAGCTCGAAGCGGCCCTGGAGGCGGCCGAACGGGCCCTGGAGGACACCGTCGCGCACCGCGCCGAGCTGGAGCGCGAGCTGACCGCCGAGGAACGCCGTCTCAAGGACGTGGCCCGCGCCATCGCCGACCGCCGCGAGGGCCTCGCCCGCCTGGGCGGCCAGGTCCACGCCGCCCGCTCGCGCGCCGCCTCCGCGCAGGCCGAGATCGACCGCCTCGCCGCCGCCCGCGACGAGGCCCAGGAGCGCGCGGTCACGGCACAGGAGGAGTACGAGCAGCTCAAGGCCGAGGTCGACGGCCTCGACGCGGACGACGCCGACCTCGCCGAACGGCACGAGGCGGCCCGGCGCGCCCTGTCCGACGCGGAGGGGGCGCTGAGCGCCGCCCGCGAGGCCGCCGGCGCCGCCGAACGCGAGCGGGCCGCCACCCGGGCCCGCCGGGACGCCCTCGCCCTCGGCCTGCGCCGCAAGGACGGCACGGGAGCGCTGCTCGGCGTCACGGACCGGCTCGCCGGGGTGCTCGGTCCGGCCGCCGGACTGCTGTCGGTCACCCCCGGCTCCGAGGTCGCGCTCGCCGCCGCGTTCGGCGCGGCCGCCGACGCCGTCGCGGTCACCGGCCCCGCCTCCGCCGCCGAGGCCATCCGTCTGCTGCGCAAGCAGGACGCGGGCCGCGCGGCACTGCTGCTCGCCGGAGCACCCGAGGAGCCCGGCGCCGAGGCCCACGCCGGTGCCGGACCGGCGGACGGCGCCTCCACGCACGTACCCCCCGACGGCGACGCGCCGCCGTACGCCGCCGGTCTCGTCCGGGGGCCCGCCGAGCTGATGCCCGCCGTACGACGGCTGCTGCGCGGGATCGTCGTCGTCGGCACCCTGGAGGAGGCCGAGGACCTGGTCTCCGCGCGGCCCGGCCTCACGGCGGTGACCGCCGAGGGCGACCTGCTCGGGGCGCACTTCGCGCACGGAGGGTCCGCCGGGGCGCCCAGTCTGCTCGAAGTGCAGGCGTCCGTGGACGAGGCGACGGCCGAGCTGGAGGAACTGGCCGTGCGCTGCGAGGAGTTGGCCGAGGCGCAGCGGCAGGCGACCGGGCGGCGGGGGGAACGGGCCACGCTCGTCGAGGAGCTGGGGGAGCGGCGGCGGGCCGCCGAGCGGCAGAAGTCGTCCGTCGCGCAGCAGCTGGGACGGCTGGCCGGGCAGGCGCGCGGCGCGGCGGGCGAGGCGGAGCGGAGCACCGCCGCGGCCGTCCGCGCGCAGGAAGCCCTCGACCGGGCCGTGGCGGAGGCGGAGGAGCTGGCCGAACGGCTCGCCGTGGCCGAGGAGATGCCGGTCGAGGAGGAACCCGACACCTCGGTCCGTGACCGGCTCGCCGCGGACGGCGCCAACGCGCGGCAGACGGAGATGGAGGCCCGGCTCCAGGTGCGGACGCACGAGGAGCGGGTCAAGGGACTCGCCGGACGGGCCGACTCGCTGGACCGCGCGGCCCGCGCCGAACGCGAGGCACGCGCGCGTGCCGAGCAGCGGCGCGCCCGGCTCCGCCACGAGGCCGCCGTCGCCGGGGCCGTCGCCTCCGGCGCCCGGCAGCTCCTCGCGCACGTCGAGGTCTCGCTCGCCCGCGCCGAGGAGGAGCGCACCGCCGCCGACGCCGCGAAGGCCCGCCGTGAGCAGGAGCTCGTGACCGCGCGGGGCCGGGGCCGAGACCTCAAGGCGGAGCTCGACAAGCTCACCGACTCGGTGCACCGGGGCGAGGTGCTCGGCGCCGAGAAGCGGATGCGCATCGAGCAGCTGGAGGCGAAGGCGCTGGACGAGCTCGGCGTCGAGCCGGCGGGACTGGTCGCCGACTACGGTCCCGACCAGCTCGTACCGCCGTCGCTGCCCGCCGAGGGCGAGGAACTGCCCGAGGACCCCGAGCACCCGCGCAACCGGCCCCGGCCGTTCCACCGTGCCGAGCAGGAGAAGCGGCTCAAGTCGGCCGAACGGGCGTACCAGCAGCTCGGCAAGGTCAATCCGCTGGCCCTGGAGGAGTTCGCCGCGCTGGAGGAGCGCCACAAGTTCCTCAGCGAGCAGCTGGAGGACCTCAAGAAGACGCGCGCCGACCTTCTCCAGGTGGTGAAGGAGGTCGACGAGCGCGTCGAGCAGGTCTTCACCGAGGCGTACCGGGACACGGCCCGGGAGTTCGAGGGCGTCTTCAGCCGGCTGTTCCCGGGCGGGGAAGGGCGGCTCGTCCTGACCGACCCCGACAACATGCTCACCACCGGTGTCGACGTGGAGGCCAGGCCGCCGGGCAAGAAGGTCAAGCGGCTCAGCCTGCTCTCCGGCGGCGAGCGTTCGCTGACCGCCGTCGCGCTCCTCGTGTCGATCTTCAAGGCGCGCCCCAGTCCGTTCTACGTGATGGACGAGGTCGAGGCGGCGCTGGACGACACCAACCTCCAGCGGCTGATCAGGATCATGCAGGAGCTTCAGGAGGCGTCCCAGCTCATCGTGATCACGCACCAGAAGCGCACGATGGAGGTCGCCGACGCGCTGTACGGCGTCTCCATGCAGGGCGACGGCGTCTCGAAGGTCATCAGCCAGCGCCTGCGCTGATCCTCACGACCCGTCCGGCCCCGGAAGGTCTCACGACCCGTCCGGCCCCGGAAGGTCTCACGATCCGTCCGGCCCCGGAAGGTCTCACGATCCGTCCGGCCCCGGAAGGTCCTCGCCCACGCCCTCGTCGGCGAGTTCGGCGAGCACCTCGGCGTGGCAGCGCTCGGGGACGCACCAGCAGCCGAGCCGGTGGCCGCGCAGGGCGGGCAGCCGGGCCAGCAGCTCCGGGCGCGCCAGCAGGTAGGCGCGGTACATCTCGACGACCTCCTCCCGGGTGCCGTCGTGGCCGGGGCGGAACGGGCTCGCCAGCGGGGAGCCGGACAGGTGCCAGCCGCCCCGGTGCATGGCGCGGCCCACGTACACCACGTCGGCGTACGCGGGATCGTCGCGGTGCCCCTTGAGGTTGACGACCGTGGTCCGCTGCATGGACCGGATCCTCGTCGCCCGGCCCGCCGCGGGCAACGCGAACACGGCCGGTTTCCACGGCGGGACGAGGGGTAGCCGGGTGTGCCACGGGGCCTTCGCCGAACCGTCCGGGCACTTGATGTTCAACTATTGAACACAAGTGGGCCGATGGTTCGTCTGGAGTCCACTTCTGCCCCGGGTTTGACTTCGAAGCTTGAAGGAATATTCTCTCCGACGTCGTTTTTCCCTTCAGGTGGTGTCCCGGGTGAACCTGTGCGCCACTGGTAACCACCAGCGAAGGCCTTCGTCCCCACCCCGGGGGGCGAGGCCGGTGGCCCGAGGAGTCTTATGTGACCGGCGGATCGCAGGTACCCATGTCAGAAGGCAGGACGTCCCATCCCGAGCATCTCGGGCACGTCATCTTCATCGCGGCGGCGGCCGCGATGGGCGGCTTCCTGTTCGGCTACGACAGTGCCGTGATCAACGGTGCCGTCGAGGGGATCCGGGACCGCTACGACATCGGCTCCGCGGCCCTGGCCCAGGTCATCGCCATCGCGCTGATCGGCTGTGCCGTCGGCGCCGCGACCGCCGGCCGTATGGCCGACCGCATCGGACGCATCCGCTGCATGCAGATCTCCGCGGTCCTGTTCACCGTCAGCGCCATCGGTTCGGCGCTGCCCTTCGCGCTGTGGGACCTCGCCTTCTGGCGCATCATCGGCGGATTCGCCATCGGCATGGCCTCCGTCATCGGCCCCGCCTACATCGCCGAGGTCTCCCCGCCCGCGTACCGCGGACGGCTCGGCTCGTTCCAGCAGGCCGCGATCGTCGTCGGCATCGCCATCTCGCAGCTCGTCAACTGGGCCATCCTGAACGCCGCCGACGGTGACCAGCGAGGTCAGCTCCTCGGTGTGGAGGCCTGGCAGGTCATGCTCGGCGTCATGGTCGTCCCGGCCGTCCTCTACGGTCTGCTCTCCTTCGTCATCCCCGAGTCGCCGCGCTTCCTGCTCGAGGTGGGCCGCAGGGACCGCGCCCGTGAGGTGCTCAAGGAGGTCGAGGGCGACAAGATCGACCTGGAAGCCCGCATGAACGAGATCGAGACGGCCATGAGGGGCGAGCACAAGTCGACCTTCAAGGACCTGCTCGGCGGCGGCTTCCTCTTCCTGCCGATCGTCTGGATCGGTATCGGCCTCTCGGCCTTCCAGCAGTTCGTCGGCATCAACGTCGCCTTCTACTACTCCGCGACGCTGTGGCAGTCGGTCGGTGTCGACCCGTCGGACTCGTTCTTCTACTCGTTCACCACGTCGATCATCAACATCATCGGCACCGTGATCGCCATGATCTTCGTGGACCGCATCGGCCGTAAGCCGCTCGCCCTCATCGGCTCGGTGGGCATGGCCATCGGTCTCGGCCTGGAAGCTTGGGCCTTCTCCTACGACCTGGTCGACGGCAAGCTGCCGGCCACCCAGGGCTGGGTCGCCCTGATCGCCGCCCACGTCTTCGTCCTCTTCTTCGCCCTCTCCTGGGGTGTCGTGGTCTGGGTCTTCCTCGGCGAGATGTTCCCGAACCGGATCCGCGCCGCCGCGCTCGGCGTCGCCGCCTCCGCGCAGTGGATCGCCAACTGGGCCATCACCGCGAGCTTCCCGTCGCTGTCCGACTGGAACCTCTCGGCCACCTACGTCATCTACACGTGCTTCGCCGTGCTCTCCATCCCCTTCGTCCTGAAGTTCGTCAAGGAGACGAAGGGCAAGGCCCTGGAGGAGATGGGCTGACGTCCGTGTCACCGGCGGCTTCCCGCGGCCGCCGGTGGCCGTCCCGACCCGGGGGGAGGGGCCAAGTCCCCGCTGCCCCTCTCCCCGTACTCGTGAGGAAGCGTGCCGTCCCGGCCCGGACCCCCGGGTCACGCGAGCCGGGGCAGCACGCTCTCGCAGAACAGACGCAGGCTGCGCCAGCCCTCGTCGACGGGCATCCCGCCGGAGAGCGGGTGCAGGACGAGGCTGTCGAGGCCCAGGCCCACGCACTGGTCGGGCGTGAGGACGCGGTAGACGCCCTCGGCGCGCAGCTCCTCCACCGTCGTGGCCGCCGACCTCACCGCCGAGCGGATCTCGCCGGACTGCCAGGAGGCGTACGTCCGGGCCTCGTGCAGGAAGTGGCGGCCGTACTCGGCCCAGGCCCGGTCCGGGTCCTCGGCGACGTGCAGCAGCGGGGTCTCGGCACCGGGCATCATGGTCCAGCCCTCGGTGCCGTACTCGACGAGCCGCTCCTTGTAGTAGGACTCCAGCTCCGGCAGGTGCGCGCTCGGGAAGAACGGCAGCCCGAGCCGGGCCGCGCGCCGGGCCGCCGCCCTGGAGGAGCCGCCCACCAGCAGCAGCGGGTGCGGGTCCGAGAACGGACGCGGGGTGACCCGTACCCTACGGCCCCGGTAGGTGAACTCCTCGCCGGTCCAGGCCTTCAGCACCGTCTCCAGGAGCTCGTCCTGGAGCTTGCCGCGCCGCTTCCAGTCGACGTCGAACTGCGCGTACTCCTCGGGCCGGTAGCCGATGCCGGCCACGGTCACCAGGCGGCCGCCGCTGAGCAGGTCGAGCACCGCGACGTCCTCGGCGAGCCGCAGCGGGTCGTGCAGCGGGCCGATGACCGCCGAGACGGTGACGGCGATCCGCCGGGTCGCCCCGAAGACCGCGCCCGCGAAGGCGAAGGGCGAGGGCAGCCAGTTGTTCGCGACCCCGTGGTGTTCCTCGGTCTGCACCGTGGTGATCCCGCGGTCGTCGGCGTACGTGGCCATCTCGACGGCGGCCCGGTAGCGGGCCCCGAGCGAGGCGGGGGTGGCGTCGGGTTCGACGAGGTTGAAGCGCACGACCGTCACGGGCATGGGGAGCCCCCCTTCGTGTGTGGAGGGGGACGGTAGCTGACGGGGCGTCAGGTTGCCATAGTCGCGGAGCCGGCGGGTCTGCCTGCGGGCGGTCATGTCGTGATGTCGCGGGCGAGGGTGTGTCACGGCCCACGGTATGGACCGTGACGCACCCTGGGTACGCTGCGCGCACCCCTGACCTACCTCGTGATACCGGAGCAGCCGGTGTGCCGCCGATACTGAGGAGGTTGTGACTCCGCCCCGAAGGCTTCCCGTCGACGCGTGGCCGAGCGGCGGACCAGCCCGGCCCGCGAGGGCGCACGGCCCCCGCGCGGACAACGGCTGGCCGAGGGATAGGTCACGCATACTGGGCTTGTTATGGAAACCATCATCCTTGCTGTAGTCATCGCCGTGGTGGTGATCGTCGCGCTCGGTGGGCTCGTCGTCGGCAGTCGCAAGCGGAAGCAGCTGCCCCCGCCGCCCCCCGCCGCCCCCGACATCACCGCCCCGCCGGCCGAACCGCACGTGGGCGACGAGGCCGAGGCGCCGCACGACGAACCGCGCCGCACCTTGGAGGAGGTGGATCTCCCCGACGGCTCGGCCGCCCCGTCGGTCGTCGTCGAGGAGCCCCCGGCCGCCCCCCAGATCGAGATCCCGGCACCGACCGCCGGGCGTCTGGTGCGGCTGCGCACCCGGCTCTCCCGTTCGCAGAACGCGCTCGGCAAGGGGCTGCTCACGCTGCTGTCGCGCGAGCACCTCGACGACGAGACCTGGGAGGAGATCGAGGACACGCTGCTCGTCGCCGACGTCGGTGTGCAGCCCACCCAGGAACTGGTCGACAGCCTGCGCGGGCGAGTGAAGGTGCTCGGCACCCGTACCCCGGCGGAGCTGCGCGGCCTGCTCCGCGAGGAGCTGCTCAAGCTGGTCGGCACCGACGTCGACCGTGCGGTGAGGACCGAGCCCGAGGGCCGCAAGCCGGGCATCGTGATGGTCGTCGGCGTCAACGGCACCGGCAAGACCACCACCACCGGCAAGCTCGCCCGTGTGCTCGTGGCCGACGGCCGCACGGTCGTGCTCGGCGCCGCCGACACCTTCCGCGCCGCCGCCGCCGACCAGCTCCAGACCTGGGGCGAGCGCGTCGGCGCCCACACCGTGCGCGGGCCGGAGGCGGGCGACCCCGCCTCCGTCGCCTTCGACGCGGTGAAGGAGGGCAAGGAGATGGGGGTCGACGTGGTCCTCATCGACACCGCGGGCCGTCTCCACACCAAGACCGGCCTCATGGACGAGCTCGGCAAGGTCAAGCGCGTCGTGGAGAAGCACGCGCCGCTCGACGAGGTGCTGCTCGTCCTCGACGCGACCACCGGGCAGAACGGCCTCGTGCAGGCGCGCGTGTTCGCCGAGGTCGTCGAGATCACCGGCATCGTGCTGACCAAGCTGGACGGCACGGCGAAGGGCGGCATCGTCATCGCGGTGCAGCGTGAGCTGGGCGTCCCGGTCAAGCTGGTCGGGCTCGGCGAGGGCGCGGACGACCTGGCGCCGTTCGAGCCGGAGGCGTTCGTTGACGCCCTTATCGGAGAGTGACCACCCGCGCGAACGCGTAGGTGACCGAAGAAGCGCCCGCCCCGCGGCACTGCCGGGGGACGGGCGCTTCGTCCTGTACGGACCGCTCCGGCGGGTCAGGCCCGCGAGCGGTGTGTCACGTGGGCGAGGGTGCCCAGCAGGAGCCTGGCCGGGGGCGGCTTCGTGACGGAGTCGAGGGCGGGGGAGCGCAGCCAGCGGACCGGGCCGAGTCCCGCGCGGTCGGAGGGCGGGGCGGTGATGAACGTGCCCGGGCCCAGTCCGTGCAGGTCGAGGGAAGCGTCGTCCCAGCCCATGCGGTAGAGCAGCTCGGGGAGTTCGGCCGCGGAGCCGGGGGAGACGAAGAAGTGGGCGCGGCCGTCCGCCGTGGCCGTCACGGGACCGAGCGGCAGGCCCATGCGCTCCAGCCGGACGAGCGCGCGGCGCCCCGCCGCCTCGGCCACCTCGATCACGTCGAAGGCCCGGCCGACCGGCAGCATCACCGCGGCGCCCGGGAAGCCAGCCCAGATGCCGGTCGCCTCGTCCAGGGTGGTGCCCGCGGGGATCGTCGGGGCGAAGTCCAGGGGGTGCGCGCCCGGTGCCGGGCAGTCGGCCCGGCCGCACGAGCACGCCCCCGCGGCGGCCCGTGCGCCCGGGACCACGTCCCATCCCCACAGTCCGGTGAACGTGGCGACGGCGGTGCCCTCCGACGAACGGCCGCGGCGACGAGCACCGGTCCGGATGTCGCGCATCGCCCGACTACTGCCGATCGTGAAGCCCATGCCCCCTCCAACGGGTCCGGTGCGCCCGCGGTTACGTGACGGAACCGGATTGTCACCCTCTGTTCCTGCCTGCCCGGTATGACGCGTCCCAGACGGCGCCTTGTCGCACAGGGGGTGGCGCGCTCGGCTCCGTGCGCCCTGGAGTGCGCTTCTCCGCCCACCCCTGGTCGTCCTGCGTCAAGTGAAGCGCGAGAGGGGTGAATGGGGTTCATTCGAAGGGGTGGCGAATGGTGGCGTTTCGCGGATCGCCATGGCTGGACGCGTGATCGTAGGATTACTTTGTGTGCACGAGTCCTGGGGTTTTGTTTACTCGTGAGTATGCCAAGGGCAAGCCGGGTTCCCGTTCGAAGGGTGTGAACTACCGGACACGCGGCCGCGTTTACGGGCATTCTGATAGGGCTTGGCGCAGAGCGGCGACAAGTGGTCTCGGGGAGTGGGGGCGTTCCAGTGGGCGGCAACGGCGGAGGCGGGACGAACGCTGACAAGCGCCCCAACGACATGCTCGGCTCGTGGTTCGTGCGCAGCGGCTGGTCGAAGGGCGAGCTGGCGCGCCAGGTGAACCGCAGGGCCCGCCAGTTGGGGGCCAACCACATCTCGACGGACACCTCGCGGGTGCGCCGCTGGCTGGACGGGGAGAACCCGCGCGAGCCGATCCCGCGCATCCTGTCGGAGCTGTTCTCCGAGCGGTTCGGCTGTGTCGTCGCCGTCGAGGACCTCGGTCTGCGCGCCCCCCACCAGGCGCCCTCCGTGTCCGGCATCGACCTCCCGTGGACCGGCCCCCAGACCGTCGCGCTGATCAGCGAGTACTCGCGCAGCGACCTGATGCTGGCCCGGCGCGGCTTCCTCGGCAGTTCGCTGGGGCTCTCCGCGGGCCCCGCCCTCATCGAGCCCATGCAGCGCTGGCTCGTCCCCACGCCGCCGGCCCCGTACGAGGCCCCCGAACCGCCGGGCTCGGCGCGCCGCGGCGGCAGGCTCTCCCAGCCGGAGCTGGACCTGCTGGAGTCCACCACCGTGATGTTCCGTCAGTGGGACGCGCAGTGCGGCGGCGGACTGCGCCGCAAGGCCGTCGTCGGCCAGCTGCACGAGGTGACGGACCTCCTCCAGGAGCCGCAGCCCGCGGCCACCGAGAGGCGTCTGTTCAAGGTCGCCGCCGAACTGGCCGAGCTGGCGGGCTGGATGAGCTACGACGTGGGCCTCCAGCCCACCGCGCAGAAGTACTTCGTGCTCGCCCTGCACGCCTCGAAGGAGGCGGGCGACAAGCCGCTCGGCTCGTACATCCTCTCCAGCATGAGCCGTCAGATGATCCACCTCGGGCGGCCCGAGGACGCGCTGGAACTGATCCACCTCGCCCAGTACGGCAGCCGTGACTGCGCGAGCCCGCGCACCCAGTCGATGCTGTATGCGATGGAGGCCCGCGCCTACGCCAACATGGGCCAGCCCGGAAAGTGCAAGCGGGCCGTCCGCATGGCCGAGGACACCTTCGCCGACGTGGACGAGTGGGACGATCCGGACCCCGACTGGATCCGCTTCTTCTCCCGGGCCGAGCTGTACGGCGAGAACTCGCACTCCTACCGCGACCTCGCCTATGTCGCCGGGCGCAGCCCCACGTACGCCTCCATGGCCGAACCCCTGATGCGGGAGGCGGTCGACCGCTTCGGCAAGGACCCCGAGCACCAGCGGTCGTACGCGCTCAACCTCATCGGCATGGCCACCGTGCACCTGCTGCAGCGCGAGCCCGAGCAGGGTGCGGTCCTGGCCAGGGAGGCCCTGCGAATCGGCAGGAAGGTGCGCTCCGAGCGCGTCAACACTCGTATCCGAAAGACGGTCGACACCGCGGTCCGCGACTTCGGGGACCTCGCCGAGGTCATCGACCTCACCGACCAGCTCGCCGTCGACCTGCCCGAGACCGCAGAGGCGGTCTGACACCCGGCCGCCGAGGCGGCCCCGCCCAGTACTCCGGCCGCGGCCGACCGTCCCGAACTGCCCGACTCGGCTCCCCCATGCCAGGTCATCGGACGGCCGGACGCGGCCGGTTCCGCTGTATGCGGTTCCGGCCCGTGCGGCCCGCGCGGACGCG
Source organism: Streptomyces sp. NPDC058751 (assembly GCF_042746485.1). Taxonomy (NCBI): domain Bacteria; kingdom Bacillati; phylum Actinomycetota; class Actinomycetes; order Kitasatosporales; family Streptomycetaceae; genus Streptomyces; species Streptomyces sp. NPDC058751. Next base: position 158,660 of record NZ_JBHYPZ010000003.1, on the reverse strand, counting down.
GCAGGCCGTCGCGGGACCGCCCCGCACGGCGGCGCGTCCTTACTCGCCAAGAGCGCCGTGCGCACTCCGCAGGAGATTGCGTCACGATAACGATCGCTTCGACCGCAATCAGGCAGTTCATGAACGTGTAACACGCGGAGCGCCTTCGTCACTGGTGCGAAACATCGAGGGGCGTCCACGGAAACCGCGCTGCGTCAATCTCATGGCGCATAACCGGCCCACCCCTCACGACCCACTCAGGCTTCGCCCGCACGGGGCCGTACCAACGACGAGGAGACGCCGATGGCACCAGCCATCACCCTTGCCGCAGACAAACTGTCTGCCGCCAACACAGGGTTCATGCTCATCTGTTCCGCCCTGGTGCTGATCATGACGCCGGGCCTCGCCTTCTTCTACGGAGGCATGGTCCGCGTCAAGAGCACGCTCAACATGCTGATGATGAGCTTCATCAGCATGGGGATCGTCACCATCCTGTGGGTGCTGTACGGCTTCTCCCTCGCCTTCGGCACGGACAAGGGATCGCTCATCGGCTGGACCTCCGGCTGGGTCGGTCTCAGCGACATCGGTCTGACGGAGCTGTGGGACGGGTACACCATCCCGGTCTTCGTCTTCATGGTCTTCCAGCTGATGTTCGCGATCATCACGCCCGCCCTGATAAGCGGTGCCCTCGCGGACCGCGTCAAGTTCACGGCCTGGTCGCTGTTCATCACCCTGTGGGCCACCGTCGTCTACTTCCCCGTCGCCCACTGGGTGTGGGGCGCGGGTGGCTGGGCCTTCGAGCTCGGTGTGATCGACTTTGCCGGCGGTACGGCCGTCCACATCAACGCGGGCGCCGCGGCGCTCGGCGTGATCCTGGTCATCGGCAGGCGCGTCGGCTTCAAGAAGGACCCGATGCGCCCGCACAGCCTCCCGCTGGTGATGCTCGGCTCCGGTCTGCTGTGGTTCGGCTGGTTCGGATTCAACGCCGGCTCGTGGCTCGGCAACGACGACGGCGTCGGCGCGCTGATGTTCGTCAACACCCAGATCGCCACCGCGGCCGCCATGCTGGCCTGGCTCCTCTACGAGAAGATCCGCCACGGCGCGTTCACCACGCTGGGCGCCGCCTCCGGCGCGGTCGCCGGTCTGGTCGCCATCACCCCGTCCGGCGGCGCGGTCTCCCCGCTCGGCGCCATCGCGGTCGGCGCCATCGCCGGTGTCCTGTGCGCCATGGCCGTCGGCCTGAAGTACAGGTTCAACTACGACGACTCCCTGGACGTCGTCGGCGTCCACCTCGTCGGCGGTGTCATCGGCTCCCTGCTGATCGGCTTCTTCGCCAGCGGCAAGGGCCAGTCCACGGTCGAGGGCCTCTTCTACGGCGGCGGCCTCACCCAGTTCTGGAAGCAGTGCGCCGGCGTCTTCGCCGTCCTCGGCTACTCCCTGGTCGTCTCCGCGATCCTCGCCTTCGTCATCGACAAGACCCTCGGCATGCGGGTCACCGAGGACGAGGAGATCGCCGGCATCGACCAGGCCGAACACGCCGAGACCGCATACGACTTCAGTGGCGCCGGTGGCGGCGCCGCCCGTACCGCCGTGCCCGCCCCGGCCGACACGGACGCCAAGAAGGTGGACGCATGAAGCTCATCACCGCCGTCGTGAAGCCCCACCGGCTCGACGAGATCAAAGAGGCACTGCAGGCGTTCGGAGTCCACGGACTGACGGTCACCGAGGCGAGCGGCTACGGTCGGCAGCGGGGACACACCGAGGTGTACCGCGGCGCCGAGTACACGGTCGACCTCGTTCCCAAGATCCGCATCGAGGTGCTGGTCGAGGACGACGACGCCGAACAGCTCGTCGACGTCGTCGTCAAGGCGGCCCGTACCGGCAAGATCGGTGACGGCAAGGTGTGGTCCGTCCCGGTCGACACGGCCGTCCGGGTCCGCACCGGTGAGCGCGGCCCCGACGCCCTCTGACGGGGCCTGCCCGCACGAACAGGAAAGACAGGAGTCGCTGGGTGACGAGCACGGACACGCGAGTGGAAGCAGAGGACTCGGGACCCAGCGGCTACGCGGCGGCCCGGCTGCGCCTCCTCCAGGAGGGGGCGCGGTCCGGGCCGCCGCGCCGTTCCGCCCTCGCCGAACTGACGGACGACTGGCTGAGCGGCCTGTTCACCGCCGGAGCCCAGGGCCTGCGCGGGGTCTCCCTGATCGCCGTCGGCGGCTACGGCCGCGGCGAGCTCTCCCCCCGCAGCGACCTGGACCTGCTCCTCCTGCACGACGGCACCGACCCCGGCGCCGTCGCCGCCCTCGCCGACCGCGTCTGGTACCCCGTGTGGGACCTCGGCCTCGACCTCGACCACTCGGTCCGCACCCCCGTCGAGGCCCGCAAGACCGCCGCCGACGACCTCAAGGTCCAGCTCGGCCTCCTCGACGCCCGCCACGTCGCCGGCGACCTCGGCCTCACCGCCGGACTGCGCACGGCCGTCCTCGCCGACTGGCGCAACCAGGCACCCAGGCGGCTGCCTGAACTCCAGGAGCTGTGCGCGGAACGCGCCGAACGCCAGGGCGAACTCCAGTACCTCCTCGAACCCGACCTGAAGGAAGCGCGCGGCGGACTGCGCGACGCCACCGCCCTGCGCGCCGTCGCCGCCTCCTGGCTCGCCGACGCGCCCCGCGAGGGCCTCGCCGACGCCCGCCGCCGGCTCCTCGACGTCCGCGACGCCCTGCACCTGGCCACCGGCCGCGCCACCGACCGCCTCGCCCTCCAGGAACAGGACCAGGTCGCCGCGGAACTCGGGCTCCTCGACGCCGACACCCTGCTGCGCCAGGTGTACGAGGCCGCGCGCGTCGTGTCGTACGCCAGTGACGTCACCTGGCGCGAAGTGGGCCGCGTCCTGCGCTCGCGAGCCGTACGCCCGCGGCTGCGCGCCATGCTGGGCGGCGGCAAGCCCGTCGCCGAACGGTCCCCGCTCGCCGAGGGCGTGGTCGAGCAGGACGGCGAGGTCGTGCTCGCCCGCGCCGCCCGGCCCGAGCGCGACCCCGTGCTCCCGCTGCGCGCCGCGGCGGCCGCCGCGCAGGCGGACCTCCCGCTGTCCCTGCACGCCGTACGCCGGATGGCCGCCGCCGTACGACCCCTCCCCACCCCCTGGCCCGCCGAGGCACGCGAACAGCTCGTCACCCTCCTCGGCTCGGGCCGCCCGACCATCGAGGTCTGGGAGGCGCTGGAGGCCGAAGGACTCGTCACCCGGCTGCTGCCCGACTGGGAGCGGGTGCGCTGCCGGCCCCAGCGCAACGCCGTCCACATCTGGACCGTCGACCGCCACCTCATCGAGACGGCCGTCCGCGCCTCCGAACTGACCCGCCGCGTCGGCCGCCCCGACCTCCTCCTCGTCGCCGCCCTGCTCCACGACATCGGCAAGGGCTGGCCGGGCGACCACTCCGTCGCCGGCGAGATCATCGCCCGTGACGTGGCCGCCCGCATCGGCTTCGACCGCGCGGACGCGACGGTGCTCGCCACCCTCGTACGCCACCACCTCCTCCTCGTCGACACGGCGACCCGGCGTGACCTGGAGGACCCGGCCACCGTCCGCTCGGTCGCCGAGGCCGTCGGCTCCCAGGGCACCCTGGAACTGCTGCACGCGCTCACCGAGGCGGACGCGCTGGCCACCGGGCCCGCCGCCTGGTCCTCCTGGCGCGGCTCCCTCGTCGCCGACCTCGTCAAACGGGTCTCGGCCGTGTTCTCCGGGGACGCGCCCGAGGAACCCGAGCCCGGCGCGCCGACCGCCGAGATGGAGCGCCTCGCGATCGAGGCCTGCCGCACGGGCGGGCCCGTCCTGGCCCTGCGCGCGCAGACGGAACCGCTCGACCCGGACGCCGAACCCGCCGCCGCCCAGGAGGACCCGGAACCGCTCGGCGTGGAACTCCTCATCGCCGTCCCCGACCAGCCCGGCGTGCTCCCCTCGGTGGCCGGAGTCCTCGCCATGCACCGGCTGACCGTCCGCACCGCCGGACTGCGCGCCCTGGACCTGCCCGACGGCGTCGAGGGCTCGGTGCTGCTGCTCGACTGGCGCGTCGCCGCCGAGTACGGCTCCCTGCCGCAGGCCGCCCGGCTGCGCGCCGACCTCGTACGCGCCCTCGACGGCTCCCTCGACATCGCCGCCCGCCTCGCCGAGCGCGACGCCGCCTACCCGCGCCGCAGGGGAGTCGTCGCGCCCCCCGCCCGGGTGACCGTCGCGCCCGCGGCGTCCCGCCTGGCCACGGTCATCGAGGTCCGCGCCCACGACGCCCCCGGCCTGCTGCACCGCATCGGGCGGGCCCTGGAGACGGCGCGGGTGCGGGTGCGGAGCATGCACGTCTCCACGCTCGGCGCGAACGCCGTGGACGCCTTCTACGTGACGGGCGCGAAGGGGGAGCCCCTGCCGGGGGAGGAGGCGGCCTCGGTGGCGCGGGCGGTGGAGGGGGCGCTGCGGGCCTGACCCCGCGGACGTCGGCACCGTTCGCCCGGCGCGGCCGGCGGGCGTGTGACCTCCGCGACCCCGTGGTGTGCCGGGCGCCGCCGGGCGGGCGGGAATTGCCGGACGGGCCCCAGGGCATGTCCGCGAAGTCCCGCCCGCCCGGCGACGCCCGGGCCCGTTTTCCAAGGCCGTCCGGCCGCCCGACACGGCCCGGCAGGGGCCGCGGAGCGCCGTTCCCGCCGCCGCGGACCCCGTCCCCGCCCGTCGAATGCGGTGTGCGGGGACGAATCGCTTGCGCGGACAGATACCCTGGAGGGCAGCCCGAAACGACCCCGACTCCGAGGACCGAAGCCACCGTGTTCGATACCCTCTCCGACCGCCTCGGCGCGACGTTCAAAAACCTCCGCGGCAAGGGGCGCCTCAGTGAGGCGGACATCGACGCCACGGCCCGCGAGATCCGCATCGCGCTCCTCGAAGCCGACGTCGCCCTGCCCGTCGTCCGCACGTTCATCAAGAACGTCAAGGAACGGGCGATGGGGAGCGAGGTCTCCAGGGCCCTGAACCCCGCCCAGCAGGTCCTGAAGATCGTGAACGACGAACTCGTCACGATCCTCGGCGGTGAGACCCGCCGTCTCCGGTTCGCCAAGAACCCGCCCACCGTGATCATGCTCGCCGGCCTCCAGGGCGCGGGCAAGACCACGCTCGCCGGAAAGCTCGGCAAGTGGCTCAAGGACCAGGGCCACTCCCCGATCCTCGTCGCCGCCGACCTCCAGCGGCCGAACGCGGTGAACCAGCTCAGCGTCGTCGCCGAGCGCGCGGGCGTCGCCGTCTACGCCCCCGAGCCGGGCAACGGCGTCGGCGACCCGGTCAAGGTGGCCGAGGACTCCATCGAGTTCGCGAAGGCCAAGGTCCACGACATCGTGATCGTGGACACCGCCGGCCGCCTCGGCATCGACCAGGAGCTGATGCAGCAGGCCGCGGACATCCGCGACGCCGTCAGCCCCGACGAGATCCTCTTCGTCGTCGACGCGATGATCGGCCAGGACGCGGTCAACACCGCCGAGTCCTTCCGCGACGGCGTCGGCTTCGACGGCGTGGTGCTCTCCAAGCTCGACGGTGACGCCCGCGGTGGCGCCGCCCTGTCGATCCGGCAGATCACCGGCAAGCCGATCATGTTCGCCTCGAACGGCGAGAAGCTCGACGACTTCGACGCCTTCCACCCTGACCGGATGGCCTCCCGCATCCTCGACATGGGTGACCTCCTCACCCTGATCGAGCAGGCGGAGAAGACGTTCAGCCAGGAAGAGGCCGAGAAGATGGCCTCCAAGCTGGCGTCCAAGAAGGGCCAGGACTTCACCCTGGACGACTTCCTGGCCCAGATGGAGCAGGTCCGGAAGATGGGCAGCATCAGCAAGCTGCTCGGCATGCTCCCGGGCATGGGCCAGATCAAGGACCAGATCAACAACCTGGACGAGCGGGACGTCGACCGTGTCGGCGCCATCATCAAGTCGATGACCCCGGGCGAGCGCCAGGACCCGACGATCATCAACGGCTCGCGCCGCGCCCGTATCGCCAAGGGTTCCGGCGTCGAGGTCAGCGCGGTCAAGGGCCTGGTCGAGCGCTTCTTCGAGGCCCGCAAGATGATGTCCCGCATGGCCCAGGGCGGCGGGATGCCGGGCATGCCGGGGATGCCGGGCATGGGCGGCGGCCCCGGCCGCGCCAAGAAGAAGGCGAAGCCGGCCAAGGGCAAGCAGCGTTCCGGCAACCCGATGAAGCGCAAGCAGCAGGAGGAAGAGGAGGCCGCGCGCCGCGAGGCCGGCGCGCAGGGCGGCAACGCCTTCGGCCTCCCGCAGCAGAGCGCCCAGGACAACTTCGAGCTGCCGGACGAGTTCAAGAAGTTCATGGGCTGACACCGCCGGACCGGCCTCCCGCCCGTACGGGAGGGCCGTCGTGACGCCCGCCGGGGGCGCTCCTCACCGCGAGGGGCGCCCCCGGCGTCATGATCGCGGGTGCCGGTGTCCGCCATCTGTCGTAACGTCCACTTATGAGCAATCCCGTGCCGCCGCGCAAGGCACCGGACCAGCCGTGGCGTAGCGAGGGCACGCCACCGGAGCCGACACCGCCGTCGGGCGGCCGACGGAAGCTTCCCGGCGGCTGGTGGAGCCTGGTGCTGGCCGCGCTCATCGTGTTCCTGATCGCCAACCTGGTGCTGTCCTTCTACAACAAGGGCAACGAACCGACGATCTCGTACACGGAGTTCAGCCGACAGGTCGACGACGGCAACGTCACCAAGATCTACGCCAAGGGCGACGCGATCCAGGGACAGCTCAAGAACTCCCAGGAGAAACCCGACGGCGACGGGAAGTACACCAAGTTCAAGACCCAGCGGCCGGTCTTCGCCGACGACAAGCTGTGGGACGACCTCCAGAAGCACGACGTCACGGTGACCGCCTCGCCGGTGGTCCAGGAGCGCAGCTTCCTGTTCAACCTGCTGATCTCGCTCGCCCCGATGATCCTGCTCGTCGTCCTGTGGATCTTCATCGCCCGGCGCATGGGTTCCGGCATGGGCGGCGCGGGCGGCATGCTCGGCCGGAAGGCGCCCCCGAAACCGGTCGAACTCGTGCCCGGCGGCAAGCGCACCACGTTCTCGGACGTGGCCGGCATCGACGAGGTGGCAGGCGAGCTCAACGACGTCGTGGACTTCCTCAAGAACCCCGACGCGTACCGCAGGATGGGCGCGAAGATGCCGGGCGGTGTGCTGCTCGCGGGTCCGCCCGGCACGGGGAAGACCCTGCTCGCGCGGGCTGTCGCGGGCGAGGCGGGTGTCCCGTTCTTCTCCGCCTCCGCCTCCGAGTTCATCGAGATGATCGTGGGCGTCGGCGCCTCGCGCGTGCGCGAACTGTTCGCCGAGGCCCGCAAGGTGGCCCCGTCCATCATCTTCATCGACGAGATCGACACCATCGGCCGGTCACGGTCGGGCGGCTCCGCCATGGGCGGCCACGACGAGCGCGAGCAGACGCTCAACCAGATCCTCACCGAGATGGACGGCTTCTCCGGCTCGGAGGGCGTCATCGTCATCGCCGCCACCAACCGCGCGGACATCCTGGACCCGGCGCTCACCCGCCCCGGCCGCTTCGACCGGGTCGTCAACGTCTCGCCCCCCGACCGCGGCGGCCGCGAGTCGATCCTGGAGATCCACACCCGCGAGATCCCGCTGGCCTCCGACGTGGACCTCGCCCAGGTGGCCCGTACGACCCCGGGCATGACCGGCGCGGACCTCGCCAACCTCGCCAACGAGGCGGCCCTCCTCGCCGTCAAGCGCAAGCAGTCCGAGGTGACCCAGAGCGACCTCTCCGAAGCGCTCGAGAAGGTCCAGCTCGGCGCCGAACGCTCCCTGGTCATGCCCTACGAGGAACGCCGCCGCACCGCGTACCACGAGAGCGGCCACGCCCTCCTCGGGATGCTGCGGCCCGGCGCCGACCCGGTCCGCAAGATCACCATCGTCCCGCGCGGCCGCGCCCTCGGCGTCACCCTCTCGACGCCGGACGCGGACCGGTACGCGTACACCGAGGGGTATCTGCGCGGCCGGATCATCGGCGCCCTCGGCGGCATGGCCGCCGAGCACGTCGTCTACGACGTCATCACCACGGGTTCGGAGAACGACCTGGAGCAGGTCACGAACATCGTCCGCGGCATGGTGGCCCGCTGGGGCATGAGCGAACGCGTCGGCCGGCTGTCCGCGCTGCCGGGCGACTCCCAGCAGGCATACGGCCTCGCGGCGGCCCCGGGCACCCTCGACTCGATCGACCACGAGATGCGCCGCATCGTCGACGAGTGCTACGAGGAGGCCTGCCAGAAGCTCCGTGACCACCGGGGACAGCTCGACGCCCTGGCGGAGGCGCTCCTCACGAACGAGACGCTGGAGGAGGCCGAGGCGTACCGGATCGCCGGGGTGACCCGGATCGCCAAGGAGGTGTGACCCCGGCGCCCGGACCGCACCCAAGCCAACGCACCCAAGCCACCACACTCCCGCGGCCGGGACCCGGCGCGAGGGGCCGTGCCGGTACACCGATGCCCGTCGCCACCGACGCCCACGCCTCACCCGACGGCGACGGGCTGATGCACCGGCACGGCCCCGCCCCCCACCGGCCTCAGGGCGTACGGGCGATCAGATACCGGAACACGTTCGGCATCCAGACGGTCCCGTCCCGCCGCAGATGAGGATGCAGCGCCTCGGCCACCTCCTTGTCGACCTGGTCCTGGTCGGTGGCCTCGACCGCGGCGTCGAACAGCCCCGTGGAGAGCAGCCCGCGTACGGCGCTGTCCACATCGGCGTAGCCGAACGGGCAGGCCACCCGCCCCGACCCGTCCGGCCGCAGCCCGGCCCGCTGGGCGACCTCCTCCAGGTCGTCCCGGCGCGCGGCACGCCAGCTCGCCGCGCCGCGCAGGGGATCGGCCAGCTTGGTGGCCACCCGCAGCACGGCCGAGGTGGCGCACCGTTCCGGCGGCCCCCACCCGACCAGCACCACCGGCGCTCCCCGCCCGGCCAGCGGTGCCGCCTCCGCGAGCTGCGAACCGAGTCCCTCGGAGTCGCCGGCCACGCACCCGATCGGCTCGAACGCGGTCACCAGGTCGTACGCCGGCGCGTCCTCCACCACCGTGTCCCGGGGGGACCCGGACACGATCCGGGCCTCGGCGCGCGGGCCCGTGTCCGTCTCCCGCGGCAGCAGGCGTTCCCGCGCGAGGGTCAGCCGTTCGGGTGACGAGGAGTCGACACCCGTGACCACGGCGCCGCGGGCGGCGGCCATCAGCAGAGCGAGCCCGGACCCGCAGCCGAGCCCGAGCAGCCGTGTCCCGCGGCCCACTTCGAGCCGCTCGTGGACGGCCTCGTAGAGCGGCACCAGCATCCGCTCCTGGATCTCGGCCCAGTCACGCGCGCGTGCGTCCCGGTCCGGGCGGGGCGGTGGGCCCGCATGAGGAAGGTGCTGCCGCACGAGCGTAGGTGTCATAGAAAGTGCCCCAATCCGCCGAGAGTTGCCGCCGGGCCCCCTTTCCTCCGCCCCCGCGCACGAGGCCCGTACTCCCCCCGTATGTCAGGTAACTCCGCCCTCGACGTGCCGTCCAGGGGGCGCGGGGACCTGTTTGTGCCCAGGACGCGAAAGGCCCGAGAATTCACATACCGGCAACGTGGGCCCGTACCATCACCCGCATGGCAAAGGCAGCCGTTCTCACGCCCAGGGCCGACGATTTCCCGCGCTGGTACCAGGACTTGATCAACAAGGCCGAGCTCGCCGACAACGGACCCGTGCGCGGCACCATGGTCATCCGTCCGTACGGGTACGGGCTGTGGGAGCGGATGCAGCAGGAGATGGACGCCCGCATCAAGGGGGCGGGTGCCCGGAACGCCTACTTCCCGCTGTTCATCCCGCAGTCGTACCTGACCCGGGAGGCGGAGCACGTCGAGGGCTTCGCGCCCGAGCTCGCGGTCGTCACGCACGGCGGCGGCAAGGAGCTGGAGGAGCCGGTCGTCGTCCGCCCCACCTCCGAGACGATCGTCAACGAGTACTTCTCCAAGTGGGTGCAGAGCTACCGCGACCTGCCGCTGCTGATCAACCAGTGGGCGAACGTGGTCCGTTGGGAGATGCGCCCCAGGGTGTTCCTGAGGACGACCGAATTCCTCTGGCAGGAGGGCCACACCGCGCACGCCACCTACGAGGAGGCCCGGGACTACGCCGCGCGCATCCACACGGAGGTGTACGCCGACTTCATGGTGAACGTCCTCGGCATCGATGTCGTCCTCGGCCGGAAGACGGCGGCCGAGCGGTTCGCGGGCGCCGTCAACACCCTCACCCTCGAAGGGATGATGGGCGACGGCAAGGCGCTCCAGATGGGCACCAGCCACGAGCTGGGGCAGAACTTCGCGAAGGCGTTCGACACCCGGTACCTGTCGAAGGAGGGGGAGCGGGAGCTCGTCTGGCAGACCTCCTGGGGGGCCTCGACCCGCATGGTGGGTGGCCTGATCATGTCGCACGGTGATGACAGCGGGTTGCGGGTGCCGCCCCGGCTGGCCCCGGTACAGGTGGTCGTCCTCGCGATCAAGGGGGACGAGGCCGTTCTGGCCAAGGTCCGCGAGATCGGCGACCGGCTGACGGCGGCGGGCACGAGGGTCCAGGTCGACGACCGCACGGACATCCCCTTCGGGCGCCGCGCCGTCGACTGGGAACTCAAGGGCGTCCCCGTACGCGTCGAGGTCGGCCCCCGTGACCTGGAGAACGGCACGGCGATGCTCGTCCGCCGCATCCCCGGGGGCAAGGAGCCGGTGGCCCTCGACGCGCTGGCGGCCCTGCTCCCCGCCGTCCTGGAGGAGGACCAGGCGCTGCTCCTGCGGCAGTCCCGCGAGCGCCGCGAGTCCCGTACGTCGGACGTGTCGACGGTCGGGGAGGCCGTGGAGGCCGCCGCGGCCGGCGGCTGGGCGCGCATCCCCTGGGCGGACCTCGGCGAGGAGGGCGAGGCCGGGCTCGCCGAGCACGCGGTGACCGTACGGTGTCTGGTGGCCGAGGACGGGTCGGTGCCCGACGCCGACGACGCACCCGGTAACGTCGCCGTCGTCGCCCGTGCCTACTGAGCGGTACGGCAGGGCGGCCGAAACACCTCTTGCGCATCCGCCGGTCACAGGCGTCCCGGGGCGCGGATGTCGTCTACGCGCCGGGGCGTACGTACGCCTACGTACCGCCTTGGTACGAGCTGCGATGCTTCTCCGCAGATCAGCGCACCCGACCTCGTCGGTTCACATCAGTGGCAACTGACGGGTACGTGCAAATTATTTGAGATGCCCCGTAATAGGAACACGGAGGCACCCCCGCTCGTTCTCATTACGTGAGCACGACACCACCTGTTCTCGCCGCAGAGCTGGCAGGGGCGTGGGCCGACATTCAGCGGCACCACCCCGAACTGCCCGATCTTGCCGCGCCAGAGTCCCTGATCGGGGAGTCGTCGTCCGCCTGCGGGCACGAACTCTCCTTCGAGCGACTGCTTCACGAAGCAGTCCACGGCATCGCCGCCGCCCGCGGAGTCCGCGACACCTCGCGCGCCGGCCGGTATCACAACCGCAGATTCCTCGCGATCGCCGAGGAGCTGGGCCTCGACCATCCCGAGGAGCCGCATCCCAGCAGTGGCTTCTCCCTGGTCACGCTCAACCCCGAGGCGAAGCGCCGCTACCGCCCGACCATCGAGCGGCTCCAGCGGGCGCTGAAGGCCCACACGGCCGCCACGTCCGCGGACACCGCCCGCTCGTTCCGCGGCCCGGCCGCCCGCCACGGCTCCTCCGGGGGAGGCGTCCGGGTCAAGGCCGTCTGCGACTGCGGGCGCAACGTGCGCGTGGTCCCGTCCGTCCTCGCGCAGGCGCCGATCGTGTGCGGAGGATGCGGCAAGCCCTTCCGGATCCCGGAGGTGGTCGGGGCGGCCGCCGGCTGAGGCGCGGGCTCCACCGGCGTCTCGTGGGTGCCGGACGGGTTCGCGCGGCCCGTGAGCAGTCGCGCCTCCCCCACCGCCCTCGGGCGGGTGGGGGAATTCAGGAGGCACGAGTGCGCGCGGGCCGCATCTCTCCGACGCCCCGGCGGCCGGTCCCGGCCGCCCCGCGCCTGAAGGGCACCCGGGAACGCCGGGTGCCCTTCAGGCATGGGCTCGTCCGGGTACGGGCCCGCACGGCAGGGGGTGGTTCGTCCGGGCACGGGTTCGCGCGGCGGGTGCGGGCGGGCGCCCCCGGTCCGGGCGTACGGCAGGATGTGGCAGAATGGCTAGCTGTACTCGACAGCCGCATAGGACCCCTCTCTCCTCCGGCTGACGCGTCCATCGGGCACTCGGGTACCGCAACCCCACGCGGTCATCTCTGCGTGCCCAACCCCGTCAAGACCAGGAGACACCACTTCCGTGGCAGTCAAGATCAAGCTGAAGCGTCTGGGCAAGATCCGTTCGCCTCACTACCGCATCGTCGTCGCCGACTCCCGTACCCGCCGTGACGGCCGGGCCATCGAGGAGATCGGTCTGTACCACCCGGTGCAGAACCCTTCGCGCATCGAGGTCGACTCGGACCGTGCGCAGTACTGGCTGGGTGTCGGCGCGCAGCCGACCGAGCCCGTGCTCGCCATCCTGAAGCTGACCGGTGACTGGCAGAAGTTCAAGGGCCTGCCGGCCCCGGCTCCGCTGCTCGTCGCCGAGCCGAAGGCCACGCGCCCGTCCTTCGACGCCCTCGGCGGCGAGGACACGGGCAAGGGTGAGGCCATCACCCAGAAGAAGAAGGCTGAGAAGAAGGACGAGGCCGCGGCCGAGTCCGAGTCGACCGAGGCCTGAGCATGCTCGAGGAGGCTCTCGAGCACCTCGTGAAGGGCATCGTCGACAACCCCGACGACGTGCAGGTCGCCTCGCGCAACCTGCGCCGCGGGCGCGTTCTCGAGGTCCGGGTCCACCCGGACGACCTCGGCAAGGTGATCGGCCGCAACGGCCGCACCGCGCGCGCTCTGCGCACCGTCGTGGGCGCCATCGGCGGCCGCGGTGTCCGCGTCGACCTCGTCGACGTGGACCACGTCCGCTGACGTAGCAGGCAGCACCGGCTCGGGCCGGGGAGGGCTTACGAGCCGTCCCCGGCCCGTAGTCGTCTGCGAACCCGTCCGGCGGCCCGGACCGCGTGGACGCCGGGCCCGCTCCGACGGGGCGCCCGGCCGCCTCAGGACGCCCGCCCCGCGGCCGTCCGCGGCGGTCCGGGGCCGTCCAAGGCATTCCAGGAAACACCGCCGTCGGTACACGACAGGAGATCAAGCACAGTGCAGCTGGTAGTCGCTCGCGTCGGCCGTGCCCACGGCATCAAGGGCGAGGTCACCGTGGAGGTCCGCACGGACGAGCCGGAACTCCGGCTCGGCCCCGGCGCCGTCCTGCTCACCGATCCGGCCTCCACCGGACCACTGACCGTCGAGACGGGCCGCGTCCACAGCGGCCGTCTCCTGCTGCGCTTCGCGGGCGTGCGGGACCGCAACGCCGCCGAGGCCCTGCGCAACACCCTGCTGATCGCCGAGGTCGACCCCGACGAGACGCCCGAGGACCCGGACGAGTACTACGACCACCAGCTCATGGACCTGGACGTGGTCACCGCGGACGGCACCGAGGTCGGCCGCATCACGGAGATCTCGCACCTGCCCTCGCAGGACCTGTTCGTGGTGGAGCGCCCGGACGGGACCGAGGTGATGATCCCGTTCGTGGAGGAGATCGTCGTCGAGATCGACCTGGAGGAGCAGCGGGCCGTCATCGACCCGCCGCCCGGACTGATCGACGACCGGGCGGAGGTCGCCTCCGCCCGGGACGCGGAGGACGGTTCCGCCGGAAACGGCGAGGACACCACGGGAGCCGGTGCCTGATGCGGCTCGACGTGGTCACGATCTTCCCCGAGTACCTGGAACCCCTGAACGTCTCCCTCGTCGGCAAGGCCCGCGCGCGCGGGCAGCTGAACGTGCACGTGCACGACCTGCGGGACTGGACGTACGACCGGCACAACACGGTCGACGACACGCCCTACGGCGGCGGCCCCGGCATGGTCATGAAGACCGACCCCTGGGGCGACGCCCTGGACTCCGTCCTGGCGGACGGGTACGAGAGGGGCGCCCACGGGCCCGCCCTCGTGGTCCCCACCCCCAGCGGGCGCCCGTTCACCCAGCAGCTCGCCGTCGAGCTCTCCGAACGCCCCTGGCTGGTGTTCACGCCCGCGCGCTACGAGGGCATCGACCGCCGCGTCATCGACGAGTACGCCACCCGGATGCCCGTCTACGAGGTCTCCATCGGCGACTACGTCCTCGCCGGCGGCGAGGCGGCCGTCCTCGTCGTCACCGAGGCCGTGGCCCGGCTGCTGCCGGGGGTCCTCGGCAACGCCGAGTCCCACCGGGACGACTCCTTCGCCCCCGGGGCCATGGCCAACCTCCTGGAGGGCCCGGTGTACACCAAGCCCCCGCTGTGGCGCGGTCGCGAGATCCCGGACGTGCTGGTCAGCGGCCACCACGGGAAGATCGCCCGCTGGCGCCGCGACGAGGCCCTGCGCCGTACGGCGGCGAACCGGCCCGACCTCATCGAGCGCTGTGAGGCGTCCGCCTTCGACAAGAAGGACCGCGAGATGCTCTCGATCCTGGGCTGGAGCCCGGCACCCGACGGCCGATTTTGGTGCAGACCCGAGGCCGTGGAAGAATAGACCGCTGCTCTACGTCGTCCGGCGTGCGCCCCTGCCACAGGGGGACACGACGCCCGTCCCGACGGGACAGCATCCTCTTCGAACCTCTCTCCCGTTGATGACCTGTGGCATCAGCGAAGAAAGCAGAAAAAATGTCGCACCTGCTCGACTCCGTCGACGGCGCCTCGCTGCGCACCGACATCCCGGCCTTCCGCCCGGGTGACACCGTCAACGTCCACGTCCGCGTCATCGAGGGCAACCGCTCCCGTGTGCAGCAGTTCAAGGGCGTCGTCATCCGCCGTCAGGGCTCCGGTGTCCGCGAGACCTTCACGGTCCGCAAGGTCTCGTTCTCCGTCGGCGTCGAGCGCACCTTCCCGGTGCACACCCCGATCGTCGAGAAGATCGAGCTCGTCACCCGCGGTGACGTCCGTCGCGCCAAGCTGTACTACCTCCGTGAGCTCCGCGGCAAGGCCGCGAAGATCAAGGAGAAGCGCGACAACTGAGCTCGTCCGCCGCGGTGAACCGTCGGCGACCGAGCCGGTAAGAAGGTGTCCCAGGAAGGCCGGATAGCATCTGGCCCCGATGGACACCGAAGCACAGCCCGTGGAGCGCGACCGCTCCTCCCGCCCTTCCGCTTCCGAGGAGATCTCGGACACAGTGGGGCCGGAGGAGGGGTCGCGTTCTGCGTTCGCCGACAAGGTCGCCGAGTGGCTCCCCGGGGGCCGGATCACCCTGACCGTGCTGTTCTGCCTGGTGCTTCTGCTGCTGGTCAGCCGCTTCGTGATGCAGCCGTTCGAAATTCCCAGCGGCTCCATGGAGTCCGGATTGAGGATCGGGGACCGCGTTCTCGTAAACAAGTTGGCGTACCGTTTCGGTTCCGAGCCGCAGCGGGGCGATGTCGTCGTCTTCGACGGCACCGGTTATTTCGGGAACGCGGACTACGTCAAACGCGTCGTCGGGGTAGAGGGAGACCACGTGGTCTGCTGCGACAAGGAGGGGAGACTCGAAGTGAACGGCCGATCGGTCGACGAGTCGACATTTCTCTATCGGGGCGACAGCCCGTCCGAGGTGCCCTTCGACATCGTCGTGCCCGAGCGGTCCCTGTTCCTCCTGGGCGATCACCGCAGCCGCTCCCGCGACTCCCGTGATCACCTGGGCTCGCCCGGCGGCGGCATGGTCCCCGTCGGCGACGTCATCGGCAGGGCCGACTGGATCGCCTGGCCCGCGGGCCACTGGACCCGTCTGACGCGTCCCGACACCTACGCGCGCGTGCCGGCCGCCGGGGGTGCCCGTGGGTAACCGCGGACGGGCGCGCGGGGTCTCCGCCAGCGCCGCCGACAACCTGCTCCCCACCGGGTCCCGGCGTGCCGCCGGAGGCGCCGCCCGGCCCAGCCGGGTCGAGCGCCGCAGGCTCGCGCGCAAGATCAAGCGGCGCAGGCGCCGCTCGGCGGTCAAGGAGATACCCCTCCTGGTCGGCGTCGCCGTGCTGATAGCCCTGGTCCTCAAGACGTTCCTCGTCCAGGCCTTCGTGATCCCGTCGGGCTCCATGGAGAACACGATCCAGATCGGCGACCGCGTCCTGGTGGACAAGTTCACCCCCTGGTTCGGCTCCCGGCCCGAGCGCGGCGACGTCGTCGTCTTCAAGGACCCGGGAGGCTGGCTCACCGCCGAGGAGTCCAAGAAGAAGGACGACCCCGTGGTCGTCAAGCAGTTCAAGGAGGGCCTGACCTTCATCGGTCTGCTGCCCTCCGACGACGAGAAGGACCTGATCAAGAGGGTCGTCGGACTCGGCGGGGACACCGTCAAGTGCTGCGACACGCAGGGCCGGGTGACCGTGAACGGCACCCCCCTGACCGAGCCGTACATCTTCGCCGGGGACAAACCGTCGGACTTCTCCTTCGAGGTGAAGGTGCCCGCGGGCCGTCTGTTCGTGCTGGGTGACCACCGGGGCAACTCCGCGGACTCCCGGTACCACCGCAGCGACAAGTTCAGCGGCACCGTCTCCCTGGACTCGGTCGTGGGGCGGGCGATGGTCATCGGCTGGCCCATCGGCCACTGGACCCGTCTGACGGAGCCGAACACCTTCGCGACGGTGGCCGACGCGCCCGGAGGGTCGGCTTCCGCTCCAGCTCTGTCGCATAGGGTGGCCTCTGCGGATCCAGATGGATTGATCCCGCTCCCGACCCCTGCGGAACTCCCGCTCGTTATGGGAGTGGTGGGCCTGCGCCGAATGCGGCGCGGGCGGCGGCACGGAGTGAGGAGTGGATGTGGGGGATGTGGCGGTCGGCGCGCGATCTGGGCACGAAGGTCCCGAGGGACAGCCGGAGCGGCCCGAGGATGCGGCTGCCCCGGCCGTAGAGCCCGGTTCGGACTCCGGGAGCGGATCCGCGGACGCGGACGCCTCGACCGGGCGTTCGGGACGGGACCCGAAGTCCACCAAGCAGCGCTCCTTCTGGAAGGAACTGCCGATCCTGATCGGCATCGCCCTGGTGCTCGCGCTGATCATCAAGACCTTCCTGGTGCAGGCGTTCTCGATCCCGTCGGACTCGATGCAGAACACCCTCCAGCAGGGTGACCGCGTCCTGGTCGACAAGCTGACCCCGTGGTTCGGCTCCGAGCCGGAGCGCGGCGAGGTCGTCGTCTTCCACGACCCGGACAACTGGCTGGCGGGCGAGCCCACGGCCAACCCGAACGCCCTGCAGACGGTGCTCAGCTGGATCGGCCTGATGCCGTCCTCCGAGGAGAAGGACCTCATCAAGCGGGTCATCGGCGTCGCCGGCGACACCGTCGAGTGCAAGGGCACCGGCCCGCTGAAGGTCAACGGCAAGGCACTGAACGAGTCGTCGTACGTGTACCCCGGCAACACCCCCTGCAGCCAGGACGAGGACGGCGGCCAGTTCAAGGTCAAGGTTTCCGAGGGCATGATCTGGGTGATGGGCGACCACCGCCAGAACTCGCGGGACTCGCGCTACAACCAGGCGGACGAGCACCACGGCATGGTGCCGGTGAAGGACGTCGTCGGCCGTGCCATCGTCAAGGCCTGGCCGATCACCCGCTGGGGCACCCTCCCGGTCCCGGACACCTTCGACCAGCCCGGTCTGGGCGACCAGGCGGCAGCGGCGGTCACCTCGCCGGGTTCCGTGGCCCTGCTGGGCGCGGTGCCGCTGGTGCTGGTGCGACGCAGGCGCAAGGCGTCCAAGGACGACTGAGCCTCCTCACGGCCTTCGGGGCCGGTCTGCGCGGACATGTCCGCGCAGACCGGCCCCGTTCGTTTCCCGGCGAGATCCGGTCCGCTCCGGCGATCGTGATCCGGTGGGGGCTGACCGTGGACCGTACCCCCGGGTAAGGTGCGGCCCCATGGGTGGCGAGAGCGCAACACGTACGGCCCCGCACAGCGGCGGCACGGGCAGGGACCCGGGGGGCAGCAGGACCGGACAGCGGCTGTCCGGGCTGGTCGTCGCGCTGGGCCTCGTGCTGTTCCTCGGCGGATTCGCCTGGGCGGCGCTGGAGTACCGGCCGTACACCGTTCCCACGAGTTCGATGGCACCGACCATCAAGATGGGCGAACGGGTGCTGGCACAGCGCGTCGACGGGAGCGAGGTCCGCCGCGGGGACGTCGTCGTCTTCGAGGACAAGACCTGGGTCACGGGCTCGTCCGTGGTCAAGCGCGTGGTCGCCGTCGGCGGCGACACGGTCGCCTGCTGCACCGACGGCAAGCTGACCGTCAACGGCAAGAAGATCGACGAGAGCTATCTGCCCGAGGGAAGCCTCGCCGAGCTCACGGGCTTCCCGACGGTGAAGGTCCCCGAAGGACGGCTGTTCCTGCTGGGTGACGAGCGGCAGGGCTCACTGGACTCCACCGCGCACCTGACGGACGCCGCGAGCGGCACCGTGGCGCGCGGCGCGGTGAAGGCCCGGGTCGACGCCGTCGCCTGGCCGATGAACGGCATGCTCGACCGCCCCGACGGCTTCAGGACGCTCGGCGCCCTGTCCCGGCCGGGACCGCTCCCCACGATGATCGCGCTGGTCGTCGCCGGCGCCGTCCTCGTGCTGGGCGGCGCGGCCTACGGGCCCGTCGCCAAGCTGGCCGGGCGCTCGCGCGCGCGTACGGAGTCCGCCGGTGCCCGCTGAGGCGGCGGACCCGGAGGAGGGCTCCGGCGGGGGCGGGCTGCGCAAGGTCGCCCGGGTCGTGCTGCTCGATCCGCAGGACCGCGTCCTGCTGCTGCACGGCCACGAACCGGACGATCCCTCCGACGACTGGTGGTTCACGCCCGGCGGCGGAGTGGAGGGCGACGAGACCCGTGAGCAGGCCGCTTTGCGGGAACTCGTGGAGGAGACCGGGATCACCGAGGTCGAGCTGGGCCCCGTGCTGTGGCGGCGGGTCTGTTCGTTCCCGTTCGCCGGGAGGCGCTGGGACCAGGACGAGTGGTACTTCCTGGCCCGTACGGCCCAGACCGCCACGGCGGCCACGGGGCTGACGGAGCTGGAGCGGCGCAGTGTCGCCGGAGCGCGCTGGTGGACGTGCCGGGAACTGACCGAGGCACATGAGACGGTGTATCCGACCAAGCTCGCCGGGCTGCTGCGCAAGGTGCTCGACGAGGGTCCCCCGGCCACGCCCGAGGTCCTCGACACGGAAATCGTCTAGGGGCTCCCGGGGCTGGCGCACAATAGGGGGACGCACGGCTGAAGGGGAACATGCCATGAGCGCCGAGGACCTCGAGAAGTACGAGACCGAGATGGAGCTGAAGCTCTATCGGGAGTACCGCGATGTCGTCGGTCTGTTCAAATATGTGATCGAGACCGAGCGGCGCTTCTATCTCACCAACGACTACGAGATGCAGGTGCACTCGGTCCAGGGTGAGGTGTTTTTCGAGGTGTCCATGGCGGATGCCTGGGTGTGGGACATGTACCGGCCCGCCCGCTTCGTGAAACAGGTGCGTGTCCTTACTTTCAAGGACGTGAACATCGAGGAGCTGAACAAGAGCGATCTGGAGCTGCCGGGAGGCTGAGGGCGGCACGGTGGGCCGTGGTGACTCGTACGGGTGACGGGATTGTCCACAGTCACCCGTTCGTCCACCAAGATCCAAAATCTTTGTGACGTGGCCTCAGAGTCGGTGCCGGAGGTGGTGCCGACATGAAGACATCCGAGGCACGCAACGCACTGGGCGCCTACGGCGAGGAACTGGCCGTACGGCGGCTGACCGGGGCCGGCATGACGGTCCTGGCGCGCAACTGGCGCTGTGGCCGGACCGGTGAGATCGACATCGTGGCCCGGGACGGCGACGCGCTGGTCGTCTGCGAGGTCAAGACCCGCGGGCCGGGAGCGTTCCAGCATCCCATGGAGGCCGTCACACCGGCCAAGGCCCGACGGCTGCGCGGTCTGGCCGAACGCTGGCTCCAGGAACACGGCGCGGCCCCGCCCGGCGGCGTCCGCATCGACCTGGTCGGCGTCCTGGTCCCCGACCGGGGCGCACCCGTGGTCGAGCACGCGCGGGGGGTGGCCTGATGGGATTCGCGCGTACGTGTTCGGTGGCCCTGGTGGGTGTGGAGGGCGTCGTCGTCGAGGTCCAGGCCGACCTGGAGCCGGGCATCGCCGCCTTCACCCTGGTCGGCCTCCCCGACAAGAGTCTGACGGAGAGCCGGGACCGGGTCAGGGCCGCGGTGGTCAACTCCGGGGCGGCCTGGCCGCAGAAGAAACTGACGGTGGGGCTGAGCCCGGCCTCGGTGCCCAAGGGCGGTTCGGGCTTCGACCTCGCCGTGGCCTCTGCCGTGCTGGGCGCCGCCGAGCGGATCGATCCACGCGTGCTCGCCGACATCGTGATGATCGGGGAGCTGGGGCTCGACGGCAGGGTGCGGCCGGTCCGCGGCATCCTGCCGGCCGTCATCGCCGCGGCGGACGCCGGCTACGAACAGGTGGTGGTGCCGGAGTGCGCGGCGGCCGAGGCGTCGCTCGTGCCGGGAGTCTCGGTCCTCGGGGTCCGCAGCCTGCGCCAGCTGATCGCGGTGCTGGCGGACGAACCGGTGCCCGAGGAGGACCCTGACGAGCGGGGCCGCCCGGACCCGCTGTCGGCCGGTCTGCGGCTGCCCGGCACGGGCGAGGCCACCGGCCTGTGCGGCATCGCCGTGCCGGAACACGACCGGGGACACGACCTCGGTGACGTGGTGGGCCAGCAGACGGCACGCACCGCCATGGAGGTGGCGGCGGCAGGCGGCCACCACGTCTTCCTCCAGGGGCCGCCCGGCGCGGGCAAGACGATGCTGGCCGAGCGGATGCCGCTGATCATGCCGAGCCTGACCCGGCAGGAGTCCCTGGAGGTGACGGCGATCCACTCCGTCGCGGGCCTGCTGCCGCCCGGCAAACCGCTGGTGGACGTCGCGCCGTACTGCGCGCCCCACCACTCCGCGACGATGCAGGCGCTCGTCGGCGGCGGCAAGGGGCTCGCACGACCCGGCGCGGTGTCCCTGTCGCACCGAGGTGTGCTCTTCCTGGACGAGGCTCCTGAATTCAGCGGCTTCGTGCTGGACGCCCTGCGGCAGCCGCTGGAGGCGGGACACGTGGTGATCGCGCGCAGTGCCGGTGTCGTGAGGTTCCCCGCGAAGTTCCTGATGGTGCTGGCCGCCAACCCCTGCCCCTGCGGGCGCTTCAGCACGACGAACGACTTCTGCGAGTGCCCGCCCTCCGCCATCCGCCGCTATCAGGCGAGGCTCTCCGGACCGCTGCTCGACCGGGTCGATCTGCGGGTGGACGTCGAGCCGGTCACCCGGGCCGAGCTCACCGCGCGCGGCGCGCGGGGAGAGTCGACGAAGACGGTCGCGGACCGGGTGCTCGCCGGCCGTGAGCGGGCCGCCGAGCGTCTGAAGGGGACTCCCTGGCACACCAACAGCGAGGTGCCCGGACGTGAGCTGCGCGGACGCTGGCAGGCGCGGGCGGGAGCGATGGACGAGGCCGAGCGCGGTCTGGAGCGCGGACTGCTGACGGCCCGTGGGCTGGACCGGGTGCTCAGGGTCGCGTGGACGGTCGCGGACCTGTCGGGACACGACCGGCCCGACGCCGGGGACGTGGCACTGGCCCTCCAGCTGCGCACCGGGATCCCGCGCGGGGTGCCGATGGTGATCGGCTCTCCGGCGTGACGGCCGTCGAGCGCGGGGCCCGCGTCACGCTGTCCCGGGTCGTCGAACCGGGTGACGAGGTCTGCGGACGCTGGATCCGGGAGGTCGGGGCTCCCGAAGCGGTCCGGTGGCTGTACGGGGACCTGGGGCAGCCGCGGGGAATGACCGACAGGAGGTGGGCCGGGCTGCGTGCCAGGGCCGCGCGGGCCGACCCGCAGCGCGACCTCGCCCTCGCCCGGGAGGCCGGGGTGCGGTTCGTCTGTCCCGGTGAGTCCGAGTGGCCCGCGCAGCTCGACGACCTCGGGGACGCCCGGCCCGTCGGACTGTGGGTGCGGGGGCGGGCCGGTCTGCGGCTGTGGGCGCTGAGATCCGTCGCCGTCGTCGGTGCCCGCGCCTGCACGGAGTACGGCGCGCACATGGCCGCCACACTCGGCGCCGGACTCGCGGAGCGGGGCTGGGTGGTGGTGTCCGGCGGCGCCTACGGCATCGACGGCGCCGCGCACCGGGGCGCCCTCGGGGCGGGCGGTGCCACCGTCGCCGTGCTGGCCTGCGGCGTCGACCGGCCCTATCCGCGCGGACACGCCCAGCTGATCACCAGGATCTCGGAACAGGGGCTCGTGGTGGGGGAGTTGCCGCCGGGCGAGCATCCGACGCCTAGCAGGTTCATCCTCCGCAACCGGGTCATCGCGGCGCTCACCCGGGGCACCGTGGTCGTGGAGGCGGCCTACCGCAGCGGAGCGCTCGTCACCGCCCGCGCCGCGCAGCGGCTGGGCCGGTTCACGATGGGCGTGCCGGGACCCGCCACCAGCGCGCTGTCGGCCGGGGTGCACGAGCTGCTGCGCGGGGAGGCCGTCCTGGTGTCCGACGCCTCGGAAGTCGCCGAACTGGTGGGCGACATGGGGGAGCTGGCTCCGGACCGGCGTGGCCCCGTACTGCCGCGGGACCTGCTGCACCCGGACGCGGTCCGTGTCCTCGCCGCTCTCCCGGCGCGGGATCCCGCCGGGAGCGAGGAGATCGCCCGGCGGGCGGCGACGAGCACGGACGACGCGGTCGGGAGACTGTACGAACTCCGGGCACTTGGATTCGTCGAACGACATGGCGACGGCTGGAAGTTGACACGCCAGGCGACGGCCTCCCCCGGAGGTGGTCGCGAGGGATGTTGACCGAGCGTGTTCGGCCGTCCGGGGGAATGCCGACACGCCTGGGAATCCCCGCAGTTGGCGACCCCGTCGGTCACGCAGGGCGACCGTCGTGACTCCGGGAGACGTCCCGGGGAAAGGTTTCGCGTGCGGGTGACAGCCCACCCTTCGCGCACTGCGACAGCCCAGTCACGCTACGCTCACAAGAGCCCGAAGCAGGCACGCGATCTCGGCACGAGGCCGACAGGACACCCAGGTAATCCCAGTTCACGGCAGAACGGCACAAGGCGACGAATGCCCCAGCACACCTCCGGGTCCGACCGGACGGCGACCCCGCCAGCCGCCCGCGACGGCGGCAGCGTGCGCCCGCCCGCGCCCTCGACGCTCGACGAGCTGTGGCGGTCGTACAAGTCGACCGGTGACGAGCGGCTGCGGGAACAGCTGATCCTGCACTACTCGCCGCTGGTGAAGTACGTCGCGGGCCGCGTCAGCGTGGGTCTGCCGGCCAATGTCGAGCAGGCCGACTTCGTCTCGTCGGGCGTGTTCGGACTGATCGATGCGATCGAGAAGTTCGACATCGAACGGGAGATCAAGTTCGAGACGTACGCGATCACCCGCATCCGCGGGGCGATGATCGACGAACTGCGGGCGCTGGACTGGATCCCGCGGTCGGTGCGGCAGAAGGCGCGCAACGTGGAGCGCGCCTACGCGACGCTGGAGGCGCGGCTGCGGCGCACCCCCTCGGAAGGCGAGGTCGCCGCCGAGATGGGCATCGGTGTGGAGGAACTCCACGCGGTGTTCAGCCAGTTGTCGCTGGCCAACGTGGTGGCTCTGGAAGAGCTGCTGCACGTCGGCGGCGAGGGCGGCGACCGGCTGAGCCTGATGGACACGCTGGAGGACACCGCCGCCGACAATCCGGTCGAGGTGGCCGAGGACCGGGAGCTGCGGAGGCTGCTGGCACGGGCGATCAACACGCTGCCCGACCGGGAGAAGACCGTGGTCACGCTCTACTACTACGAGGGGCTCACGCTCGCGGAGATCGGCAACGTGCTCGGGGTGACCGAGAGCCGGGTGAGCCAGATCCACACCAAGTCGGTGCTTCAGCTCCGCGCGAAGCTGGCCAGTTTCGGACGCTGAGCCGGCGGCGCGGGCCGCCGGCCGGTCCCGCCGCGCCGTCCGGGCGGCGGGACCGCCGTGGCGGGCGCCACCCGTGCGGGCCTGCCGGAGTGGTTCCCGTCCGCGCCGCCGCGTCCGTACAGTGGTTGACGTGCCAAGGATTCGAGCGGCCTCCGTGGCCGAGCACCGGTCGATGCAGCGAGCCGCCCTGCTGGACGCGGCGCGGTCCCTGTTGTCCGAGGGCGGGACGGAGGCGCTGACCTTCCCCGCGCTCGCCGAGCGCACGGGGCTCGCGCGGTCCTCCGTGTACGAGTACTTCCGGTCCAGGGCCGCCGTCGTCGAGGAACTGTGCGAGGTCGACTTCCCCGTCTGGGCGGCCGAGGTCTCGGCCGCGATGGCCGAGGCCGACGGCCCCGAGGCCACGGTCGAGGCCTATGTGCGCCGGCAGCTGGCCCTGGTCGGGGACCGGAGGCACCGGGCCGTGGTCGCCATCTCCGCCAGCGAACTCGACGCGGGTGCCCGGGACAAGATCCGGGCCGCGCACGGCGGGCTGGTCACGATGATCGGCGAGGCCCTCGCGGAGATGGGGCACGCCGAGCCGCGGCTGGCCGCGATGCTCCTCCAGGGCGTGGTGGACGCCGCGGCGCGCCGCATCGAGCTGGGCGCAGCCGAGGACCCCTCCGCGATCACGGAGGCGGCGGTGGCCATGGCCCTCCGGGGCGTCCAGGGCTGACCCCCGGCCGCCGCGGGCCCCGGCCCCAGCGGACCGCACCCCGGCCCGCCCGCGTCAGGCCCCGCGCCCGCTGGACCACCGTCCTCGCGATGGGTACAGGGCCCGCGCCCGCCGCCGGGCCGTTTCCCGCGCCGGCGGTGCCCGGGCCGGTCAGGGGGTGTCGAGCGGCAGCAGGCGGGACGGGGGTGCGCGCAGGAGCCACGGAGGGAGCAGCGACAGCGGGTTCAGGTAGACCGTGTCTCTGAGCAGGCCCCAGTGCAGGCAGGGCGTCGGCCCGCAGTGCGTGTCCGGCGCCTCCAGGGTGCCGAGGACCCGGCCCGCCAGGACCTCGTCGCCCTTGCGCACCGAGGCCCGCACCGGGCCGTACGTCGTCCGCAGCGGGGGCGCTCCCGTGCCCGACAGCTCCACCGAGACGACCCCGCGGCCCGCGACCCTGCCCGCGAAGGACACCCTGCCGGGGGCGACGGCCCGCACCGGGGCGCCGGGCGCGGCCGCGAGGTCGACCCCGCGGTGCCCCCGGGAGTAGGCCGTCGCCGGCGGTTCCCAGCCCCGTACGACGAACGGCCGGACGCCCACCGGCCAGGCGCGGGCGAGCGCCGGCACGGTGGGGTCGGCCGCCGCCGCCGCGGGGACGGGGACCCTTGACGCCGGGCCGGCCTCATGAGTCGGCGCCGGGCCGGTCCCACGCGCCAGTGCCGCCGGGCCCGGGGCGCCGAGGACCGTCAGGGTCAGGAACAGCAGGAGCCCCTGCGGCAGACGCACACATCGGTTCACTCGCATGCGGGAACGGTCCCGCACCGAGCGGATCATGGCCGGGATCTGTGGAGTACCGGCCGGTTGTGGACAGCGGCGTCACCCGGTCCCTCCCCGGTCCCGTACACTTCTGGAGGCGACCCGGGTCATCGGGTCGACTTCGCACGCCCCGACATCCGGTCACCACCGGTGTCAGCGCCTCTCGGTCCTCTGTGGCAAGGCGCGTCGCGGGCGTCAGGCGCGAGTGCAGTCCGGCACGCGCGGCACAACCGAGAAAACCGAGGAGAACGGCCATGGCCGTCGTCACGATGCGGGAGCTGCTGGAAAGCGGCGTCCACTTCGGTCACCAGACCCGTCGCTGGAACCCGAAGATGAAGCGCTTCATCTTCACCGAGCGCAACGGCATCTACATCATCGACCTGCTCCAGTCGCTGTCGTACATCGACCGCGCCTACGAGTTCGTCAAGGAGACCGTCGCCCACGGCGGCACGGTCATGTTCGTCGGTACGAAGAAGCAGGCGCAGGAGGCCATCGCCGAGCAGGCCACCCGCGTCGGCATGCCCTACGTCAACCAGCGCTGGCTGGGCGGCATGCTCACCAACTTCTCCACCGTCTACAAGCGTCTGCAGCGCCTCAAGGAGCTCGAGCAGATCGACTTCGAGGACGTCGCGGCCTCCGGTCTCACCAAGAAGGAGCTTCTCGTGCTCTCGCGCGAGAAGGCCAAGCTGGAGAAGACCCTCGGCGGTATCCGCGAGATGCAGAAGGTGCCCAGCGCCGTCTGGATCGTGGACACCAAGAAGGAGCACATCGCGGTCGGCGAGGCCCGGAAGCTCAACATCCCGGTCGTCGCCATCCTCGACACCAACTGTGACCCGGACGAGGTCGACTACAAGATCCCGGGCAACGACGACGCGATCCGCTCCGTCACCCTGCTCACCCGCGTGATCGCCGACGCCGTCGCCGAGGGCCTCATCGCCCGCTCCGGCGCCGGCAAGGCCGCCGGTGACAAGGCCGCGGGCGAGCCGCTCGCCGCGTGGGAGCGCGACCTGCTCGAGGGCGAGAAGAAGGCCGACGACGCCGAGGTCCAGACCTCCGCCGAGACGGAGAAGGTCGCCGACGCCGAGCAGGCCGAGGCCCCGGCCGCCGAGGCCGCTGCCGAGGCTCCCGCCGCGGACGCCGAGCAGGCCTGACCCCTCACCCCTTCGGGTTTGTGAACGGCGGGGGCGCGCGAAGCCCCCGCCGTTCGTCCCGTAGATCTTCAGACTTCGAGAGAGATTCCAGGAATCATGGCGAACTACACCGCCGCCGACGTCAAGAAGCTCCGTGAGCTCACCGGCGCCGGCATGATGGACTGCAAGAAGGCGCTGGACGAGGCCGACGGCAACGTCGACAAGGCCGTCGAGGCGCTGCGGATCAAGGGCCAGAAGGGCGTCGCCAAGCGCGAGGGCCGCTCCGCCGAGAACGGCGCCGTGGTCTCCATCATCGCTGACGACAACACCTCCGGTGTCCTGGTCGAGCTGAAGTGCGAGACGGACTTCGTCGCCAAGGGCGCGAAGTTCCAGGCCGTCGCCAACGAGATCGCCCAGCACGTCGTCAAGACGTCGCCGGCCGACATCGAGACGCTGCTCGGCTCCGAGATCGAGCCCGGCAAGACGGTCCAGGCGTTCGTCGACGAGGCCAACGCGAACCTGGGCGAGAAGATCGTCCTGGACCGCTTCGCCCAGTTCTCCGGCGCGTTCGTGTCCTCGTACATGCACCGCACCATGCCCGACCTGCCCCCGCAGATCGGTGTTCTGGTCGAGCTCGACAAGGCCGACGCCGACCTCGCCAAGGGCATCGCGCAGCACATCGCCGCCTTCGCGCCGAAGTACCTCTCCCGTGAGGACGTCCCGGCCGAGGTCGTCGAGACCGAGCGTCGCGTCGCCGAGGAGACCACCCGCGCCGAGGGCAAGCCCGAGGCCGCCCTCCCGAAGATCGTCGAGGGTCGCGTCAACGGCTTCTTCAAGGAGGCCACCCTCCTCGGTCAGCCGTACGCGCTCGACAACAAGAAGTCCGTCCAGAAGGTTCTGGACGAGGCCGGTGTCACCCTGAAGCGCTTCTCGCGCATCAAGGTCGGCATCTGAGTCCGTACAGCGATCGACGCGCGACCCCGATAGGGTCGACAGCAGTCGTCCGCGTACGCCGGCACCCACCCGTGTGTGCCGGACGACAGCAGATCTGACGAGGAGGCCATTGCCGAGCATGGGATGCGAACAACACCCCACCGGCAATGGTCTTCTTCGTATGTGCACCATGAGGAGATCTCCATGACCACCACCCAGGCCGGCAACGGCGAGAAGAGCGACGACGGCAAAGGCGCGGGCCGCTTCCTGCTGAAGCTTTCCGGCGAGGCGTTCGCCGGTGGCGGGGGACTGGGCGTCGACCCCGACGTGGTGCACAAGATCGCCCGCGAGATCGCGGCCGTCGTGCGCGGCGGCGCCCAGATCGCCGTCGTCATCGGCGGCGGCAACTTCTTCCGCGGCGCCGAACTCCAGCAGCGCGGCATGGACCGGGCGCGCTCCGACTACATGGGCATGCTCGGCACCGTCATGAACTGCCTCGCCCTCCAGGACTTCCTGGAGAAGGAGGGCATCGACAGCCGCGTCCAGACGGCCATCACCATGGGCCAGGTCGCGGAGCCGTACATCCCGCTGCGCGCCGTGCGGCACCTGGAGAAGGGCCGTGTGGTCATCTTCGGCGCCGGTATGGGCATGCCGTACTTCTCCACCGACACCACCGCCGCCCAGCGGGCCCTGGAGATCGACGCCGAGGCGCTCCTCATGGGCAAGAACGGCGTGGACGGCGTCTACGACTCCGACCCGAAGACCAACCCCGAGGCGGTCAAGTTCGACGCGCTCAGCTACGGCGAGGTCATCACCCGGGACCTCAAGGTCGCCGACATGACCGCCATCACGCTGTGCCGGGACAACAAGCTGCCGATCCTGGTCTTCGAACTCCTGGCGGAGGGCAATATCGCGCGGGCGGTCAAGGGTGAGAAGATCGGCACACTCGTGGGCGACCAGAGCGGCCGAGCCTGACGGGGAATGCTCCGGACCGGATGCGCCATCCGGTCCGGGACGGACTCCGGCCGGGGGATGGACAATGTCCCGCCGGTCCGGAACCGTGCAGGAACAAGACGCGACGCAGCCGGCCGCCGAACCCGACGAGGA
Source organism: Streptomyces sp. NPDC058751 (assembly GCF_042746485.1). NCBI lineage: Bacteria > Bacillati > Actinomycetota > Actinomycetes > Kitasatosporales > Streptomycetaceae > Streptomyces > Streptomyces sp. NPDC058751. Next base: position 129,964 of record NZ_JBHYPZ010000003.1, on the reverse strand, counting down.
AACAGCTGCCGGGCCTACTCAAGACACGCAGGAGCAAGTGGTGATCGAAGAGACCCTCCTCGAGGCCGAGGAGAAGATGGAGAAGGCCGTCGTGGTCGCCAAGGAGGACTTCGCCGCGATCCGCACCGGCCGTGCGCACCCGGCGATGTTCAACAAGATCGTGGCCGACTACTACGGTGCGCTGACGCCGATCAACCAGCTGGCCTCGTTCTCCGTTCCGGAGCCGCGCATGGCCGTGGTGACCCCGTTCGACAAGAGCGCGCTGCGCAACATCGAGCAGGCGATCCGCGACTCCGACCTGGGCGTCAACCCCAGCAACGACGGCAACATCATCCGGGTGACGTTCCCCGAGCTGACGGAAGAGCGCCGCAAGGACTACATCAAGGTCGCGCGGACCAAGGGCGAGGACGCCAAGGTCTCGATCCGCGCCGTGCGCCGCAAGGCCAAGGACGCCCTCGACAAGCTCGTCAAGGACAAGGAGTCCGGCGAGGACGAGGTCCGTCGTGCGGAGAAGGAACTCGACGACACCACGGCGAAGTACGTCGCCCAGGTGGACGAGCTCCTGAAGCACAAGGAAGCTGAGCTGCTCGAGGTCTGATGAACGACTCTTCCTGGGGGGCGCCGCCACAAGCCGGGTACTGGGGGCCGTCCGAGCAGGGGCCTGCCCAGGGGGCGGCCCCGGCGGGTCCCACGTACGATGCGCATGACGCGCAGCACACTCGGCCCATGCCCACCGCGCCCGACGTACCCGCTCATGGCGGAGACCAGGATGACGACCGGGGGGCCGCTCGGCTGAGCGGCCCCCCGGTCCACAACGACACGCCGACGACGGCGCCCTACGGGGAACCGTCGCACAATCCGCAGAGCCCGCAGGAGCCCATGCCCAGCACCACACCCGAGCCCGCACCCGCACCTCAGAAGAAGAGTGCGGGACGCGACCTGGGCGCGGCCATAGGAGTGGGCCTCGGGCTCGGCGCGGTGATCGTCGCGTCGCTGTTCGTCGTCAAGGCCGTCTTCGTCGGGGTGATCGCGGTCGCCGTGGTGGTGGGGCTCTGGGAGCTCACCTCGCGGCTGCAGGAGCGCAAGGACATCAAGGCGCCGCTCGTGCCGCTCGCGATCGGCGGGGCCGCCATGGTCGTCGCCGGATACGTGCGCGGTGCGGAGGGCGCCTGGGTGGCCATGGCGCTCACGGCGCTGGCCGTCCTGGTCTGGCGGATGACGGAACCGCCCGAGGGCTACCTCAAGGACGTCACGGCGGGGGTCTTCGCGGCCTTCTACGTGCCGTTCCTGGCGACCTTCGTGGCCATGATGCTCACGGCCGACGACGGTCCGCGCCGCGTTCTGACGTTCCTGCTCCTGACGGTCGTCAGCGACACCGGGGCGTACGCCATCGGCTGGCGCTTCGGCAAGCACAAGCTGGCTCCGCGGATCAGCCCCGGAAAGACCCGCGAGGGCCTGTTCGGGGCGATCACCTTCGCGATGGCGGCGGGTGCGCTGTGCATGCAGTACCTGATCGACGACGGCACCTGGTGGCAGGGCCTGATCCTCGGCCTCGCGGTCGCGGCCAGCGCCACGCTGGGTGACCTCGGCGAGTCCATGATCAAGCGGGACCTCGGCATCAAGGACATGGGAACCCTGCTGCCGGGCCACGGCGGCATCATGGACCGGCTGGACTCCCTGCTCCCGACGGCTCCGGTCGTCTGGTTGCTGCTGGTGCTCTTCGTCGGCTCCGGCTGATCGTTTCTCCGCACGCGTTTACGACGTACGCATCGGCGACGCGAGCACATCCACGACACCACCCCTTCGGGTCGTCCGATCACCTCACCGTGATCCCGGCGACCCGGAGGGGTGGTGTCGTCTCCCTCCCTGCTCCTCCCTCCGGCGCGGGGAGACGCAGGTCACATTCACGTCGGTCACACCGTGCCGGGCCGTTCCGTCCATGTGGTGTAGCCACGAGAAACGACCCGAGGAGCACACACCATGGAAGCCCGTCTGAACCTCTTCGCCAGCCCGGTGTCGGCCAAGTTCATGAAGCACATCGTCGCCGCGGGCCGGGTGCTCGACGAGTCGACGCTGCCGCTCGCGACGCAGGAACTGGTGAAACTCCGTGCCAGCCAGATCAACGGCTGCGGTTTCTGCACCGACATGCACAGCAAGGACGCGCAGGCCGCGGGCGAGACCTCCGTACGCCTCAACCTGGTCGCGGCCTGGAGGGAGGCGACGGTGTTCACCGACGCCGAGCGCGCCGCCCTGGAACTGACGGAGCAGGGCACGCGCATCGCCGACGCGGCCGGCGGCGTCACGGACGAGTGCTGGGCGAACGCCGCCAAGTACTACGACGAGGAGCAGCTCGCCGCCCTGGTGTGCTGCATCGCGCTCATCAACGCCTTCAACCGGGGGAACGTCATGATCCAGCAGCCCGCGGGCGACTACCGGCCCGGCCAGTTCGCGTAACCGGGACGGGGGTGGGGCCGGCGGCCGGTGTCTTACGGGTGAATCCTGGCGTTCCCCGATCGCCGGCCGGGCCCGCAGCGGGAAGGCCATCCCGGTACCGGACACGCCACGGGCAGGGAGCACCCCGATGCCGAAGTTCCTCATCCAGGCCAGCTACACGCCGGAAGGGGCGAAGGGTTTGCTCAAGGAGGGCGCGAGCGGCCGCCGCGCCGCCGTCGAGCACGTCGTCGCGGGCCTCGGCGGAACCGTCGAGGCCATGTACTTCTCCTTCGGGGAGGACGACTTCGTGTGCGTCCTCGACTTCCCCGACACGGTCTCCATGGCCGCCGTCAGCCTCCGCGTCAAGGCCAGCGGGGCGCTCCGCACCCGGGCCACACCGCTGCTCACCCTCGACGAGATCGACGAGGCCACCCGCAGGGAGGTCACGTTCCGCCCGCCGGGTGCGTGAGCGGCGGCACCGTGCGGGCGGGTCGGGCCTTGGTCCGGAACGCCTGCGGGGCGTTCCGGACCAAGGCCGCGTCACTGTCTCAGAACCTGAAGTTCGCCTTGATCGGATAGTGGTCCGACTTTCCGGCGTCAGCCGTCACGCTGCACGGCGAGATGTCCGCGGAGGACGGACCGAACAGGTAGTCGATCTTGATGAATCGGCCGTCCAACGGCTTCGTGACCTGACCGTCGCGCGGCCGATCGGTCAACATCCCCTCGTCGCATTCCTCGTCCGCCGCGTATGCGGACGTCATGACGGTCTTGGGAGTGTCCTGCGAGGTGGAGTCCGGCGGGACGGAGTTGAAATCGCCGCCGTAGACGGTCCGATAGCCGGCCGGAGTGTACGAGTGGACGATGTCCTGCAGCAGCTCGGCCTGTTCCAGGCGCTTGGTCCCCTTAGGGTCCTCCTTCTCCCCGCCGGAGCTGAAGTGGACCCCGCAGAACTGCAGGGCCTGGGCCGGGAGAACAGCGCACAGAGCGGTCCGCTGCTCCATACGCGTCCACTCGTTCTTGATGGTCTGGTTCTGCGGCGAGGGCAGGTCGTACGACGTGTACCAGACGTTGGAGTCCGGCACCGCGAGGGCGGTGCCGTAGGCGCCCCGGTCCTCCCCGGTTCTGGTTCTGTCGCAGGTCTTGGCGGCCTTCGAGGACGAACCGTCGATGGTGTACTTGATGGGGGCGAAGCGTACGTCCCATCCGGTGCCCGTCTTGGTCTCCAGCGCCTGCTCGATCGCCTTGGCGTGCGACTCGCAGAGCTCCTGGAGGAAGACGGCACGGTACCGCCTCGCCTCCTCTTCGGAGCCCATCCGGGCAGAGATCTGGGTCCCCAGGTCCGTGCCTTCCGCCAGGTAGTTGCCACACTTGTCGTTGTTGTTGGCGCAGACGTTCCACGACATCGCACGGAATTCGGCCGTCGGCGCGGGGGAAGCGGGACTGGGGCGTCCGCCTTCGTCGCTCGCGTTCTCCTCGCCGAGGAAGACGAGCTCGAACTTCTGCCAGGACCCGACCGAGTCCGCCCGTGCCCGCAGCAGCCCCTTGTCGGTTCCGGCGTCCTGGACCTCGGCGGTCACGTACTTGTAGCCGTCGTTCGTCCAGGCCTTCAGGGCGTACGTACCGTCCGACTGCTTCTCGAGGTGGAGCTCTTCCCATTCGCCGACGGTCGTGCTCCGGGCCCGGAGCAGGTTCTTGTGGCTGCCGGAGTCGTTCCGCTCGGTCGCGACGTAGTTCCCGTTCGCCTCCGAACGCAGGGTGGTGGTCCACCCCTTGTCGTGGGTGTGCAGCGTGAACTTCTCCCACGATCCCAGCTCGTCGAGGGACGAGGCGGACTTGCGCGCCCGCAGCATGCCCTCGCGGTCACCGCTGTTGACGACCTCCGCCGACACGTAGAGACCGTCGGCGCCCACGGACCTGAGCGCGTACTTGTCGCTGGCCGCGACGGGCACGGGCCGTGCTTCCGCATGTGCCTGTACCGCCGACACGGCGATCACCGCGAACAGCGCGGTGCACAGTGCCGCTAAGCGGCTCGTTATTCGTTTCATTCGTCCCGCCTGAGAACTGTGAACGGTCAAACCGCGCACAGTACGGCACCGCCTCGGCCAGGATCAAGATCGCCAAGGGGTGCAGGGTCCACGGTCGGCCACCCCGTCTCGCTCCGGCCGGGGCCGGGGGACTCTGCTTCTCAGGCCTGTGCGAGGCGCCGATGGACCACCTCGCCGCTTGTGGCGATGAATTGTTCAGTGGCGATGCGGTGCCGGTTCCAACGGCTGGTGAACTCTGCTTCATCCACGACGCCTCGCCTCCAGTAGCTGCCGAGTTGCTGACCGGCGTTGTTCAGTTCCTGTAGTGCCGAGAGCAGGGCCCGGTCCTTCGAGAGGATTTGCAGCCGGGCTGACGCCAGCCCGTGAGCTGATACGTCCCAGCTGCTGACGCGGTCATTCATGTCGAGGACCCGCTCCTCCCAGACACGGTTGTGGAAGTCCGAGGATGAGGCGGCCAGGTAAGCGCATTGCTCCAAGAGCAGCTCCGAGATGCGAGCCCTGTGTTCAGCGCGCTTCACGAGGTGCTGCCCCAGCAGAGCGATCGCGGCACCGACAACAGTCGCGAACAACGTCCCCCATATGTCCATGGTGGGCATTGTTTCCTGGTTGCCGCTCGCTGCGTGCTGTCCTCGGCCGGTCCGATGGTCTGCCCCTGTCGGAGACCGCAGCCGCTGCCTGCGTCGGCCATGGTTCGTTCGTGCCGGGTACGCTCCCGGCCATGACGACACCTCCCGCGACGGACTCCCGGACGCTCCCCTCCTCGAACGCGTTGCGGGGTGTCTCTCTGGCCTCGCTGGGTGTCTTCCTCGTGAGCTGGGCTCTGTGCTGGGTGAACGCGTACGTCATCAATGACGACCTGCCGAACGCCTGCGGCGACCTGCGCCGGCAGAGCTTTCCGCCGGAGGTGGCGTGCCTGTCCGCGAACGGCACGCTCACCGGTGCGAACCCCGGCTGGCTCGAGGTCCTGTTCTTCGCCTCGCTCGTGGTGTTCGTGCTGCTCATGAGCATGGTGCTGGCGCTCTTGGCCGTCCGCAGGAAGTGACACGTACGGTCCAGGCCCCTACCGGCGGGGCTCGGAGACGTGATCGGCTCTCCGGCGTCAGAGAGCAGAGGTCGTGCCGGAACGGTGTCAGGTCCGGAACGGTGTCAGGTAGCGCGGCGGCCGGGGCGCTCACCGGCAGCGGCCATGCCGGTCGTCGTCCCGGCCGTTCGGGGGACACCCGGGCGGCCTCGGAGGCGTGTCCCACCCCGTGGGGCATCCCTTGCTGAGACGAAAGGGAGACATGATGCCGCTCTATCTGTCGAGGTTCAGCTACACGCCGGAGACCTGGGCCAGACTCATCGGCCGGCCCGAGGACCGGGCAAAGGCCGCTCAGTCGTACATCGAGTCCGTCGGCGGCAAGCTCCACGGCTTCTGGTACGCGTTCGGCACCCGCGACGGCTACAACCTGTGGGAGGCCCCTGACAACGTCTCCATGGCCGCGGTCGCCCTGGCGATCAGCGGAGGCGGTGCACTCAGCTCGTTCGAGACGACCGTTCTCCTGACGGTCGACGAAACCATGGATGCCCTGCGCAAAGCCGGACAAGTCCAGTACCGGGCTCCGGGGGCGTAGCGGTCCGGCCGTCCCGCCAGTCGTCGGCCGCAGTCGAAGCGAGCTCGGATCGAACTCCTGAAGCGGTGTTCGAAACCGTGACGCGCCACGCGTCAGTCTTCTCCGACTTGGAGCAGGGCCACGACAAACCCGTTGCCCGTGCCTGCAACCACTCCGTCGAAGGAGAACCGAGATACCGGGTTCCACCCGTGGCCCGCATCCGATGGTTCGATGTTCGTCCACCACGTGGAGTCCCGTCCCAGCAGCTTCACCACTCGCTGCGCAGCTCGATGAGCGTGCTCACGATCACGACGCAGCCGGCCGGGAAAGACCAGGTCACCCGCAGACAGGTAGGCCATGACGGTTCCCGCCTCTTCCCTGTCGATGGCCGTCAGGGCATCGGCAATGTCAGCGGGGCGGGTCGGCCCTCGAGAACCCTTGATCGCATAGGATGCCCAAGCCTTCTGGGCGTCAAGGACCAAGCCGTACACGTGCTCTTCAACGGAGCCCGCGCCCCCGCTCTCGACCCGGCCGAAGACGCCGTCCTCCTTGGCCAATGACTCAAGCATCACTCGCAGGTCCGTCGCGGTCTCCACGCCCGCATACTCCCATGCGGCGGCAGCACCGGAACGAGGTACGGAGCCGCATCGGCGGCCGGCTGAGCCGTCTCGGTTTCCGGGCTGGGAAGGTCGGCTGAGGCACGCCGTTCAAACACGTCGGAACGACACACATGGGGGCGGGTTCGAGGAGGTGGGATGAGTGTCTGACCGCGTGACAACGCCGACAACGACGACCTCGGTCCTCGGCTTCGGGACGGTCAGGTCGTGCGTCACGGGACGTCGGGTTCGATCAGCGAGCTGTCGGGGCCCAGCCGGTGGGAATACGACGATCTCATGTTTTCCCTGATCTTCCGCAGCTTCGCCTCTTCCCCCGCAGGGTCGGGCCCGTGGGGGTCCCGCACGAAGAAGCCGTGGAGGTCGATGTCGTACGGGTCGAAGGCGTCAGGTCCGGGCCGGTCCTCCTGGACGAGGCCGCAGAGCGTACGCAGGGCCTCTTCGCCCAGGTCCAAGGGGTGAAAGGGGAGCGGGCGCGGTTCTTCGTCCTCGTTTGGCCGGGGGACGACGTCTACGGGGTGGTCCCCGGCCCAGTAGGGAAGCTCGAAGGGGAGCGGTTCGCCGATGTCCTCGATGACGCCGCAGTCCGGCGACAGGCTCAGGGAGCGGACCAGGCGCCCGTCCTCCCACACCGCGAACGCGAACCAGTCGACGATGCTGTGCATGGCGTGCAGGACGAGACGTCGGCCGACGCTCGCCGCGACGAGGTGCTCGGGAAGCCGGGACGGGAAGTCGATCATCACCCGCTGGTCGCAGACCATCTCCACGCCCGGCCGGCTCGCGGCGTACGCGGCGCCTTCCGGAGGGTACAAGCAGTAGGCCAGCGGCGAGCCGCCGAGCCGTTCGATCTCCGAGCCCGGGTAAAGGCGCCGCATCATCTCGGACGTCCGCGGCAGGTCCGCCGCCTTCGCCCCTCGCAGCAGGCCAGGCACCTCGCCGTCGGCGTAGATGAGCAGTCCCGTCTTGGTCCCCATGACCCCTCCCCGATGAGTCGCGCCCGATGGCCGTCGCACCATAACCGCCGGCACCGACATCGCCAGGAGGGTCCGATCGAGTGCCACGCCGGGCCGTCCCCGGGCCGTGCGAGGCCGGCCGACGCCGACGGCCGGCACCCACAGGCACCTGCCCCCGCCCCGCTCCGGCCGGGGCCGGTGCTGTTGATCTGCGACACTGGAAGGGTTATGCCTGCACCCGGAGAACGGACCTTCCCCGGGCACGAAGAAGCCCCCTACCAGCGACGATGTCGCCAGTAGGGGGCTGTCCTGTACCCGCTGGGCCGTCCCTGGGCCGTCAGGGTTCCGGGGCCGTGCCGAAGACCCCGTCCAGGGCCCGGCGGGCCCGCTCGCGGCTGCTGGGCATCAGGTGGGCGTACACCCGCAGCGTCATCGCCGGGTCGGAGTGCCCGAGGTATTCGCTCACGGCCTTGACGCTCTCGCCCGCGTCCAGGAGGACCGAGGCGTAGAAGTGGCGAAGGGCGTGCATCCCGTGCTGCCGGGCGGAGGCGTACGGCTTCCCGGGCTTGGGCGTCGGGATGAGGCCGGCCGCCGCAAGGGCGGGCTTCCACTCCAGGGCGTTGAAGTTGCTTCGCCAGACGATTCCGCCGACCGTGTTGGTGAAGATCAGCCGCCGCTCGGTGAGCGGGCCGTCCGGCCGGATCCACGGCAGCTTGATCGCCACGGGCGGGTGACTCGCCATGTGCCGCCGCAAGGCGGAGGCCACCGAGGACGGCAGCGGCACGTCCCGTTCCTTGTTGCCCTTCGGCGGGGCGAAGACCGCGACACCCCGGATCAGCTTGACCTGAGTGGTGACACGAAGCGTGTCGCCGTCGAGCTGAATCGTGTCCTCGGCCAAGCCGACGATCTCACCCTGCCGGAGACCGCAGCCGCTGCCCACGTCGACCATGGCTCGGTAGCGCTCGGGCAGGGTGTCACGGACCGCACGCACCTGGGACGGCAGCCAGGGCACGACCCGAGCGGCAGAGACGGCGGGCGGACGGACCGACGCCGCCGAGCATGGGTTCCGGGCGAGGTGGCCATCATCCACGGCGGCAGACAGCACCGCACGGACGTTGGCGTAGATGTTGCGGGCGTAGGTGCTGCTGATCGAGTCGCTTTCCAGATCCCGCACGAACTCGCGGATGTGGAGCGGCCGGAAGGACCCGAGGGGGCGCGACCCGATACGAGGGAAGGCGTGCAGCCGAAGGCGGGTCTCCGCTCCGATGCGTGTGTTCAGGTCGGTCGTCTGCCCGGTGATCCAGCGCTCCGCGTACTGCTGGAAGGTCGTCTGTGCCGCCTTGGGGTCGATGTACTGCCCCCGGGACATGTCGGCGGCCGTCTCGGCCAGCCACTCCTCCGCCCGACGCTTCTGCCGGTCGGGAAAGGACTGGCTCTTCTCTGTGCCGTCCGGCCCGACGTACCGGGCCCGGTAGCGGAGGCCGCTGCCGTAGCGGTCCGATTTGACCTTGACCGGCTTGCCGTCCGGACCCGGTTCCGTCTTGTACCAGCGATCCTGCACGTGCCCCGGCATCAGGCGGCCGTCTCGGTCAGACCGTCGATCCACTGGCGGAGCCGCACAGGGTCGTACCGAAGATGCCGCCCGACCCGGAAGGCCGGAGGACCCGAGCGCTTGCGCCGCCACTGGTACAGCGTCTCGACCGGAACACCCAGGAGCTCAGCGACATCGGCCGGAGTCAGGTACCGCTCGGGAAGCGCGCGAACGGTCATGCCGCAGCTCCTTCCACTGCCAGGTCTCGCAGGGCTTCACGGGCCGTCTCGCGGTTGGCCTGGAGATCACGGGCGATCGTCGATGCGAGAGCGGCTTCGCCCGGGGTGTGGCCGTGGCCGGCGTACTGCCAGTCGGTCAGGACGAGGACGGTGTCCGGCTCGCGTTCGTCGAGGCCGAGGACGGATGCCTCCTGGGCGGCGCGGTAGTCGGCGCGTTCCTGGCGGATGGCGCCGAGGGTGGTGGAGTACGTGCGCGACTTGGACGAGAAGTGCCCGCGGAAGCCGAGCATGTGTGCCCAGGCCCAGAGCCGTCTGTCCGGGTACAGGGCGTCCAAGTCGCGGCAGGCGGTGATGAGTCGGCGGGTGTGGTCGGGCACGCCGTGGCGGTCGAGTTCGGAGAGTTCGCCGATGCGGCGGTCCAGGGTCCCGGTGTTCTCGGCGGCTTTGGTCGCGTACTTGGCCACGTACGAGGCGACGGCCTGCTCGGTGATGTCGGAGCCGTCGCCGAAGGCTTTGACCGGGCGGACGTCGAGCTGTCTTCCCCATCGGAAGGTCCGGGCCGGTTGGTCACCGGCGGCCGGGACCGAGACGGATGTGTACGAGTGCGCGGCGGCGGCGCGGAGCGCGTCCGAGAGGAGGTCGACCGTGGCCCATGCGGGTGGGGGTGTGTCGGGTCCGTCGGGGCCGTCGAGGCGTACGACGGCGTGGAAGTGGAGGGCGCCGCGCTTCTGGAACTCGGCGACCTTGCCGTACGAGACGCGCAGGTGACCGGCGAGTTCGCGGCGGGGCAGTCCGGCGCGGGCGGCGAGTTCGCGGCGCAGGCGGGTGGTGAAGCGCTGCCAGAGCTGTCCGGCGTGGTTGTTGAAGAGGACGGCGCCCGCATAGTCGTAGGAGTCGGGGTGGAGGGCGGTGCCCAGCTCGGGGGAGTCGGCGGTGTGCGCGGTGCCGCAGCGGCAGGCACCACCGTGGTCGGGGCGGTTGTGGACCGGGCCGAACGAGGGCGCGGTGAGGGTGGCGAAGACGCGGGGGTGGTCGCGGATGGTGGCGGGGATGTCGCGGCGGTCGTCCCCGGCGAGGCCGGCGCGGATCAGGTGGTAGGTGTCACCCGCGTACGTCCAAGCGCAGGAGGGGCAGCGGGAGGCGCGGCGGTTGCCGCAGGCGAGGCGGAGGCGTCCGCCGGGCTCGTTCTCGGTGGAGTAGTGGTGCAGGGTCTCACCGGTGGTCTTGTCCTTGGTGAGAGTCCAGCCGGTGAGGTGGATCGGGTCGGAGCAGCCGCCGGTGCGGCGGATCTGGTCCTCCCAGCGGGTGTAGTCGGAGGCGGAGGCCACCCGGAGGAGGTCTCCGAGGGCGATCGGGTCGAGCTGCGGGGCGGATGTGGGTGCCTTCTGTGTCGCGGATGAGGCCCGGTGGGCCATGCTGGGGGTTCCTTCCGGTTGTGAGATCGGACAGGGACGGCTCCCGGGCGGCGGATGCTTGGCGGTATCGAGGCCGCCCGGGGGCCGGTCAGCGGCGCTTGGCGTCGGCGGTGAGCAGGGAGCGCAGGACGACCGCGCAGACGGCGATCGAGGCGCCCGTGATGGCGACCGCCAGGAGCAGGGAGACCAGGACGGCACCGACGACCAGGACCACGGCGGTGCCGGCGCCCACGAGGGCGAGCGCGGTGCCGGGGGTGAGCTGGACGACCGGACGGGCCGCGGTGACCGGGGCCGGCGGCGGGACCGGGGTGCCCGGGACGATGGCGGTCGGCTGGACGACGGCGGGCGGAGTGGTCAGGCCGGTGGGCTGGGGCATGGTCGGGAACTTGGGCCGGAGCATGGGCGGTTCTCCTTTGTGGCGCGCTACTTGACGGCGGTGTCGATGACGGGGGCCAGGACGCTGTCGGCGAGGAGGAATCCGCCGAGGAGCAGTACGGCGATGAGCCACCAGGGCGGGCGGATGAGCTTGACGCCGAGGTAGCCGACGGCGACCAGGGCGAGCCAGAGCGGGACCTGCACGGGGTGTCTCCTCAGCGGACGGTGCAGCGGTGGGTGCGGGCGGCGAGCTGGGCGGCGGTCTGGCTGGAGTAGTCGGCGGACCATCCGCAGCGGTCGGAGGTGCAGACGGCGGCGTGCGTGGTGCGGCCGTTGCGGTCGCGGTGGGTACCGATCTGCACGGGGCCGATCCGCATCAGGGAGTGGAAGTTGTCGCGTGCGGGCACGTCGGATCAGTCCCTTCGGGTGGTGGGGTCGGGGTACCGGGCGCGGATGCTCCGGGCGGTGACCGGGTCGTCGACGCGGCGGGCGGCTTCCTCTGCGAGCAGGTGGGCGAGGAAGGGACGTCCGGCCGCCGCCATGTCCCGTGCCGCGTCGAGGTAGTCGGCGGCGGTCAGGTCGGCCGGGTCGGAGGTCATCTCTGTTCTCCCTTGCGTCAGTTGAGGTGGGCGGCGATGGCGTCGGCGAGGTGGGGCGGGACGCCGAGGCGGGAGCGGAGGGTGTCGGGATCGATCGGGGAGCCGGTACGGGCGCGGTACTCGTCGGCGACCTTGCGGGCGTGGTCGACCAGGACGGCGGGGACCGGCGGGGCAGAAGCCGGGACGAGAGTCGGGGCAGGGCCCGGGGAAACGGCGGCTTCCACGGCTGGGGCGGGGACCGCGGCAGGCTCGGGCAGGGCTTCCGTGATCGATGCGCGTCCGGTGTCCGGCAACGGTTGTCCGTCCGAGTGCTCGGGGTCCTGCGGTGGGGCGACCGGGGTCGGCGGTGCCGTCCGCGGCTCAGGGGCCGGCGAGTGGGCGAGGAGCGTGCCGCCGAGGAAGGCGAGCGCGGGCCATCCGGCGATGCCGAGGCGGAGCGGGGCGGGCGGGTCGGCCAGGTCGAGGAATCCGGCGGTGGCGATGTTGGCGCCGAGCGAGGCGGACAGCGCGACGACGAACCAGCACCAGGCCAGCCGGGACGGTCCCTCGCTGCGCAGCTTCCGCCAGGCGGCGACGAGGAGCAGGTCGACGCTGACCGGGTAGGCCCAGGCCTTCCAGCCGTTCTGTCCGGCAGCGGCGGCCAGGTCGTGCAGGTGGGCGAAGGACAGGGCACCGGCGATCACGGCCTGGACCAGGACCGCGTCGACCCGGAGGCCGTGACGGGCGCCCATCAGGCGTCGCCCGGATAGGCGGGGCCGTCGTCGGGGTCGTAGTCCTCCGGGAACACCCCGGACGGCGGCTCGGGCAGCGAGACGGCGAGGGCTGGGCTGACGGCGTCCACGAAGTCGAGGTCGGCGCCGGCCATGTCGGCGTAGAGCGCGAGTTGGCCGAGCAGGAGCACGGTCCGGGCGAAGTCCTCGCAGTTCGGGCACATGACGGGTCTCCCTTCTTTGGGCATGGCAGGGGTAGGGACCTGGCGCGAAGGCGGTCGCGCCGACCGTGGGGGCGGGGCAGGAATCAGACGGTGACCGAGGACGCCTTGACCAGCGGCACGGACTCGGCGGCGGCGCTGGGGAGAGCGGGTCGGAACGGGGCCAGCTCGGGCAGGTCCGGGGTCCGGTCGGCGTGCCGGTTGCAGATGTTCACGGCCTGGCGGAGCGAGGTGTGCGGGGCGCGGATGCGGTGCCACCCGCCGGAGGAGTCGCCCGCGATGGCGATGCCCCGCGTCTCGGCCGGGATCTGGATCGCGGCGAGGACGGCGTCCGGGGAGATGTCGCCGAAGGCCATGTTGGCCGAGGTCTCGTCGTTGACGCGGTGAGCGGTACGGCCGGTGAGCTGGGCGCGGAGCATGGTGATGCCCTTGCCGAGTTCGGAGCCGAAGCGCTGCCCGCAGATCTCCAGGTAGATGCCGGCCGCACGGCCGAGCTGGGCGAGGCGGACCAGGGCGGTGATGATGCGGTCTCTCCGCTTCTCCTCCTCCTTGCTCGCGTACAGGGCGAGTTCGGCGACCTCATCTACCAGGACCACGACCGGGACCGGGCGAAGGTCGTCGGGCAGGTCCCAGATGTCGGCGGCGATCTCCGCGTCCGGCACGTCGGAGGTGATCCGCTGCTGGGACCGGATGAGCTGATAGACGTGCCCCATCCGGGCCACGAGCGCTTCGAGGACTTCCGCGGCGGTGTCGGGATCGTCGGCCAGCGCGGAGAACCGGCGGGCCAGCGGGAACAGCTCGACCCCTTGCTTGCAGTCGATGCCGACGAGGGCGACGTCCATCGGGGCGAGCCCCGCGACCAGGTTGCGCTGGTAGACGGACTTGCCGGACTCCGTGGCGCCGAGGGTGAGGGCGTGAGGTACCGCCCGGTAGTCGCGGTAGTGCACCGAACCGTCCTCCCGCAGCGCGACCGGTACCCGCATCGGCCGGTGGACGGTCTCGGTCGGCATCTGTACCCGCTTGAGCACGTCGTAGCCGGTCATCCGCACCTCTATGACGCCGGAGCGCAGCTCACGCGAGGTCACGCCGTACATCGAGAACGAGTGCCGGAGCCGGTCCGAGGCGGCGGCGACGTCGAACGCGTCCTGCCCGGGGCGGAGCTTGAGCCTCAGGACCAGGCCGGTACGGGTCGGCCGCAGCCGCAGGATGCGCGGCGGACGCGGATCCGGCATCGGCCGGTTGGCGGCACGGGCCAGGGCGAGCCGCCAGCGCGAGGGCGGGACGGTCAGCCCGCACGCGTCCATGACCGAGCGGTAGCGGACCAGGACCCGTAACACGGCCAGAGTGACCCCGAAGGTCAACCAGTACCAGGCGGGGCGCCGCCACCGCAGGAGACCCACGGCGGCGACGACCAGCACCAGAACGACCATGAAGTCGGCCACGATCAGGCCGCCTTGGACCCTGCGGCAGCACCGACGAGCGAGGTGACCGCGACCGCGCGGAACGCGATGCCGTGTCGCCTCTGGCCGTTGAAGTCGTTTTCCCAGGGCCGGGCGATCAGGCCCGTGAGCGCGACCGGCGTGCCCATGGCCAGCTCACCGGAGATGCCCGGCTCCGGAACGGTGATGGACAGGATCTCCACCTCCTCGTTCGCCGCGAACATCACGTCCACAGTCATCAGCCTCGCCCCGGTCTCCGTGTCGGTGGCGACCTCGCCGGTACGACGGTCACGCACCTTGACCTGCGGGGACTTGGCGACCATCACGACCGCGCCGGAGGTGTCGACGGGAATCTGACGCACAGAGCTCACTCCTCTATAGATGCTGGACTCCGTCACTCATGTATAGGAGTGACATGAAGAAGAGTGCCTCACTCCTGTACATGAGTCAACCCGCCACGAAGAGGAACTCGTGGCGGGCTGCGGGATGCTGAGCGGGTGTCAGTCCTCGGCGGGAATCCGGTACTCGAAGACGAACTGGTCAGCGGCCATGAGGGTGTCACACACCTCGACCACGAGACCCGCGGTCGTACGCGCCTCCCGGATCAGGTGAACCACGGGTGCACCCGGGCTCAGCGCCAGCTCCGAGGCTTCCGCTTTGGAGGCCGGCCTCGCTTGCAGCGTCTCGACGTACTCCGCGAACTCATGCCCGTGGTCTTCGAGCCGGGCATAGATGCCACCGCCGCCGGGATTCTCGGCGAACAGCTCGGGGATGTCCTTCACGACGTCCCAGGGCAGGTAGGACGTGGCGGTCTCGACCGGCGTGCCGTTGCGGAAGTAGAGACGCCGACGGGCCAGCACCTGCGTGCCGACGGGGACGCCCAGACGTTCGGCGGCTCCCTCGGGTGCCTCCTGGGGCCCGATGTAGAGGACGCTGACTTTGGCGGTGGCCCCGGACTGCGAGGACTCCGCGAGGTAGGCCGCCTGTCCTCCGCGGCGCAGCGAACGCCGGAAGCGATCCGAGGAACGGTGCCGCACCGGAGGCCGGTCCTTCACGATCGAACCCTTGCCGTGCCGGGTCTCGACCAGTCCACTCGCCCGCACCTCGACCATGGCCTTGCGAATCGTCCCGCCGGCGACGCCGTAGCGCTCCACCAGCTCCGATTCACTCGGCACCATGTCGCCGGGCTTCAGAACCCCCGCCCGGATCTGCCGCACGATCTCGTCCGCGATCTGTACGTACCGAGGCCCGGAACCGGCCCCTCCCGCCGCAGTTCCCATAGTCCTTCCCTGCCTCCTATGCTCCTCTACATGAGTCAACCACAGGAAGCGACACCCTCCCCCCTGCACTCCGTGTCCGTTGCCGGAGTAGTGGTGCGCGAGGACGGCCGCCTCCTGGCGATCCGCCGAGCCGACAACGGCACCTGGGAGCTCCCGGGCGGCATCCTCGAACTCGACGAGACCCCGGAGGCCGGCGTCGCCCGCGAGGTCCTGGAGGAGACCGGCATCCACGTCGAGGTGGACGAACTCACCGGCGTCTACAAGAACATGACCCGCGGCATCGTGGCCCTGGTCTTCCGCTGTAAGCCGTCGGGCGGCACCGAACGCACCTCGAACGAGTCCCTGGCGGTCTCATGGCTCACGCCGGACGAGGTCAGCGAACGCATGTCCGAGGCATTCGCGGTGAGGCTCCTGGACGCCTTGGACGGCAACGGGCCCCACGTGCGGAGCCACGACGGACAGCGCCTCATCGGCGAGAAAGCGTGACAAACAGGCTGCCGGTGGAGAACGCGGGCGACACGGACGTCTGCCTGTTCATCGAGCCGTACGGCGAGGACTTCTGGATGAAGCCCGGAGACGCCTTCGAGGTCGTGCCCCTGAGCGACAGCAACGTGCAGTTCTCAGTATCCGTCTCGAAGGACCTCTTCACCGTGTGGCTCTACGAGAACGGCGACCCCTACAACGCACTACTCGACTACGACGTGGTCGGGACCGACGGCAAGAAACTGGCGTGCGGACACCAAAGACCAACCGACTCCAGCAGCAACTGAGCCCCAGAACGCCGACCTGCCGACACGACACGACCGCCCCGGCGGGGTAAGACTTTCTCTTCTTCATCAAGGCGGCTCGCTCCGCTCCCCGCGCGTGGCCCGGCCGCCGGCCGGGCCTGCGCTCCTGTCTCCGCCCCGCTCCAGCCCGGCCGGCGGCCGGGCCACACTCATGGCGATCAGTCGCCTGGTGTCAGAGAAGGGGTACATCGTGGCTGGAGCGGTCGGCTCCGCTGCTTTAAGCTGCGAATTTGCGACATTATGAGACCTTAATTTGGTCCCTAAATCAGCGCCTCCAAGCGATCCCTATAGTAGTTGACCCAATTCTCCCTAAAGTCACAAGTTGCCAGATAGGCTCGCGCTACTGAATCCTCGACGCCTCCATAATGCACCGGCGCCGATCCGAAGTGCCCCTTCACTCTATATACCAGGTATGGCGCAAGCCATTTACCCTTCAGTAGGCGATAGCTATGCCCCCTGGAATAGCATGAATTTATTCGCCCTCGAACACGTGTCGAAATCGCATTAAATTCCGCCGATGTGCGACGTGTCGATGCAGAAATCTTGGCTTCTGCCGCTGCTAGTTTGACCGATTCCGCAGATCCATACTTTGGATTATTTACCCATGACTCACGGCCGAATCCAACGTCGCAGCCAGCCCCCACTGCTTTGGCTACAGTGCAAAGAGTGACCCACTCCCTCCACGTGTCCGCAAGATCTTTCACCCAGCCTTTTAGGTCGGCTGCAAGCTGACTCGCTGAAGCAGAGTCTAGTGAGAGAATTCCTGCCAGTGCCTCTTCATCATTCCCGCGGACAAAAGCTTCTGCTTCAACATCGAACATCTCCGTATAAATCACATGCGGGGACCTCTTCTTCCCTCCAGATAAATCATCATTGTCTCGGTCAATCATGAAGGCGATGGAATGTTTCCCACTCGACGAGGTAACGCTTAGCTTCTTAGCTGTCTTGAAGTAGTCATAGTGAGCAAGGACAGCCTTCTTGCCGCCCGCAACGGCTCCAGTTACGTCGTCCTTTAGTTGCTCCGCTAGCCAAATCTGATAGCCAGCGGTTTCGATCGACGTGCTGCTATCACAGACGCGATCATAAAATCGCGCGTCGAGATCTTTACCCTCGACAATTACAAACAAGGAGTCCTGCGAGATCTGCACTCGACGCGCAAACGCAGATCTGTTGTATGAAAGCCTGCGGCTCATAGCTCGTGGATCATCCTGTCGGGAAGTGCGGCCATGATCTCTGGAGAGTGCGTGGCAAGGATGAGTTGAGTCCTTGGATTGATCGTGCGCATCGCATTAACCAATCTATGCTGCCAATCGACATGCATCGAGATCTCCGGCTCATCCACAATCACAGAGTTAGGCCCGGCAGCCAAGCACTCAACCAGAAGCCGGACAACTTGCTTCTGTCCGCTCGAAAGAGCCTCCAGGGGGACCTCATCATTCCCCTGCCTAATTTTTAGATATCTCCCCTCGAAGTCCACCCGCATTCTCCCATTGAACAGTTCGTGAATCAAGCGCTCAACCGCCTGTTTCGGTTCCTGAGCATTTTCCACCTCCTTCTGCACTTCTACAATTTCAGCAACGACCTCGCGCATCAATTCGTTCGCCAGGAAGTTCTCCGAGAAGCTTTCGTAATCCCCAACCCTGAGATGAAGATTTTGATCCTGAAAGAAGTTTTTCACTGCTACGTAAGCAGCCTCAACGTCAATATCCGTCAGGTCTGTCCGCACTTTTCGTGGCGAGAGTGACCTCGTGATGACCGATCCTGCGATTGCTGCGAGACCGTTTTGCTGAGCGCGGCGGATCTGCATCAATTCGCGAGTATTGTACTCTTGCCAAATCGCCTGAATTTGCCGCGCGAACATTCGGTCATAGGCCACCTCATCTAGAATGTCTGCAGTGCTTCCAACTCGCATTCTGGGGCTGTCGCTCAGGCGCAAAATGGACAAGTAGCTATGCCGAAAACCTCGACCAACATATTCGGATGGCTTAGTGCTCCATCGCATCTTTTCGGCCTGATCGATGAGCCTTTCACCCACTTGTCGATCATGCAATTCGTAATCATCGAACAAGGCATCTGGCGGCTCGATTTGAATATTTTTTGCCCTTGGGTTCCTAATCCTCCGCTCAACCTCCTTGCTCCCACTTTGAATCTTCACAACGGCCCAATCGAAAGGAACACGCACAAGGATAGAAGCTTCGTCTTGAAGTGCGCTGTGCAAAATTTTGAGCATGGACGTCTTCCCGCTGCCGTTTAGCCCCCAAAAGACGTTTACATCAGGTTGCAGGGAATGACGGATAACGTCTGATCGGCCAGCAAGGCCAGCGATCTCAAAACTTACGATACTAGACATGGCTAGTTGTTTTCCTTCCAGAGGGAACTCCCTCGCAGGACTATAGTTCTGGAACTGGATCTGATCGCGGTTTTCTGAAAGATTCGGTGAGCTGCCTCTGGCCGGCCTCGATCGGACGGCATCACAGCATCAGCCGCGTCGATAGCGCTGCCGCAAGGTCAGAGGGCAGCTCCTGTGGCGTCATACGCGGTCGACGCGCACAGCGCGGGGAACAGCGGGGACTCAGGCGAAAGTGGCCGAGCCAAGTGAGGCCGACCGTCCCTGCTGCTCAGGTCAGCGCCTGGGGGCATCCAGCGACTCAGCTTCCCAAGCTGAGGGCTCAGGCGCTGTCGTCACGGGCCAGTCGTGGAGGCTTGCTCTGGTCGACGGCACCGGCAGCGTGGCTGAGGCTGGTGGGGGTGCGGCGAGGCCACGCGCGCCTAGTCGGTCGGCGCGCCCGCCCGTCGTGGCTGACTGTCGTCGGCTGAGGTTCAGACGAGGCGTGTCGAAGGTGCTGGCCGTCAGGCGAGCGGGCCGTCCCTGGGCCGTCCGAGGTTGCTCAACAGTGGCCAAGGGCGACCAACGACGATCGCCAGGCACCCGAGCCCACCACCCCTGAGCAGCAAAAACCCTGCTCACCTAGATGCCCGGCAAGACCCAGGGCAAGAAGAAGTAACCCGTGCCGCGCCCCCGCGATCGTGAAACTTCGACTCTGGAACTGCGGCAGGCGGTTTAGCCGTTTTGCACTCATAGAGTGTCTTCGATTTCTACGCTTGGTCACCTGCGAAAGTGGAATGACACACAGTCAGGAGTGTCTGTGAGTGCAGAGATTGTCGGGTTGGTGGAGCAAGCCGGGCCGTACCTGTCGGCGGCGGTGTCCGCGTACGGGGTGGCGGTGCTCAGCCGTGCCGAGGGCGCCGCTGTGGACGCTGCGGCCGAGGCGACAGCAGGCCTGGGGCGGCGCATTCTTCAGCTGGTATGGCGTCGTCGGGACGAAGCTGGCCAGGCTGCTTTGGAGGCGGCGGTGCAAGAAGCTGCCGAGGAGCCGGACGACGCAGATGCGGCGGGGGCGTTGCGTCAGCAGATCAAGCGGGCGTTGCGGGAGGACGCTGGTCTGGTGGATGAGTTGGCCCGGCTATTGCCCGCACGCAGTGAGGTAGTACATGTGACGGCGTCCGGTGAGCGGTCCGTCGCCGCGCAATCCATCGGCGTCGCCGTCACCGGGGACAACGCGACGATCAAGCCATGAACGAGGAATCTGCTGCGGCGCAAAGCGGCCCCCAGGCTGCGGGGGCACGGTCTGTGGCAGTCGGCGGCAATGTCGGTGTGGCCATCACCGGTGACGGCACCCAGGTGGTGACCTTGCTGGCGGAGGCGGTGCGGTGGGCTCAGGAGGTACAGGCGCCGCCAGGAGCCGGGAATCTGCCGGGGCCTGCGTCCGGGGTGTTCCTGGGTCGCATGGACGAACTCGCCAAGCTACGCGCGCTCCTGACCGATAGGGGAGAGGCAGCAGTCACCCAGGTGACGCGGACCCGGGCGATCCACGGACTAGGTGGGATCGGCAAGACCACCCTCGCCCTGCACTACGCCCACACCTATCGCCGCAACTACACCCTGGTGTGGTGGATCACTGCCGAGACCACCGAACAGATCGTCACCGGGCTGGCGGACCTGGCGATGCGGCTGTGCCCACAGTGGGCCGCGACCACGGGCGTTCAGGCGCGCGCGGCGTGGGCGATTCTGTGGTTGCAATGGCATCCTGGCTGGCTGCTTGTCTTCGACAACGTCGAACACCCTGCGGATTTGCGTCACTACGTCGGCACTCTGCCGGATGGGCATCACCTGGCCACCAGTCGCAAGGCTGCCGGCTGGCACAGTATCGCCCCCACCATGCCGCTGGGCCTGCTCGATGCCGATGCCTCCGCCGATCTCCTGTGCGCCCTCGCCCTCGGCGAGGAACACCATCCCACCCCGCGGCAGCGCTTACAGGCTCAGGAACTGGCTGCTGAACTTGGCTACCTTCCCCTAGCGTTGGAACAGGCGGGTGCCTACCTGTACGAGACCGGAACCGACCTGGGCGACTATCCCGCCGTGCTCGGACGTGTCCTGGACACCGTCACCGAAGGCATCGACCCGGAGCGCACGATCGCCCGCATCTGGCAGCACACCCTTGCCGCCATTGAGACTCGGAATCCTCTCGCCGTCACCGTGCTGAACACGCTCGCCTGGCTGGCCTCGGATGACATCCCCCGCACTCTTCTCAACCCCTTGGCCCCGGACCCGGTCACGCTGGGTGAGGCGCTGGGGGTGCTGCATGCCTACAACATGATCTCGTTCACCACCGGTCAGCGGAGCATTAGCATCCACCGACTAGTGCAAACCGTCCTACGCCACAGTTTCACCAACGATCCCGACGCCTACCCTCCAGGTCGACAAGAGGCAGAGCACCTCACACATCAGGCCAAGCCCGACCGCTACAGCGCCATCACCCAGTGGGAACGTCTCCTACCCCACCTGTTCGCACTCGCCACCACGACCACCCCGCAATGGCCAGCATCCACCCAGACTGCTGCCACGTACGAAGACGCGGTGCAGTACTTGCGCCAGCAAGGCCGTGACGCCCACACCATTCCCTTGCATACAGTCGCTCTCTCCCAGCGCGAGAAGGCTCTGGGTGACACCCACCCCGATACCCTGTCCAGCCGCAACAACCTTGCCGGCGCCTACAGAGCCGCGGGGAAGCTGGCACAGTCCATTCCCTTGTTCGAGACCGCCCTCGCCCAGCGTGAGCGGGTTCTGGGCGACACCCACCCCGACACCCTGGCCAGTCGCAATGACCTCGCCCTTGCCTACCGGTCGGCAGGGGACCTGAAGCGGGCCATTCCCTTGTTCGAGACCGCCCTCGCCCAGCGTGAGCGGGTTCTGGGCGACACCCACCCCC
>NZ_JBHYPZ010000003.1:107782-108362 GCF_042746485.1 Streptomyces sp. NPDC058751 | reverse complement strand
CTTGCCTACCGGTCGGCAGGGGACCTGAAGCGGGCCATTCCCTTGTTCGAGACCGCCCTCGCCCAGCGTGAGCGGGTTCTGGGCGACACCCACCCCCATACCCTGGCCAGTCGCAACAACCTCGCCCTTGCCTACCGGTCGGCAGGGGACCTGAAACGGGCCATTCCCCTGCTCGAGGCGACCCTCGCCCAGCGTGAGCGGGTTCTGGGCGACACCCACCCCCATACCCTGGCCAGTCGCAACAACCTCGCCCTTGCCTACCAATCGGCAGGGGACCTGAAGCGAACCATTCCCCTGCTCGAGGCGACCCTCGCCCAGCGTGAGCGGGTCCTGGGCGACACCCACCCCGACACCCTGATCAGTCGCAACAACCTCGCCGTCGCCTACCGGTCGGCAGGGGACCTGAAGCGGGCCATCCCTCTATACGAGGCGACCCTCGCCCAGTATGAGCGGGTCCTGGGCGACACCCACCCCCATACCTTGATCAGTCGCAACAACCTCGCCCTTGCCTACCAATCGGCAGGGGACCTGAAGCGAACCATTCCCCTGCTCGAGGCGACCCTCGCCCAGCGTGAGCGGG
>NZ_JBHYPZ010000003.1:0-107683 GCF_042746485.1 Streptomyces sp. NPDC058751 | reverse complement strand
GTCCTGGGCGACACCCACCCCGACACCCTTACCAGCCGTAACAACCTCGCCGTCGCGCGCCGGGCCGCCAAAGCTATACAGCAGAGAAGTACAGCAACCCCATCAACCGCAGCTGACTCTCAGCGGCCGTCTACGGCTGATTGACCAGCCCGATGAACTTCATTGGCTGCCCAGCCGAGAGTTCGGGACGAAGAGGTCGTGCCAGACCCGTGCCAGATCGCGTGGGAAGCCACGGGGAACATTGGGGACCCGGCCGACCTCGCAGCAGGCGCCGACACCACTCAGTCGCAGGTCAGCCCCCGGAGCAAGCCGTAGATGCCCTTAGTTTCCCAAACTAAGGGCACATGCGCAGCGATGAAGGTGATCACTTTGTTGAGGCAGGTCAGGCCTTGCCGGACCCGTATGGTGCAGCCATGACTGAGACCCCATTCACGAGCCGTGTGCAGCATCTTTTCAAGTACATCACATACGAACAGATGTGTGATCAATCTGGTGGCACACGCAGTGCATCTTGGTGGCGTCATGTACAGCTTGAGCACACTGACCTGTACAATCCGCCGCCGCCGAAGGATATCCCGGGGATCGCGAGGCTCTTCGGTGCGACGGAAGAGCAGGTTGCAGGGATGATTGCCCGTGAGTTCTATGGTGTCTCCCGGTATCCCAACCTCCGCTCGGAGCGGGAGCGTCACTTTGCCCCGTACCTCAACGCCTTGTCAGAGGAGGACGCAGACCTCGTTCTAGACCTGGTGAAGCGGCTGAACGGTGAAGCCGATGTCAAACAGGGTGAGCAACCGAACTGACGCGGCATCCTTGGTGCTGCAGCTGTACTCCCAGGCTGGGGCCTTGATATGCGTCGCGTGCAAGGGAATGCTGGCCGGCGGCACACCCGTGTTGGGCATGTGCCGCTGGAAACTTCTGTGGATCATGCTGGGGTGCGCAGTCGGTTCCGGGCCGCTCGACGCCCGTAAGGTCCTTCCGCCCCAGGCCAGCCCCCAGTAAGCCTCGGCCTCCTCAGTTTCCCAAGCCGATGGATTAGGCGCCGTCGTTCCGGATCGGCCGTCGAGGCATGCGCTGGTCGACGGGTGATGACGTGGCTGAGCCTGGTGGGGGTGCAGCGAGGCCACGCGCCCCTGGTTGCCAGGCGCGCCCGCCGTCGTGGCTGACTTTCGGCGGCTGAGGTTCAGGCGGGTGCAAAAGGGTTCGTCTCTGTCTCGGTGTGCGATGTGTCTGCACCGGGTCAACACAGCGCGACGGGGAGGGGAGCCCGGGGTGGTCTTCGGGCTCCCCTCCCCGTGTAGAAGGGAGAAGTGTTATCGGCAGGCGTCGTTGCGCGGGCGCGTCTTTAGATGCCGTGTGGTTCCTTCACTGCCAGCAGTTGACCGCGGCTGATTGCGACGCGGAGGACGTCTCGGAGGGCCCAGGTCAGTTCCTTCGCCAGCCGTTGCTTTTCTTCCGGGGCTGCATCCTGGTCGTCGAGTGTTTCGGAGGCTCGCTCCAGCAGTTCGGCGGCCGTGCCGAGTTGGACCGCCTCGATGTTGTCCGCCAGGCGGGACATGAAGCCGTCCCGGTCGTCGGTGCTCAGGTAGCAGGGGTTTCCGCCGGGGCCTAACCATGGGAGGAGTCGCAGTTCGTCTTGTGCGGTCATCCTTGCGTCTGCCTCTCGTCGATCACGTGGTGGGTGGTGAAGACCGCGTCGATGCGGTCACCCGGGAAGGCCAGCAGCGCGGCCTCGACAACACGTCCAGTGGAGTCGGTCGCGGTGCGCGTGATGGCGAGGACCGGCACGGTGGAGCCGATCCGAAGGGCCGATGCTTCGTCCGGTGTCGCTGGACGGGCGCATACCGTCTCCCGGACAGCGGCCGGCGCAGGACCCAGAACGGCGAATCTCTTGATCTCTTCCCCGTGTACGGATTCGTCGTCGAGCATTCCGGCCGGCACCAAGTCGCGCGGGATGTAGATGCGGGCCAGTCCGTGCGGTGACGCTTCTTCGAAGCTGAGGCACGAGAACTCGGCGACGGGACTGCCCATGGGCACGTTGAGCAAGGCCGTGAGATGTCCGTGCGCTTGGACCGTGGTGGTGCGAACAGTGACGCGCAGGGCGGCTTCGGCAGCGGTCCACGGGTCCAGGGTTCCCCAGCCGCCGACGTACGTGATCTTGCGAAGGGGGCGGCGGACGAAGTTGCCCTTGCCATGGATCTTCTCGACGAGGCCTTCCCCTTGGAGTGCGGCGAGGGCGGTGCGCAGAGTCAGGGTGCTGACCTTGTACCGGTCGGCCAAGTCGGTTTCGGACGGAAGACGTTCACCAGGCTTGATGAGGCCGGTCGTGATCTGGCGACGGAGGTCGTCGGCGATGTCGTGATGGCGAGAGGGCACGGACCAGGTCACCTCCTTCTCAGCGACCGCACGGCGAGGAGCCGGGTGCGTGCGTGGATGGTCAGCAGCTCGCCCGACTCGAAGACCAGTTGCTTGGCCCCCTGGGGGAGCTGGAAGAGGTCTCTCACCCGGCAGGCCCGACCACCGAGTTGGATGACGTCGCCGCGCTGCACGGTGGCCGCGGTGACCTCGACATTGCCGACCAACGCACCGCCGGGAGCCCATGTGCTCATCGCTCCGCCTCCGGGGGAGGGGTTCGGTCGGCTGTTGGGTGGCACGGGCAGTCGCACGCTTCGTAGATCAGGGGAAGGTCGGTCGGGGTCGAGGCCAGGGAGGGATCCGTGCAGGCGGGGTGTGTGCCGATGCGGCAGGCGGTCGAGCGGTAGGGAGCGGCCGGGGCGTCCGCGATGCGGAGGTGTCGGCGAGACGGCCTTGAGGACATCGAGGGCATCAGTGGATCCCCGCGAGGGCCGGCCATGCATGGATCGGCAGATGGGGAGCCACGACCACCGGGCGCGTCCGGACGCGCTTCTCCCAGGCCAGCAAGTACGGGCGGACGAGTGCGACGTCATCGGTCGCGAGCGAGTGACGGTGGTCCTCGTCGGTGGAGGCCCGATTCAGGATGACCGTCATCGCGTCAGCGGACGCCGAGAAAGCGGAAGCGGTCGACGGGTGGACGGCCGTTAAGCCGCGGCGGTGCCTGCCCTTGGACGAGTGCGACGAGTGCCGCGCTCTGGTGAGGGCGACGGCTCGGCGGATACGGTTGAGCACGCTGTTCAGCTCCTATCGCTGATAGCTCGGTCCCCCGACATCGCCCGTCGTGGGGACCGTTCTGCGTACGACCGCCCAGAGGGTGCGGCCGTTCAAGCTGGGGGCGAGGAGTCCGAACCGATCGGCCTCGGCCACCACGTCCAGGACCTCCCGCCATGACTCCGCGGAGAGCCCGTCCGGCACCTCCGCTTCGACCGACGTGTGACGGTGGTGTTCCTCCACTCGCGTGGGAAGCCCGAGGGCGGACAGCCGTGCGGCGATGGCCGCCGCGCTAACTTCCGAAGCGGGCACAGGGCAGCCTCCGTCACCGGCGATCACTTTCAGTGAAGCTAGTTAACTAGATTAGGGCTAGTGGACTAGATTTTCCATATGCCTGAGCAGCCGCCCTACCTCCGCATCGCCGACGAACTCCGGCGCCGGATCGCGGAGCACGTATGGGAGCCGGGTGACCGTCTGCCCTCTCGCGCCCAGATCGGCCAGGAGTGCGGCGTGGGCGAGAACGTGGTGCGCCGGGCGCAGGAGTTGCTGATCTCCCAGGGGTTGCTGGAGGGGCGCGCCGGGTCGGGTACGTACGTCGCCGAACCCCGGCAGCGGGTGCGAGTGGTGCGGTCGGCGGCGCGGGAGCGGCGCGACGGGTCGCCGTTCCGGGCCGACATGCGGGACATCGGCAGGGCGGGGGACTGGGAGAGCCGGACCGACGCCAAGGTGCCGGCGCCCGCCGACATCGCTGCGCGGCTCGGAATCGGCGAGGGTGAGCTGTGTGTCCGGACGACGTATGAGTTCCTGGCCGACGGCAGGCCGGTGCAGCTGTCGACGAGCTGGGAGCCGTACGACCTC
This sequence comes from Streptomyces sp. NPDC058751, assembly GCF_042746485.1. Classification (NCBI taxonomy): domain Bacteria; kingdom Bacillati; phylum Actinomycetota; class Actinomycetes; order Kitasatosporales; family Streptomycetaceae; genus Streptomyces; species Streptomyces sp. NPDC058751. Next base: position 103,702 of record NZ_JBHYPZ010000003.1, on the reverse strand, counting down.
ACCGCAGGCTCTCTTGTCATCCTCCCCGAGGGAGGCCCGCATGCCGGAGCCGGTGTCGTGAACCGCATGGCCGCGATCGGGGTCACCGTCAGCCACGCCGTGGAGCAGCCGGAACCGCGGACGGCGACCGCCGAGGAGGCGTCGCTGCTCGGCATCCAGAAGGCCGCGCTGGTCACGCACATCCGGCGGACGTACTACAGCGACGACGGACGGCCCGTCGAGACGGCGGACATCGTGGTTCCCGTTGCTCACTGCGAGATCGTCTACGAGATTCCGATCAGTCGTTGATCGTCAGTGAATCGGGGGCGGTCGTGGGTGTTGATGCCCCGCGTCCGTCCCTGACTCTTCCCTGCCCTCGTTCGTGGCTGGTCAGGGGTCCCGTCCAAGATCATTCCTGGGCCGTCCCTGGGCCGTGCGAGGTCGACAGAAGCTGACAGAGACCGCTCAGGGGTGACCGCCCCAACCCCGCTCTGGCCTGGGGACCCGCAGATGATCTGCCACACTGAAGGTGTTATGCCTGCACCCGGAGAACTCACCTTTGTCGCGCCGCGCGGAGCCAAGAAGCCGCCGCGGCACCTCGCCGATCTCACGCCCGCCGAGCGCAAGGAGGCGGTCGCCGCGATCGGTGAGAAGCCGTTCCGCGCCAAGCAGCTCTCGCAGCACTACTTCGCCCGGTACGCGCACGACCCCGCCGAGTGGACGGACATCCCGGCCGCCTCGCGCGGCAAGCTCCAGGAGGCGCTGCTTCCCGAGCTGATGACGGTCGTACGGCACCTGTCGACCGACCAGGACACCACCCGCAAGACCCTGTGGCGGCTCTTCGACGGCACGCTCGTCGAGTCCGTGCTGATGCGCTACCCGGACCGGGTGACCATGTGCATCAGCTCGCAGGCGGGCTGCGGGATGAACTGCCCGTTCTGCGCCACCGGACAGGCCGGCCTCGACCGGAACCTGTCGACCGGCGAGATCGTGCACCAGATCGTCGACGGCATGCGGGCGCTGCGTGACGGCGAGATCCCCGGTGGTCCGGCGCGGCTCAGCAACATCGTCTTCATGGGGATGGGCGAGCCGCTCGCCAACTACAAGCGGGTGGTCGGAGCGATCCGGGCCCTGACCGACCCCGAGCCGGACGGCCTCGGCCTCTCCCAGCGCGGGATCACGGTGTCGACGGTCGGGCTGGTCCCCGCCATCAACCGGTTCGCGGACGAGGGCTTCAAGTGCCGGCTCGCGATCTCCCTGCACGCCCCGGACGACGAGCTGCGCGACACCCTCGTCCCCGTGAACACGCGGTGGAAGGTGCGCGAGGTGCTGGACGCCGGCTGGGGGTACGCGGACAGGTCCGGGCGGCGTCTGTCCATCGAGTACGCGCTGATCCGCGACATCAACGACCAGGCGTGGCGTGGTGACCGGCTCGGGCGGATGCTCAAGGGCAAGCCCGTGCACGTCAACCTCATCCCGCTGAACCCGACCCCGGGCTCGAAGTGGACCGCGTCGCGGCCCGAGGACGAGAAGGCGTTCGTCGAGGCGATCGCGGCCCACGGCGTCACGGTCACCGTCCGGGACACCCGGGGCCAGGAGATCGACGGAGCGTGTGGTCAGCTCGCCGCGACCGAGCGGTAGTCTGAAGCGAGCCGGTCCGTCCCGTCACCGCCGCAGTCCGGCGTTGTCACGGGCCGGCACTCACCGTCCGACATCTTCATATTCCGACAGGGGAGCGCCACAGCGCTGAGAGTGCGGGACAGACCGCAGACCCTCTGAACCTTGCCCAGGTCATTCTGGGTAGGAAGTTCGGTCGCCACTCAAGCTGTTGCGCCCTGCCCGGGAACCGTCAGAGGTCCCGGGCAGGGCCGCGTCTCTTCCTGGTCACCCAGGAGGAATCAGTGATCACCACCACCAGCAGGGGCAGACGACTCGCGGTCACGGCCGTCGGGCTCGGTCTCGTCGCGCTGCCCGCGCTGTCCGCGTGCGGCTCGTCCGACACCGCCGGCTCCGGCGACCCGAAGACGGTCACGCTCGTCAGCCACGACTCGTGGCTCGTGTCGAAGAACGTGCTCGCGGACTTCGAGAAGCGGTCCGGCTACAAGGTCCGCGTCCTCAAGGACGGCGACGCCGGGCAGGCCGTGAACAAGGCCGTCCTGACCAAGGACAACCCCCAGGGCGACGTCTTCTTCGGCGTCGACAACACCCTGCTCTCCCGCGCGCTCGACAACGGTCTCTTCCAGCCGTACGAGGCCAAGGGCGCCGACCAGGTCCTGCCGGAGTACCGGGCCGACCAGGACAAGCACCGGGTCACGCCCGTCGACACGGGCGACATCTGCGTCAACTACGACAAGGCCTGGTTCAGCAAGCACAAGATCGCGCCGCCGAAGTCCTTCGACGACCTGGTCAAGCCCGCCTACAAGAACCTCCTCGTCACCGAGAACGCCGCCACCTCCTCGCCCGGCCTCGGCTTCCTGCTCGGGTCCGCCGCGCACTACGGCGACGAGAACTGGCAGGGCTACTGGAAGAAGCTCAAGGCCAACGGGGTCAAGGTCGTCGACGGCTGGGAGCAGGCGTACAACGAGGAGTTCTCGGGGTCCGCGGGCGGCAAGAAGGCCAAGGCCGACAGGCCGCTCGTCGTCTCGTACGCCTCCTCGCCGCCCGCCGAGGTCATCTACGGCGACCCGAAGCCGACGACGGCCCCGACCGGCGTCGCGGACGGCACCTGCTTCCGGCAGGTGGAGTACGCGGGTCTGCTCAGCAACGCCGGGAACGCCAAGGGCGGCAAGGCCTTCCTGGACTTCCTGCTCACCGAGGAGTTCCAGGAGGACATGCCGCTCAACATGTTCGTCTACCCGGTGCGCGAGGGCGCGCGGGTGCCGGCCGAGTTCACGCAGTACGGTCCGCAGGCCGAGGATCCCGAGACCCTGGCGCCCGCGAAGATCGCCGCCGACCGTGATCAGTGGGTCAAGTCGTGGACCTCGCTCGTACTGAAGTAGCCGAAGGGCCGGTGAAGGCCGGCGGGCCGGAGAGGACCGGCGGACCCGGCGGGCGCGAGCGCGCCGGCCGGGCTCCGCACCGGCCCCGCGGGCGGAACGCGGCGCGGTTCGCCCTGATGGCGCTGCCCGTCGCGTTCTTCGCGGTGTTCTTCGCCTGGCCCGTCGCCGCGATCGTCTCGCGCGGGCTCCACGGGGACGGCGGCTGGCAGCTCGGCCGGATCTGGGAGGTCGCGACCAGGTCCGACATCCGGCACGTGCTGTGGTTCACCACCTGGCAGGCGCTCGCCTCGACGGCGCTCACGCTGCTGGTCGCGCTCCCCGGCGCGTACGTCTTCGCCCGCTTCGACTTCCGGGGCAAACAGATCCTGCGGGCCGTGATGACGGTGCCCTTCGTGCTGCCGACCGTGGTCGTCGGCACGGCGTTCCTCGCGCTGGTCGGCCGGGGCGGGCTGCTCGACGAGCTGTGGGGCCTGCGCCTGGACACCACCGTGTGGGCGATCCTGCTCGCGCACGTCTTCTTCAACTACGCCGTCGTCGTACGGACCGTCGGCGGTCTCTGGTCGCAGCTCGACCCGCGCCAGGAGGAGGCCGCGCGCATGCTCGGGGCCTCGCGCCCCGCGGCCTGGCGCAGGGTGACGCTGCCCGCGCTCGGGCCCGCCGTGGCCGCCGCCGCCCTCATGGTCTTCCTCTTCACCTTCACCTCGTTCGGCGCGGTGCAGATCCTCGGCGGCCCCACCTTCTCGACCCTGGAGGTCGAGATCTACCGGCAGACCTCCGAGATCTTCGACCTCACGACGGCGGCGGTGCTCACGATCGTCCAGTTCACGGCCGTCGGCGCGATCCTCGCCGTGCACGCGGCGACCGTACGCCGACGGGAGACCACCCTGCGTCTGGTGGCCCCGGAAACCACCGCGCGCCGACCGCGCGGCGCCGGACAGTGGTCGCTCCTCGCCGGTGTGCTGGTGAGCATCGCGGTCCTGCTCGTGCTGCCGCTCGCGGTCCTCGTCCAGCGGTCCCTCGACGCCCCGGGACTCGGCTACTACCGGGCCCTGGCCGACGGCGACAGCGGTGTCTTCCTCGTCGCCCCGATCGAGGCCGTCGGCAACTCCCTGGAGTACGCGCTCGCCGCCACCGCCATCGCCGTGCTGATCGGCGGCCTGGCCGCCGCCGCCCTCACCCGGCGGGCCGGCCGGCTGATGCGCGGCTTCGACGCGCTGCTGATGCTGCCGCTCGGCGTCTCCGCGGTGACCGTGGGCTTCGGGTTCCTGATCGCCCTGGACGAGCCGCCGCTCGACCTGCGCGCGAGCTGGATCCTGGTGCCGCTGGCGCAGGCGCTGGTCGGCGTCCCCTTCGTCGTACGGACCATGCTGCCCGTGCTACGCGCGGTGGACGGGCGGCTGCGGGAGGCCGCGGCCGTCCTCGGGGCCTCCCCGTGGCGGGTGTGGCGCGAGGTCGACCTGCCGATGGTGCGGCGGGCCCTGCTGATCGCGGCAGGCTTCGCCTTCGCCGTCTCCCTCGGGGAGTTCGGGGCGACCGTCTTCATCGCCCGGCCCGACAACCCGACGCTGCCGGTCGCCGTGGCCCGGCTGCTCGGACGCGCGGGGGAGCTCAACTACGGCCAGGCGATGGCCCTTTCGACCATCCTGATGGTGGTGTGCGCGGTGTCGCTGCTGCTGTTGGAGCGGGTGCGGACCGACCGGACCGGAGAGTTCTAGATGCTGCTGAGCCTTGAGGGCGCGACCGTACGCTTCGGCGGGCGGGCCGTGCTCGACGCCGTCGACCTCGACGTCGCCGAACACGAGATCGTCTGCGTGCTCGGACCGAGCGGCAGCGGAAAGTCCACCCTGCTGCGGACGGTGGCCGGACTCCAGCCGCTGGACGCGGGCCGGGTCGTGCTGGACGGACGGGACCAGGCGAGCGTTCCCGCGCACAAGCGGGGCGTCGGCCTGATGTTCCAGGACCACCAGCTGTTCCCGCAGCGGGACGTCGGCGGCAACGTGGCCTTCGGGCTGCGGATGCACGGCACGTCGAAGAGCGGACAGGCCGCACGGGTGGGGGAGTTGCTCGACCTCGTCGGTCTGCCCGGAGCCCGTGACCGCGCCGTCGCCTCGCTCTCCGGCGGTGAGCAGCAGCGCGTGGCGCTGGCCCGGGCCCTGGCGCCCAGCCCCCGGCTGCTGATGCTCGACGAACCGCTCGGCCAGCTCGACCGCTCGCTGCGCGAACGGCTCGTCGTCGAACTCCGCGAGCTCTTCGGCGCCTTGGGCACGACCGTGCTCGCCGTCACGCACGACCAGGGGGAGGCCTTCGCGCTCGCCGACCGGGTCGTGGTGATGCGCGAGGGGCGGATCGCCCAGTCCGGTACGCCGCTGGAGGTCTGGCAGCGTCCCGCGGACGCCTTCGTGGCCCGCTTCCTCGGCTTCGACAACGTGGTCGGGGCGACGGTGGGCGCGAGCGCCGCCGACACCCCCTGGGGCAGGGTCCCGGTGCCCGACGGCGCCGCCCGGGGACCCGGAACGCTCCTCGTGCGGCCCGCCGGCGTACGGCTCGTGGCCGCGGCGGACGGGCTGCGCTGCACGGTCGCCGCACGCACCTTCCGGGGCACGCACGTGGCCGTACGGCTTCAGCCGGAGGGGGCGCCGGGGCTGGAGGCGGCGTGCGCGCTGCGGGACGCGCCGGAGCCCGGGGACGTGGTCGGGGTGGAGTTCGACGCGGCCGAGGTCGTCGTCCTCGGGGCGTGATCCCCGCGAAGGACCGGCACGGCGCGAGGGCCGGGCGGGGTGTCCGGACGGACGTGTGGCCCGCCCCCTCGACGGGGGCGGGCCACACGGTCGTTCAGGACGCGGGTCAGCTCGCCTTCGAGGCGCCGCGGCGGCGCATGCCGAAGTAGACCGCTCCGCCACCGACGAGGACGAACGCGCCGGCGATGCCCGCGATCATCGGGGTGTTGGAGTTCGCACCGGTCTCGGCGAGGTTGGACTCACCGGCGGCCGCGGACGGCTGGTTGTCGCCCGGGGTGGCCGGAGCGGCGCTGGTCTCCGGTTCGGACGGGCCCGTCGCGTCCTCGGGGGTGTCCGAGGAGGCGTCCGCGGGGGCGGACTCCGACGGCTTCGGGCTGGCCGAGGGGGCCGGCGACTCGGACTCCGACGCGGTGCAGGCCGGGCCCTTCGTCGTCAGGATCGGGAGGTCCTTGTTCCGGACCTTCTCAACGCTGGGAACATCGATGTGCACCCGGTACTGGGCGCCGGGGACCCAGTCCTCCGAGAAGGAGACGGTGGCACCGTCCTTGGTGCCGACGAGCTTCTGCTCGGTGCCGACCTGCCGGACGTCGGCGCCCTTCTCCTCCAGGAAGACCGTGACGAGGGCCTCCTTGCCGGAGGGGTCCGTGTCGGTCACGGTGATGATGCCCTTCCCGTTGCCGTCACAAGTGGCGGCAGCCGAGAAGTCCTTGATGCTGCAGGCGAGTGCGTTGCCGGCGACGCCGAGCGCGAGCGCGGCAGAGGCGGAGGCAACGCCGAGGATTCGCACGGAACGTGCGGTGCGTCGAGATATGGACACGATTGCCCTTCACAGGTTGCGCAACTGCGGGGGGTGTTGGGGGATTTGCTGCAAATCGTTCCAGCAACAGCGCCCCCAGGAGTTTCACAGGTTTATAAGCGCGGCCTAAGGGATGTCAATCCGTAGGCACCACCCCGCCATTGGCTTTGCCGAGTTGTTAACCTCCCAGGTGTTTGAACGCCTGCAGAGCGTCATCGGCCCCCTCGGCGAGGGCGGTCCGTGCCTCCGTCGCCCGTCCCCGGACCGGCGACGCGGGCGGTTCCCGGGCGGGAAACCGCTCCGTCCGGCGCGTACGGTCCGTCAGATCGGCGGCCCGGAAACGGAACCCGGTGGGCGGGCCGCCCGCGGGCTCCCGGGCGAACGGGCCGGGGCCGGCGCGCGGACCCCCGTACCGCGCGCCGGCCCCGGACACCGAGGGACGGGAGGGTCAGCCCTGGACCGCCGCCGGGTCCATCCACATGACCTCCCAGGTGTGGCCGTCCAGGTCGTCGAAGGCGCGCCCGTACATGAAGCCCTGGTCCTGCGTCTTGCCGGACGCCGAGCCGCCCGCCGCGATGGCGGCGTCGACCAGCTCGTCGACCTTCTCGCGGCTCTCGGCGCTCAGACACAGCAGCACCTCGCTGGTCCTCGTCGCGTCCGCGATCTCCTTGTCGGTGAAGTCCGCGTAGCGCTGCCTGCCGAGCAGCATCGTGATGATCGTGTCGCTGATCACCACGCAGGCGCAGTTGTCGTCGGAGAACTGGGGGTTGATCGTGTAGCCGAGCTCCGTGAAGAACTTCTTCGAGGCGGCGACGTCGGACACGGGCAGGTTCACGAAGATCATCTGCTGGTACATGCGAGGTTCTCCCGTCGGTGTTGTGCTGTTCGCAGGGGTAGACCGGGGGGCCGCGCGGAAGTCATCGCCCGGCACGGATCTTTTTCCGGAGATTCACGCCGGGAGGTCCGCGGGCGGTCCGCCCGGCCGGCCCACGGACCGCTCAGTCGATCAGGGGAAGCGCGGCCAGCTCGGCGACCGCCCAGGTCAGCGGGACGAACACGGCGAACAGCGCTCCGGCCCGCAGGACCGCCGCGACGCGGAGCATCCCGGCGGGCGCCCCCAGCCGCAGCAGCGCCGCCGTGGTGTCGGCCCGCGCCTGCCTCGCCTCGACGGCGGCGGTCGCCAGCGTCAGCAGCGTGCACCCGGCGACCAGCAGGGCGCCGAGGGTGGTCAGCGGACCGAAGGCGGGCCGGGCGCCGGTGTACAGCGTCGTCATGGCGAACCCGCCCGACGCCACCGCGCACACCACCCCCAGCGGCTGTCCGACGCGCCGCGCCTCGCCCTGGAGCACCCGCCCGGCCAGCAGCCGCAGCGTGCCCGGACGTACGGCCTGGAGCAGCCATCCGCACAGATACGTGATCGCGGGTCCGGCGAGGGCCAGCCCCACCGCCGTCAGCACCCAGCCGAGCAGCACCCCGGCCGGACCGCCGACGAATCCGCCGGGCAGCGCGAGCGCGGGCGCGGGTCCCGAACGGCTCGCGTACGTCTCCACGGCCAGCCCGGCCGCCAGGGCGGCGGCGCCCCAGGGGAGCCCGCTCGGGCAGTCCTGCGCGGGCGGCAGCCCGTCGGAGCCGGCCGCGGCGGCCCGGCGCGGGTCCGGGCGCGCCCCGGGCGCGGCGGCACCCTCGTACCCGGGACGCGCGGCCGGGTACGCCGCGTCCGCGCCCGTGTCCACGTACGGCAGGTCCGCGCGCCCGTACGGGGAGGGCGTGTCGTGGGCGGGGGCCGGACGGTCCTGCGCGGTCCGCCTCCCCGGTTCCCCGGAGGCGTACGCCTCGGCGGTCCAGTGGAAGTCGGGACCGTCGGCGCCGTCCGCTCCGGGCGCTCGCGGGTCGGGTGCGGGCAGGGCGCCGCCGACGGCGGACGCGTCCCGGAACCCGTCGCCGGTGCCGGTCACGGTGAGACCCCCGGCAGTGCCGGCCGGGGGCTCTCGGTCCGGGGTGGAGGGCGCGGTGAACGCCGCGGGTGTGCCGGGAGCGCCGTCCGTGGCCCGTCCGCCGCGGCGGACGGCGGGCCGCGGAGCGTTCGCGACCGCGTTCTGCCGCGCCGACATCCAGGTGATGCCGTACGGCCACGCGGCGCGCACCGGTCCGCCGCCCCGGGGGCGCAGGGACAGGGCGGCAGCGCCGGAGGCCGCGGCCGGCACCAGGACGAGCAGCGTGAGGGCCGCGGGCAGCGGCAGGGACTGGCCGGAGGCGAGGAAGTCCGCCGCCGCGCCGCCGAACGGGACGCCGGTCAGATCGCCGCGCAGATGGAGGAAGAGGAGCAGGGCGAGCAGCGAGCCGAGGAGCGTGGACAGGGCGGTGGTGGCGGCGGAGATCGCCATCAGGCGGCCCGGACCGAGGCCGATGGCCGACAGGCCGGGCCGGGGCCGGGTGGCGGGGTCGGTGCGGGCGACCGCGACGGCGAAGTAGACCGTGGCGGCGAGGGGGGCGACGCACCAGGCCAGGCGCAGCGCGCCGGCGGCCGAGGCGTCCGGGTGGCTCATCGCGTAACCCAGCGTGCACAGCAGCAGGAACCCGGTGCCCGCGGAGGCGGCGGCGACCAGGAGCCGGCGGAGCTGGACGAGGGGGTGGCCCCCGCGGGCTAGACGGAGAGCGAGCACGCGGCCCGGCCTTCCGCCTCGGCGACCGGGGGCAGGTGGACGGTGTTCACGCGCCGGCCGTCGAGCAGCGACACCGTGCGGTCGGCGAGGGCCGCGGTGTCCGGGTCGTGGGTGGCGAGGACGACGGTGATGCCGTGCGAGCGGGCCGCCGAGGCGAGCGTGCGCAGCACCGGGGTCTGGTCGGCGCGGTGCAGCGGTGCCGTCGGCTCGTCGGCGAACAGCACGGTGGGGGTGGGGGCGAGGGCGCGGGCGACGGCCACGCGCTGCCGCTCGGCCTGGAGCAGGGCGTGCGGGCGTTTGCGGGCGCTGTGGCCGATGTCCAGGCGCTCCAGCCATTCCAGGGCGGCGGTCTTGGCGGCCCGGCGGGTCCAGCCGCGCAGCATCAGCGGGAGGGCGGTGTTCTCCCAGGCGTTCAGCTCGGGAATCAGCGCCGGGGCCGGGTCGATCCAGCCGAACCGGTCCCGGCGCAGCCGCTCGCGGGCGAGGAGGCGCATGGTGTGCACGGGCGAGCTGTTGAACCAGACCTCGCCCTGCTGGGGCAGGAGCTGGCCGGACAGGCACCGCAGGAGGGTCGTCTTGCCGCTGCCGCGCGGGCCGCAGACGGCGAGGATCTCGCCCTCGCGGATGCCGAGCGAGACACCGCTGAGCGCGGGCGAGCCGTTGTGCTTGACGTGCAGGGCGCGCGCCCAGAGCACGTCGTTGTCAGGCGGGGCCACCATCGCGTACACCTCGTTCCGAGCTGATGTGCCGTGCCCGGCGAGCTCTTCGAGTTCGCTCGTTCCCCCGGACGGGGGAACGAAGGCAGGGCCTATCGGTCACAGGGCAGGCTAGGGAGTCGGGGCCCGGCGGCCGGACAGCACGCGGCCCCGGGCCGCCCATTCTCACTCGAACGGGCGCCACCGGGGCCGGTGTCGATCGGTCGGCCGGAAGCCCGGGACCCGCCGTGGGGAAAGCGACGGGCCGGGCTCGCGGACGGGGACCGAGGGGGTGCGGATCAGAGCTTGGTCCACGCCTCCGTCAGCGTCGCGCGCAGGATCTGCTCGATCTCGTCGAAGGTCCCCTGGTCGGAGATCAGCGGCGGGGCGAGCTGGATGACCGGGTCGCCGCGGTCGTCGGCACGGCAGTACAGGCCGTTCTCGAACAGCGCCTTCGACAGGAAGCCGTACAGGACGCGCTCGGTCTCCTCGGCGTTGAAGGACTCCTTGGTCGCCTTGTCCTTCACCAGCTCGATGCCGTAGAAGAAGCCGTTGCCGCGGACGTCGCCGACGATCGGCAGGTCGTGCAGCTTCTGGAGGGTCTTGAGGAAGTTGCCCTCGTTGTCCAGCACGTGCTGGTTGAGGCCCTCGCGCTCGAACAGGTCGAGGTTGGCGAGGCCCACGGCCGCGGAGACCGGGTGGCCGCCGAAGGTGTAGCCGTGCAGGAAGGTGTTGTCGCCCTTGTAGAACGGCTCGGCGACGCGGTCGGAGACGATGCACGCGCCGATCGGGGAGTAGCCCGAGGTCATGCCCTTGGCGCAGGTGATCATGTCCGGGACGTAGCCGAACTTGTCGCAGGCGAAGGTGGTGCCGAGGCGGCCGAAGGCGCAGATGACCTCGTCCGAGACGAGCAGCACGTCGTACTGGTCGCAGATCTCGCGCACGCGCTGGAAGTAGCCGGGCGGCGGCGGGAAGCAGCCGCCGGCGTTCTGCACGGGCTCCAGGAAGACTGCGGCGACGGTGTCGGGGCCCTCGAAGAGGATCTGCTGCTCGATCTGGTCGGCGGCCCAGCGGCCGAAGGCCTCGGGGTCGTCGCCGTGGATCGGGGCGCGGTAGATGTTGGTGTTCGGGACCTTGTGGGCACCCGGGACCAGCGGCTCGAACGGGGCCTTGAGGGCCGGCAGGCCGGTGATGGACAGGGCGCCCTGCGGGGTGCCGTGGTAGGCGACCGCGCGCGAGATGACCTTGTACTTGGTGTGCTTGCCCTTGAGCTTGAAGTACTGCTTGGCCAGCTTCCACGCGGTCTCGACGGCCTCGCCGCCGCCGGTGGTGAAGAAGACCTTGTTCAGGTCGCCGGGCGCGTGGTGGGCGAGGCGCTCGGCCAGCTCGACGGCCTTGGGGTGGGCGTAGGACCACACGGGGAAGAAGGCCAGCTCGGCGGCCTGCTTGGCGGCCACCTCGGCCAGCTCCTGGCGGCCGTGCCCGGCCTGGACCACGAACAGGCCCGCGAGACCGTCGAGGTAGCGCCTGCCCTTGTCGTCGTAGATGTAGGTGCCCTCACCACGGACGATGGTGGGAACGGGCGCGTTCTCGTACGAGGACATGCGGGTGAAGTGCATCCACAGGTGGTCGTACGCGGTCTTGCTGAGGTCCTTGGTGCTCACGGCTATCGGGTTCCCCACATGTAGGTCTGCTTCTTGAGCTTCAGGTAGACGAAGCTCTCGGTGGAGCGCACCCCGGGCAGGGCGCGGATGCGTTTGTTGATGACGTCCAGCAGGTGGTCGTCGTCCTCGCAGACGATCTCGGCGAGGACGTCGAACGAGCCCGCGGTCATCACCACGTACTCGACCTCCGGCATGGCGGCCAGTGCCTCGGCCACCGGGTCGAGGTCGCCCTCGACGGTGATGCCGACCATCGCCTGTCTGCGGAAGCCCACGGTGAGCGGGTCCGTGACGGCGACGATCTGCATGACGCCCTGGTCGAGCAGCTTCTGGACCCGCTGGCGCACGGCGGCCTCGGAGAGGCCCACGGCCTTGCCGATCGCGGCGTACGGGCGGCGTCCGTCCTGCTGGAGCTGCTCGATGATGGCGAGGGAGACGGTGTCCAACTGGGGACTGCCGTTCCTGGACTCGCGGGAGTCCCTGGGTTCCGCGCTTCGACTGGCCACGACCCCACTGTGCACGACGTATCGACAGTTCCGCAAGGATTCAGCGATGAAATTCGTTGTTTACGGCTACGTGTCTTGCGGATTTCGCAGCCCTGGGCCGTTCGGGGGTGTTGAAAACGTGGAGCCACGGATTAGGGTGGGGCAAGGCATCTCAGGTAGTGGACACCTGGGCCGTTGGACATCCGAACAGGAGGGCCGGGCAGTGAGCACCGAGCTGCGTCGTCTGCGCAATTACATCGACGGAGAGTTCCGCGATGCCGCCGATGGACGGACCACGGAGGTGGTCAACCCCGCGACCGGCGAGGCGTACGCGACCGCGCCGCTCTCCGGCCAGGCGGACGTGGACGCCGCGATGGCGGCCGCCGCCGCGGCCTTCCCGGCGTGGCGGGACAAGACCCCCGCCGAGCGCCAGAGGGCCCTCCTGAAGATCGCGGACGCGTTCGAGGAGCGGGCCGAGGAACTGATCGCGGCCGAGGTGGAGAACACCGGCAAGCCGATCGGTCTGACCCGGTCCGAGGAAATCCCGCCGATGATCGACCAGATCCGCTTCTTCGCGGGGGCGGCCCGCATGCTGGAGGGCCGCTCGGCCGGCGAGTACATGGAGGGCATGACCTCGATCGTCCGCCGCGAGCCCGTCGGCGTCTGCGCCCAGGTCGCGCCGTGGAACTACCCGATGATGATGGCGGTGTGGAAGTTCGCCCCGGCCCTCGCGGCGGGCAACACGGTCGTCCTGAAGCCGTCGGACACCACCCCGGCCTCCACCGTCCTGATCGCCGACATCCTCGGCGGCATCCTGCCCAAGGGCGTCTTCAACGTCGTCTGCGGCGACCGCGACACGGGCCGCGCCATGGTCGAGCACCCGACCCCGGCGATGGCGTCCATCACCGGCTCCGTCCGTGCGGGCATCTCCGTCGCCGAGTCCGCCTCCAAGGACGTCAAGCGCGTCCACCTGGAGCTGGGCGGCAAGGCGCCGGTCGTCGTGTTCGAGGACACCGACATCGCCAAGGCCGTCGAGGACATCTCGGTCGCGGGCTTCTTCAACGCGGGCCAGGACTGCACGGCCGCCACCCGCGTCCTCGTCCAGGCGTCCATCCACGACGAGTTCGTCGCCGCGCTCGCCAAGGCCGCCGCCGAGACCAGGACCGGACAGCCGGACGACGAGGACGTGCTCTACGGCCCGCTGAACAACCCCAACCAGCTCAAGCAGGTCGCCGGGTTCATCGAGCGCCTGCCCGCGCACGCCAAGGTCGAGGCGGGCGGCCAGCAGGTCGGCGACAAGGGCTACTTCTACGCCCCGACCGTCGTCTCCGGCCTCAAGCAGGACGACGAGATCATCCAGAACGAGGTCTTCGGCCCGGTCATCACCGTCCAGTCCTTTTCGGACGAGGCCCAGGCCGTCGAGTGGGCCAACGGCGTCGACTACGCGCTGGCCTCCTCGGTCTGGACGAAGGACCACGGCCGCGCGATGCGCCTGTCCAGGTCCCTCGACTTCGGCTGCGTGTGGATCAACACCCACATCCCGCTCGTCGCCGAGATGCCGCACGGCGGCTTCAAGAAGTCCGGCTACGGCAAGGACCTGTCGGGCTACGGCTTCGAGGACTACACGCGCATCAAGCACGTGATGACGTCGCTGGACGGCTGAGCACCGACGGCCGCGCCCCGGCCGTGTGAACCACGTGGCCCCGGACGGGATCGACTCCCGTCCGGGGCCACGCGTCTCCCCCTTCGCGCCGGATCAGGCGCTCTCGGTCACCCGGGAGAGCGTGGGCCGGCCGGGCGTGCCCGGCTCACCCTTCTCCGTGTGGAAACCGGGCAGTTCGCCGGAGCCGCCGGCCGAGCTCCCCCCGGACCCCTTGCCGGGCTTGCCGGGCAAGGTCATCGGAGGCAGCCCGGAGCCCGTCGAGAAGGTGATGCCGGCCTTCTTCAGGATCGGCGCGCACGCCTTCTGCGCGTTCCGGTAGCTCTTGGACGTCGGGTCGAACCCGGGTCCGGCCTTCATCCGCACGTCGAACTGGACGCGGCCCCGCTTGTCCTTCGAGGCGTGGAACACCGGGAAGTACTTCTGACCGTGGTCACGCATGCAGGCCGCGAACGCGTCGTTGGCGGTGTTCACGTCACCGGGGGCGTGCGAGGTGGGCCGGTACCCGATGGCCGGCACGGCTCCGCCGGCCGGCAGGGAACCCTTGGGCGGCTTGCCGGTCCCGTTGTGCTGGGTGATCCGGGGCGACTCGGAGGTCCCCGTGGCCGTGTCGGTCACGGTGGTCCTGCCGGACTCCGAGGCGGCCGAGGAGGCCGAAGCCGTCGAGGCGCTGACGGTCCCGAGGGCGGCGGCCGAGATCAGGGCGCAGGCCAGGGCGAGTCGTCGTGGCCGAGTGTCCGGTGCGCGCATGGGCTTCCTCCATGGGGCGGGCGGCGGTGCCGCCGGTTCGGATGCGATGGAGCACGCCGGCACCCCGTCGTGCCGCCACGTGCCGTGGCCGGCCGTCGCGGCGGGGTGCCGTGGTGCCGTGCTGCGCTCCAGCCAATCCCGGGGGCGGTTACGGCACGGGAACGACCGTCCTTATCGCGGGACGACAAGGCGGACCCGACGCCCGGCCCGGGGGTCCGGGGCCGGCGGGCGCACCCGGACCGGGGAGCGTCCTCCCACAGGAAGCGCTTATCCCCGTGCAACCGTCGGGCCGCCACACTGACCGTCATGCGTGTGCTGGTGGTCGAGGACCACGAAGAGCTTGCCGAGACCGTGGCCGCCGGGCTGCGCCGCGAGGGCATGGCGGTCGATCTCGCGCTGGACGGGCCCACCGCGCTGGAGCGCGCCACCGTCAACGGGTACGACGTCGTCGTGCTCGACCGCGACCTGCCAGGGGTCCACGGCGACCAGGTGTGCCGGACGCTGGCGGCGGGCGGCAGCCGGGCGAGGGTGCTGATGCTGACCGCGTCCGGCACGGTGGCCGACCGGGTCACGGGACTCGGTCTCGGTGCCGACGACTATCTGCCCAAGCCGTTCGCGTTCGCCGAACTCGTCGCGCGGATACGGGCCCTGGCGCGACGCGCGCAGCCCGCCCTGCCCCCCGTCCTGGTCCGCGGGGAACTGCGGCTCGACCCGGCGCGGCGGCAGGCGACCCGCGCCGGTTCGGGACTCGCCCTGAGCCCCAAGGAGTTCGCCGTGCTCGAACTCCTGCTGGCCGCGCAGGGCGCCGTGGTCTCCACCGAGGAACTCCTCGAACGGGCCTGGGACGAGGCGGCCGACCCCTTCAGCCAGACCGTGAAGGTCACGGTGAGTCGGCTGCGCCGCAAACTGGGGGAGCCGCCGCTGATCGCGACGGTGGACCGGGCGGGGTACCGCATCGCATGACGGACGCAGCGGCGGGCGCGAACCGCACGGCCCCGGACGACACGCCGTCCCGTCCCGCACGGCACGGCCACCCCCTGCGACGGTTCCGGCGGACCGTCCGGGAGCGGCGGGACCCGGACGGCCGGTACCGGTGGCGAACCCCGCGGGCTGTCCGCGAGCGACGGGCCCCGGGAGACCTCCGGGGGCGGGAGGCCCCGGGCGGCCTCCGGGGGCGGAAGCCCGGTGCCCGGTGGGGGCCGGTCCTCGCGGGTGTCCGACGGCTGGCCCCGCGCAGCATCCGCTGGCGCCTGACCCTGCTCTACAGCGCGCTGTTCATGGCGGCGGGGGCGGCCCTGCTCGGCTTCACCTACCTCCTGGCGTCACGGTCCCAGCCGTCCAAGTCGGTCACCTCGTCCTTCGCCCCCGGGCTGCCCGCCGAACAGGGCTTCGCCAACCCGGATCCGCCGACGCTCACGACGTACGCCGAAGCCCTGCGCGCCGACCAGCTGCACCAGTTGCTCGTCGAGGCGGGCATCGCGCTCGCCGTCATGACCCTCGCCTCCGTGGCCCTGGGCTGGATCATGGCCGGGCGCGTCCTCGCCCCGCTGCGCACGATGACCGCCGCCGCCCGGCGCATCTCCGCGGACAACCTCCGCCAGCGGCTGGCCGTGCCGGGTCCCGAGGACGAACTCAAGGCGATGGCGGACACCTTCGACGACGTACTGGGGCGGCTGGAGGGCGCGTTCGAGGCGCAGAAGCGGTTCGTCGCCAACGCCTCGCACGAACTGCGCACCCCCCTCACGCTCCAGCAGGCGATCGTGGACGTCGCGCTCGCCGATCCCGGGGCGTCGGTGGAGAGCCTGCGGGCCGCGTGCCTGCGCGTCCGCGCCGCCGGACAGGAGCAGGAGCGTCTCATCGACGCCCTGTTGACCCTCGCACGCAGCCAGAGCGGGCTCCGGCGAAGGGAGTTCGTCGACCTCGCCGACACGGTGCGGGAACTGCTGCCGGACGACGGGTCCGAGGACGGCGGGCCGCACGTACGGGCCGACCTCGGCTCCGCGCCCGTACTCGGCGATCCCCAGCTGATCGAGCGGCTGGTGGTCAACCTCGCGGACAACGCCGTACGGCACAACACCGGCGTGGACGGGGAGAGCTGGGTGCGCCTGTGGACCGGACGGGAGGCGGGGCGCCCGGTCCTGCGGATCGACAACACCGGCCCGGTGATCCCGCGAGACCAGGTGGCCGGACTCTTCCAGCCCTTCCGCAGGCTGGGCGCGGAGCGGACCCGCGCGCACACCGGGACGCGCCCGCACGGGCAGGGCCGGCCCCGTGAGGGACTGGGGCTCGGCCTGTCCATCGTCACGGCCGTCGCCACCGCCCACGGCGGCACGGTCGAGGCGTGGCCCCGTCCGCGCGGCGGCCTGTCGGTGAGGGTTGCGTTCCCGCCGTGCGCACCGCCCGCGCCCGGGCCGGACCGGGAGCCGGGCCGCGGACGGCCGGCGGTCACGCGTCCGGAGGCCACGAAGCGCCCGGAGACGGATCGACAGGGTGTCGGGCCGGCGGGCGGCTGATCGACGAGGCGTCCATTGTCCGGACCGGGTCCCGGTCGGCATGCTTCGCGCGTGCCCGTGAACCGGAAGACCCCGTCCCCGTCCCGTCGGTCCCTGCTGCGCGCAGTGGGCGGCGGGGCCGCGCTCGGAGCCCTCGCGGCGTGCGGGGTACCGGCGGCGTACGTGGCGCCGGGCGACCGGGCCGGAGCCGACCTCTCCGCCACGGAGAAGCGGCTGACCTGGGCGAACTGGCCGCTGTACATCGACACCGACGACGAGGACACCACCCGGCGGCCGACGCTGGAGGCCTTCGGGAAGCGCACCGGGATCTCCGTCGACTACATCGAGGAGATCAACGACAACGACGAGTTCTTCGGCAAGATCGGTCCGTCGCTGATGAACCACCAGCGGACCGGCCGGGACCTGATCGTCGTCAGCGACTGGATGTGCGCCCGTTTCGTCCGGCTCGGCTGGGTCCAGGAGATGGACCGCTCCCGGCAGCCGAACGTCGCCAGGTACCTCGACCCGCTGCTGAGGTCACCCGCCTTCGACCCCGGCCGCAGGTCCTCGGTGCCCTGGCAGTCGGGGATCACCGGCATCGCGTACAACCGCCGCGCGCTCGGCCGTGAGATCAGGCACGTGTCCGACCTGTGGGCCGACGACCTCAAGGGCCGGGTCACCCTGCTCTCCGGGCTGGACGAGGCGTTCGCGCTGCTCATGCAGGCCGACGGCGTCGACGTCACGAAATGGCGGGCCGACGACTTCCACCGGATGTGCGACCTGGTCGAGAGGCAGGTGCGCCGCGGCCAGATCCGCCGCTTCACCGGCAACGACTACATCAAGGACCTCGCCGGCGGGGACGTTTTGGCCTGCCAGGCCTACTCCGGCGACGTGATCCAGCTCCAGGCCGACGACCCCGACATCCGCTTCGTCGTCCCCGAGGAGGGCGCCGAACTGTGGTCGGAGTCGCTGATGATCCCGAACCTGGCCCGGCACAAGGCCAACGCGGAGAAGCTCGTCGACCACTACTACGAGCCCGAGGTCGCCGCCGAGCTGGCCGCCTGGGTCAACTACGTCTGCCCGGTCCCCGCCGCCCGGGACGTCCTCGCCTCCTCCAAGGACGAGGACACCGCGGCCCTCGCCGAGGACCCCCTGATCTTCCCGGACGCGGCCATGCGGGAGCGCCTCGCGATCGCCCGTGACATCACCTCCGCCGAACGCGCGGAGTTCGCCAAGCGCTGGAACGTGACAGCCGGCCTGTGAGCCGGCTCCCGGCCCGCACGCGCCGGGAGCCGGCCGCCCCCGGAGCCGCCCGCCCCCGGAGCCAGCCGCCCCCAGTGCCTTTGCCTGCTCTTTACAACCCCGTCCGCCGCCCGCTCGTCTCTCCGCTCGATCCGTAACCGGCCCGCCGTTCCCACCGGCGGGCGGACCGACGAAAGAGAGCGATCCATGCGCCGAACCGTCTTCAGTGCCACGGCACTCGCGTGCACCGCCGTGCTGGTGGGCACGGTGCCCGCGTTCGCCGACGGGACCTCCCCGCGCCCCTCGACCCGCCCGGGCGCCACCGCGGCCCCGGCCCCGGCGAGCCCCACCACGGCCCCGGCCCCCGCGAGCCCCGCCGCGACCCGGGCGCCCTCCGCCGTTCCCAGCGCCGCGCCGACGCGGGCACCGGCCTCGCGGCAGGTCTCCGTCCGGCCGGCCGGAGCGCCCGACACCGGTGTGGCACCGGCCGCGACGCCGTCCTCGGACCCGGTGGCCGGACTCGTCGGCGGGAGCGCCGCCGCCGTGTTCGCCGTGGGCGCGGGCGTCCTCGTCGTACGCCGCCGGCGGGCGACCGGGGCATGACGTCCCTCTCCAGGCGCGCGTTCGTCACCACGGCGGCGGCCGCGCTGCTCGTGGGCTGCGGCGGCCGTCCGGCCACCTCGTCCGCGGACCCGCGGCCCGACGGCACACACGCGGCCGCGCGGCCCGGCGGCACGTCCACGGCCTCGCGGTCCGCCGCGGAGCCGGCGCGTGCGATGGCGCGTTCGGTGCCCGTCGGGCTGCGGATACCGGCCATCGGGGTCGACACCCCGCTGATGCGGCTCGGACTGGCCCCGGACGGCGGCGCGCAGGTGCCCCCGGTCACGGCACACGACCGGGCCGGCTGGTACCGCCACTCGCCGACGCCGGGCCAGAAGGGTCCGTCCGTGATCCTCGGTCACGTCACCGTCGGCCCGTACGGTGACGGCGTCTTCCGGCACCTCGCGCGCCTGCGCCACGGCGACCGGATCGTCGTGCGCCTGGAGAACGGAGGGGCGGCGGTGTTCGCCGTCACCGAGGTCCGTACGGTCGCCAGGGCCGACTTCCCCGCGGACGCCGTCTACGGCGACGTGGACCGCCCGGAGCTGCGGCTCATCACCTGCGGGGGTCCCCGCTCCGGAAGCGGCTACCGCGACAACGTGATCGTGTTCGCGGCGCTGACGTCCGCGAACCCCTGACCCCAGGCCGGCCGGGATCCCGGGCCGACGGACCGTACCTCCGCGGCCCGGGATCCGTCCGCTCCCGGCACCGTCACGACCATGGAGAATGTTGAAAGGGTCCCGCGAGAAGGCGGCGTCCGAGCTGTTCGCCGCCCTCTATCCGCGCCTCGCCGGCTGGTGCCGCCGTCTCGTCGACGACGACGGGACGGCCCACGAGATCGCCTCGGAGGCGTTCACCCGGCTCTGGTCCCGCTGGACCGCGGTGGCCGAGCCGCGGGGATTCCTCTACGTCACGGCGGCCAACCTCGTCCGGGACCACTGGCGCAAGCTGGAGCGGGAGCGCCGGGCCGTGCACCGGGCCACCGCCGAGGTGGCCGTCGGCCCGCCGAACGAGCAGGCCGATCCGTCCGTACGCCTGCTTGTGCAGTCGCTGCCCGAACGGCTGCGCGTCCCGATCCTGCTGCACTACTACGCTGACATGCCGATCCGGGAGGTGGCCGCGCTGACCGGGCGCAAGGAAGGAACGATCAAGGCCGATCTCCACGCGGCCCGCGAAATGCTCCGCGCCCACCTGAGGAGAAGCCTTGATCACACACTCTGACGAGGGTCCGGACCTCGACCCCGACGACCCGCTCGCCGTCATCATGCGGCCCCCGTCCGCGTACCTCTCGCCGCCGCCCGGCCGTTACGAGGCGATCCGCCGGGGCGCGGCCCGCCGCCGGCTGCTGCGTGCCGCGGCCGGGGCCGCGGCGGCCTGTGCCCTCGGGGCTCTCGTCGTGCTGCCGCTCCGGTCGTCCGCGCCCGAGGCGCCCGTGTCCCCCGTGGTCCCGCTGGCACCGCCGTCCGCGGGCAGCCCGTCGCCCGAGCCCACTCCGTCCGTCTCGCCCGGGCGCGTCACCCCCCGTCCCGGCGGGAGCGGATCTTCACACCGGACGCCGGCTCCCGGTACCGTGCCCACGGCCCGGACGACCGCCGCGATCCCCACCCGGGTCCCGTCGGCCGCGCGGACGTCGGCGCCCGAGGCGGCGAGGCCGTCCGCCGCCCGGACCGGGGCCGTTCCCACGCCGTCCGGGCAGGCCGGGCGGTAGGGGACGCGATGTCCGGGCCGGTCCCGGCTCCCGGTGCCGGGCGCGGCAGTTGGCGTCCCGCGGTGCCGGCCGCACACCACCCATAAAGCAGTCCTTCAACACCCATAAGTCAGCCTTATGAGGTCATAGTCTGGACCCGCCTACCGACTTAGGTTTGCCTCAGTTTAGGCTTCCCGTCGAGTCCCCCGCCCCTGCTCGAAGGGAACCTGATCATGCCTCGCCCTCTGCGGGTAGCCATTGTCGGAGCCGGTCCCGCCGGAATCTACGCCGCCGACGCGCTGCTGAAATCCGCAGTGGCCGCCGATCCCGGTGTGTCCATCGACCTCTTCGAGCGGATGCCGGCCCCGTTCGGCCTCATCCGCTACGGCGTCGCCCCCGACCATCCCCGGATCAAGGGCATCATCACCGCCCTGCACCAGGTGCTCGACAAGCCGCAGGTCCGCCTCTTCGGCAACGTCGACTACCCGCGCGACATCAGCCTGGACGATCTGCGCGCCTTCTACGACGCGGTGATCTTCTCCACGGGCGCGACGGCCGACCGGGCTCTCGACATCCCCGGCATCGACCTCGACGGCTCGTACGGCGCGGCGGACTTCGTCTCCTGGTACGACGGCCACCCGGACGTCCCGCGCACCTGGCCGCTGGAGGCCGAGAAGGTCGCCGTCCTCGGCGTCGGCAACGTCGCGCTGGACGTGGCCCGCATCCTCGCCAAGACCGCGGACGAGCTGCTGCCCACCGAGATCCCGCCGAACGTGTACGACGGGCTCAAGGCCAACAAGGCCCTGGAGGTCCACGTCTTCGGCCGCCGCGGTCCGGCGCAGGCGAAGTTCAGCCCGATGGAGCTGCGCGAGCTGGACCACTCGCCGAACATCGAGGTCATCGTCGACCCCGAGGACATCGACTACGACGAGGGCTCGATCGCCACCCGGCGCGGCAACAAGCAGGCCGACATGGTCGCCAAGACCCTGGAGAACTGGGCGATCCGCGACACCGGCGACCGCCCGCACAAGCTGTTCCTGCACTTCTTCGAGTCGCCCACCGAGATCCTCGGCGAGAACGGCGAGGTCGTCGGCCTGCGCACCGAGCGCACCGCCCTCGACGGCACCGGGAACGTCAAGGGCACCGGCGAGTTCAAGGACTGGGACCTCGGCGCGGTCTACCGTGCCGTCGGCTACCTCTCCGACAGCCTGCCCAAGCTGCCCTGGGACGTCGAGTCGGGCACGGTGCCGGACGTGGCCGGCCGGGTGATGGAGGACTCGGGCGAGCACCTCGCGTCCACCTACGTCACCGGCTGGATCCGGCGCGGTCCCATCGGTCTGATCGGTCACACCAAGGGCGACGCCAACGAGACGGTCGCGAGCCTGCTCGACGACCACGCCAACGGCCGTCTGCTCACGCCCGCTTCGCCCGAGCCGGAGGCCGTCGACGCCTTCCTCGGCGAGCGCGAGGTCCGTTTCACCACGTGGGAGGGCTGGTACAAGCTCGACGCCGCGGAGAAGGCGCTGGGTGAGCCGCAGGGCCGCGAGCGCGTGAAGCTCGTCGAGCGCGAGGACATGCTGCGGGAGAGCGGCGCCTGAGTCACCGGTGCCCCGGGCGGGGCGGTTTTGAACGCGTTCAAGTCGGGGCGTACGCTCCCGGTATGAGCGACAGAGCCGCCCTGCTCCGGGGCATCCGTGCGTGGCTTGCCTTCTTCGTCGTCAGCCTGGTGCTCAGCGGCGCCACGGCCTTCCCGCTGGTGCACGAACTGCGCTGGACCGAGGACCTGTTGAAGGCCCTGTCCGTGCCGGAGCACCTGCCCGCCCTGGCGGACTGGATCGAACGCGTGCGCCGCGGTCTCGACACCGCCGACGCCGACTACCCGTTCCTGCTCTACGGGACGGACTGGCTGGCGTTCGCGCACCTCGTCATCGCGGTCGCGTTCTACGGCCCGTACCGCGATCCGGTCCGCAACATCTGGGTCGTCGAGTTCGGGATGATCGCCTGCGCCGGCATCCTCCCGCTGGCCCTGATCTGCGGACCGGTCCGCGGAATCCCCTTCTGGTGGACGGTCGTCGACATGTCCTTCGGGATCTTCGGGGTGATCCCGCTGTACGTCGTCCGGAAGAAGATCAAGCGTTTGGAAGCGCTCGGCCCCGGCCCGACGCCCGTTCCGGTGCCGGCTACTTGAGCGCCGCCAGGGCGATCCGCTGGGCCACCGGGTTCATCCCCTCGCCCTTGGCGTCGGTGGAGCCGACCGAGTAGACGAGCGTGCGCGACAGGTCCCGGGTCGCCGCGATCACGGTGCTGTAGCCGTACCGGGCACCCGACTTGAGCCAGTAGACCGTGCCCCCGTACTCGAAGCGCTGGAGCCCCGCGCTCATGTCGGCGCCCTTGATGTCCGAGGGCACGGTGAACATCTCCTCCAACTGCCGTGCCGGGACCAGGTCGCCCCGGAACAGGTGCGTCACCAGCCGCTCCAGGTCCGACGTGGTGGAGATCATGTCACCCGCGGCCCAGCGGTCCGCCTGGTTCCAGTCGGTGACGTCCACGAACGCGGTCGTGCCGTCGGACCGGGGCACCGCCTCGTAACCGTGGTTGTGCGGTCCGCGGATGCGGGGGTCGGTGCCGGGGAAGTACGTGTGGCGCATCCCGGCCGGACCGAGGATCCGCCGGGCCGCCTCGTGCGCGTACGAGCGGCCGGTCACCTTCTCGACCAGCAGGCCGAGGACCGTGTAGTTGATGTTCAGGTAGTGCTGCCGGGTGCCCGGCGCGAACTCCGGTCCCTTCGCCACCGCGGAGGCCACGACCTCGCGCGGGGCGAGGGTGTCGAAGCGGTGCGCGTACGCGTCCTCGAAGGTGTCGCCGAAGCCGTCCCCGGCCTGGATGCCGCTCGTGTGGTTGAGCAACTGCCGCACGGTGACCGGCTCGAAGGAGGACGGCAGCAGCCCGGGGAGGTACTCCTGCACCGGAGTCCCCAGCCCGATCCGGCCCTCGGCCGCGAGCTGGAGGACGACCGCCGCCGTGACGACCTTCGTGGTGGAACCGGCGCGGAAGCGGGCGTCCGGATCGGCCGGGCGTCCGCTCTCCAGGTCGTGCACCCCGGCGCTGCCGCGCCAGGTGCCGTCACCGCCCCCGACCCGTACGAGCGCCGCCGTCGCGTCCGCGTCCGGGAGCCCGGCGAGCGCGGCGCGCAGCGCGGCGGCGTCGGGCCCGGCGGACGTCCGCGCCGCCACCGGTGCGGGGGAGGCGGAGGCCGGGGCGCCCAGCGGTCCGGCCGCGAGACCGAGGGCGAGGGCGGCGGCGAGGACGACTGCGGTACGGCGTACGGGCATCGGGTGCTCCTGAGGGGGCTGTGCCGGAAGGGGACACCGCTCATCCTCCGGCCGCGCGCACGCCCCGGGATCATCATCAGGCAGGGCCTCGTCCCCGGTATCCGCGCCCGGGTCGCCCCTAAGGGGCGGCCGCTCCAACTCCCTTTTGGAAAAGGTGACTTGCGGTCTGCCCGTCGCCCGTCGGCTCAGTCCCCGCGCAGGGCGGTCAGCGCGTCGACGCGGTTGGTCGTGATCGAGTCGACCCCCGCCTCGATCAGCCGGCGCATGGACCGGCGGGTGTCCGGGGTCCACACGGAGAGCAGGAGGCCGTCACGGTGGACGCGGGCCGCGAGGTCGCGGCTCACCAGGGGGAAGCGGTAGTTGAGCCAGCGCGGGCGCACGACGTCGAGCAGACCGGGGCGCGGCGGCGCCAGGGTCGTCCAGGTCAGCGCGATCTCCGCGGACGCGTCGGCGGCCCGCACCGCGAGCATCGCGGGGGCCCCGGCGCAGTAGTACACCCGCTCCTCGGCCCCGCACGCCCGCACCACGTCCACGACCTCGCGCGCGACCCCGACGTCCACCGCTCCCGGCAGGTCGACCATGACCCTGCTGTCGCCCGTCGCCCCGAGGGCCTCCGCCAGCGTCGGCACACCGCCCGCCGTGAGGCCGCGCACCTCGTCGCCGGAGAGCGAGCCCAGCGGCCGGTCGTGCCCCCACAGACGCTTGAGCGTCGCGTCGTGCAGCAGGACGGGTACGCGGTCACGCGTCAGCCGTACGTCGATCTCGACCGCGTCCGCGCCCAGGTGGAGCGCGGAACGCAGCGAGCCGATCGTGTTCTCACGGGCGCGGTAGGGGGCGCCGCGGTGGGCGACTGCGGTCACGGTGCGCATGGGGCCATTGTGACCTGGTCAGAGCGCGAGCCAGGCCGCCGTGTACGTGTCGATCTCCGCGGCGAGTGCGGCCTTCTCCGCCTCGCCGAGGAACGACGCGCGCACCGCGTTCTTGGCGAGCTCCGCGATGCCCGGCTCGTCGAGGCCGAGGAGGCGGGCGGTGACCGCGTACTCGGTGTCGAGGTCGGTGCCGAACATCGGCGGGTCGTCGGAGTTGACGGTGACGGTCACACCGGCCGCCACGAACTCCTTGACGGGGTGCTCCTCGAGGGTGCGGACGGCGCGGGTGGCGATGTTCGAGGTCGGGCAGACCTCCAGCGCGATGCCGTTCTCGGCGAGATGGGCGAGCAGTTTCGGGTCCTGCGCGGAACTCGTGCCGTGGCCGATGCGTTCGGCGCCGAGGAAGTTCAGCGCGTCCCAGACCGTCTCCGGTCCCGTCGTCTCGCCGGCGTGCGGCACCGACCGCAGTCCCGCCGCGCGGGCGCGGTCGAAGTAGGGCTTGAACTGGGGCCTCGGCACACCGATCTCGGGGCCGCCGAGCCCGAAGGAGACGAGCCCCTCCGGCCGCAGCCGGTCGTCGGTGGCGAGCCGCACGGTCTCCTCGGCGGACTCCAGGCCGGCCTCGCCCGGGATGTCGAAGCACCAGCGCAGGACGACGCCGAGCTCGGCCTCGGCGGCCTTGCGGGCGTCCTCGATCGCGTCCATGAAGGCGCGCTCGTCGATCCCGCGCCGGGTGGACGACCACGGAGTGATCGTCAGCTCGGCGTAGCGCACCTGCTGACGGGCCATGTCACGGGCGACCTCGTACGTCAGCAGCCGTACGTCCTCGGGCGTGCGGACGAGGTCGACGACGGACAGGTACACCTCGATGAAGTGGGCGAAGTCCGTGAACGTGAAGTAGTCCACGAGCGCCTCGGGGTCGCTCGGGACCCGGGAGTCGCGGTGGCGGGCGGCGAGTTCGGACACGATGCGCGGGGAGGCGGAGCCCACGTGGTGGACGTGCAGTTCGGCCTTGGGCAGTCCGGCGATGAAGGCGCGCGGGTCGCGGGCGTCGTCGCGTGCGGTGATGTGCTCGGTCAACGGGTTCCTCCCCGGAACGGCGCCCCGGGCCGTGTCCGGCCGGACGCGGGTGATCGGCTGATCGACGGTCCGGGATCATCGTAGGCGCCCTTCCTCCCGCGGGTCCGGCGCGCCCGCGCGGAACTGGCCAGGCGTCGTACGACAGAGATCCGGGAAGCGGCCCGGGCCGTAGCATGACGGAACGTACGAGAGAGGGGACCTCGCGCATGTCCGACGACGCCCAGAGGCCAAAAGCCCCGCACGACGCGGGCGCGTGGGCTCCGCCGGGTGAGGAGGCCGCGGCCTCCGAGGGGACAGGGGCCTCCCGGCGGGACGCGTCGTCCGGGGGGAGCGGGCCGTCCGGCGCGGGCGCCGCACCGGACCCCGGTCCCGCGGCCGGCGCGATACCCGGGGCGGACCGCGCGCCCACCGCGGGTCCGGAGCGCCCGGCACCCGTCGCGGACCGGGACGCCGGACCGGCCGCCGGGCCCGAGGAGGCCGCGCGGTGGGTGGACGGCGCGTTCGACGCCGGACCGGGACACGCGGTGCCCCCGGCGGCCGGCGCCTTCGGGGAGGCACCCCAGGGTTCCGTGCCCGCGCAGGGCGCCGCGCCCTTCGCCGCCCCCGTCCCCCGGGTCTCCTTCGGGAAGCGCGACGCGGACCGGGAGTCCGGGTTCGATCCCTGGGCCCCGCCCGAGGAGACCTCCCCGCCCCCGGGGACCGCGCGGGGAGGGGCCGCGCCTCCCGCGGCGTACGGGCTTCCGACGATCACCGCGCTGCCCGGCGCACCGGTCCCGCCCGGACCCGCGCACCCCGGCGGGCCCTGGGACAGCCCCTTCGCCGCGCCGACGGCCCGCACCCCCTACCCGCAGCCCTTCCCCGGCGAGCCCGTTCCCCCGCCGCCGATCGCCCCCGGCGGTCCCGGCCTCCCGTACGGCTACGGATACGGCTATCCGCAGTACCCCGGCCATCCCACCGGTACCGCCTATCCGGGCCAGGGCTACGGATTCTGGCCCGCGGGGCAGCCCATGCCGAGCAACGGGATGGGAACCGCCGGGCTCGTGCTGGGCATCCTCGCGGCGATCCTGTTCATCCTGTGGCCGCTGGCGATCGTGCTGGGCGTCCTCGCGGTGGTCTTCGGGCTGATCGGCGGGGCCAAGGCCCGTCGCGGCGAGGCCACGAACCCCGGGCAGGCGCTGGCCGGGGTCATCCTCGGAGCCGTCGGGCTGGTCCTTGCCGTCGCCGTGTTCGTCCTGGTCATCGTCTACGCCCCGGAGGACGACGACGGCTGGGACACGGGCGGCGACGAGGGCTTCTCCACCTCCCTGGTGACACACCGGCGATGATCCGGACCCGCGGCCGGCGCGTCCGCGGACCGCTCCGGCGGCGGTGTCAGCCGGCCGGCGGGGGATCGTCCCGCGCCGTCGCCCTCCCGTGGCCCCCGGGGTGGCGCAGGGCGCAGAGGAATCCGACGGCGAGCGCGATCGCCATGCCGTAGAAGACGTACTGGTTGGCCTCGGCGAAGTCCGTCCGCACGCTCGCCATCACGTCGCGCATGGTCGACGCCGTGGCGCCGGTGCCCGTGGGCTGCCGTGCGTCGGAGTTGCCCGTGACGGCCTGGGCGATGTCGTCGGCGATGCCGTGGGCCGCGGACGACGACAAGCCGTGGGACGTGAGCGTCGAGACGACCCTGTCCGTCATCGTGTGCGTCAGGACGGTCCCGAAGACGGCGAGACCCACGCTCGCCGCGTAGTTGCGGACGGTCTGCGTGATGCCGGTGACCTCGCCGTAGGAGGCGCCGATGGACCGGTTGACGGCGTCGGTGGACGCGGGCGCCAGGACGAAGCCGATGCCGGCGCCCGCGAGGGCGACGTAGGGCCACTGGTCGTGCATCGACAGGTCGGTCAGCTTGCCGGCCCAGAGGTAGAACCCGACCGCGCCCAGGGCGGTGCCGATCTTCATGGGCGGCCGCGCGCCCTTCTTGTCCAGCATGCGGCCGCCCCACTGGGAGGCGATCGCGAAGCCCGCGAAGAAGTACAGCAGGTAGAGCGCCGCCTGGTTGGGGGAGGCGCTGAGGGAGACCTGGGCGTAGACCGAGGCGAAGAAGAAGACCGGGACGAAGGCCAGCATGGCGAAGAAGAGCACCAGGGCGTCCACGGTGAACGCCTTGTCCCGGAAGACCGTCAGGTCGACCAGCGGATGGCGCCGGTCCCGTTCGTAGCGGCAGAACAGGACCAGGACGACGAGGCCGCCCACGATGCAGGCCCAGGTCGCCACGCTGTCCCAGCCCCAGGACGCGGCCTGCTGGAATCCGAGCACGCTCAGGCCCATGCCCACTGCGATGAGCACGGCCCCGACGCCGTCCAGCGACTCGTCGCGCCGCCGGTCGGGAATGCGCGCCAGCACGGTCAGGACGAGGGCCACGACGGCGACGGGCACGTTGACCCAGAAGATCGCTCGCCAGGTCCACGCCGTGAGCCAGCCGCCCAGCAGCGGACCGACGGCCGTCAGCGCTCCCGACAGCCCGAAGAAGAGGGCCAGGGCCCGGCCACGCCGTTCCACCGGGAACACGGCCACGACCACGGCGAGCGCCGCGGGGAAGAGGAGGGCGGCCCCCAGGCCCTGGGTCGCCCGGAAGACGATCAGCCAGGGCTGGGCGAGGTCCCCCTCGGGCACACAGCCGCACAGCACCGACGAGACGACGAACACGAGGGTGCCGGTGACCACGATCCGGCGTGGTCCGAGCAGGTCGGCCAGTCGTCCGCCGAGGGCGAAGAAGGCGGCCAGCGACAGCAGGTAGGCGTTCACCACCCACTGCATGCCGGACGCCGAGAGTCCCAGTTCGCGGACGATGTCCGGTGCCGCGATGGACACGATCGTCTGGTCGATGAACGTCATCGACACCGCGAAGAGCATCGCCGTCAGTGCCAGCGACTGGTTCGGGGTGCGGGGGCCTGGGGGCGCGGTGTCGTCCCGCTCCGTATCGGTGCCGGTCACGCGCACAGTCTCGGCCGGATCGTCCGCCGCTGCATCCGGGCCGTCGCGCTGCCGGGCACGTGCCGAGAGGTGCCGAGGGCACCCGCGGAGAACCGTCGAGGGCGCCCGTGGAGCCGCCGCCCCGCTGCCGAGCCCAGCGGCTAGCGCAGTCGCTCGCGTGCCTCCATCAGGGCGAAGCCCAGCAGGTTCTCGCCCCGCCAGCGGCGGGGGTCGTAGGCGCCCTGGTCGGTGGCGGAGAGTCCGATGCCCCAGACCCGGTCCATGGGGCTCGCCTCGACCAGCACCCGCCCGCCCGTGCCCACCAGGAACGCCCGCAGGTCGGGGTGGGCGGCGAACTTGTGGACGCTGCCCTCGACGACGATCCCGAACCGCTCGCGCTGCCACACGGTCTCGTCGAAGCCGCGCACCAGCCGCCCGGCCTTCTTGGCGAGCGCGGGGTTCTCCGCGGCGACCGCCTGCCGCTCGGCCTCGGCGTCACGGAAGAGGCGCGCCTTGGACGCCATCATCCAGTGCTCCGCCGTCGCGTACTCGACTCCCTCGACGACGAAGGGCGACGGCCACCACTGGCTGAGACAGCTCGGTCCCACCGAGCCGTCCGGCCTCGGGCGGTGCCCCCAGAAGTGCAGGTACTTCACCGGTGCCCCCGAGGCTACCGCGCTGACCAGCGCCTCGCGTGTATCGATCTTCACCATGCACGCCACTTTGGCACGCACCACTGACACACCGTCCCGCCTTTTCCGGGAGGACTCGACACCTGGTCAAAGGATTCCGTCGCGTAACCAAAAGGCAACAACGGAATCACTTGTTGGAGTCCTTTTGCTCTGTCAGGATCGGCACTCAAATCGAGCTGGAGCTACGCCTACCCTCGTCTTGACGGGAGGACGGCGGAGGAGAGCGACATGCACAATCCGGGCCATCGCTTCCAGGCGCAGGACCGCCTCGCGGACGGCGCGCAGTACATCGGGGGCCGCCTGACGAAGGGCACCTCCGGCCGTACGCACGCGGTCGTGAACCCCGCCACCGGCGAGGAGGTGTACACGTACGAGCTGGCGAGCACCGCCGACGTGGACGCCGCCGTCGCGGCCGCCCGCGCGGCGTTCCCCGGCTGGGCGGCCACCACCCCCGGGGAGCGGTCCGACGCGCTGCACCGGTTCGCCGCCGTGCTCGCCGACCGGGCCGAGGAGTTCGCGCAGGCCGAGTCGCTGCAGTGCGGAAAGCCCCTCAAGCTCACCCGTGAGTTCGACGTCCCGGGCACCATCGACAACACCGCGTTCTTCGCGGGCGCCGCCCGGCACCTGCAGGGCCAGTCGGCCGGTGAGTACTCCGGCGACCACACCTCGTACGTACGCCGCGAGCCCATCGGTGTCGTCGGCTCCATAGCGCCCTGGAACTACCCGCTCCAGATGGCCGCCTGGAAGATCCTCCCCGCGATCGCGGCCGGCAACACGATCGTGCTGAAGCCCGCCGAGCCGACCCCGCTGACCTCCCTGCTGTTCGCCGAGGCGGCCACCCACGCGGGCATCCCGGACGGTGTGATCAACATCGTCACGGGCCTCGGCAAGGAGGCGGGCGAGCACCTCGTCGGCCACCCCGACGTCGCCATGACGTCCTTCACCGGCTCGACCGCCGTCGGCAGGCGCGTCGCCGAGATCGCCACCTCGACCGTCAAGCGCCTCCACCTGGAGCTCGGCGGCAAGGCGCCCTTCGTCGTCTTCGACGACGCGGACCTGGAGGCCGCCGCGCAGGGCGCGGTCGCCGGTTCGCTCATCAACACCGGGCAGGACTGCACGGCCGCCACGCGCGCGTACGTGCAGCGGCCTCTCTACGAGGCGTTCGTCGAGCGCACCGCCGCCCTGATGGCGAGCGTCCGGGTGGGCGACCCGTTCGCGCCCGGCACCGACCTCGGACCGCTGATCTCGCACGCCCAGCGCGACCGCGTCGCCGGATTCGTCGACCGGGCCCGCGGCCACGCGCGCGTGGTCACCGGCGGCGAGGCCCCGGGGGGAGAGCTGGAGAAGGGCGCGTACTACGCCCCCACGCTCGTCGTGGACGCCGCGCAGGACAGCGAGATCGTGCAGGCCGAGATCTTCGGCCCGGTGCTCGTGGTGCTGCCCTTCGACACCGACGACGAGGGCATCGCGCTGGCCAACGACACCCCGTACGGACTGGCCGCCTCCGCCTGGAGCCGCGACGTCTACCGGGCGAACCGCGCGACCCGCGAGATCAAGGCCGGCTGCGTGTGGGTCAACGACCACATCCCGATCATCAGCGAGATGCCGCACGGCGGATACAAGGCATCCGGCTTCGGCAAGGACATGTCCGCCTACTCTTTCGAGGAATACACCCAGGTCAAGCACGTCATGTTCGACAACACCGCGGTCGCCGAGAAGGACTGGCACCGCACCGTCTTCGGGGACCGGTCGTAGCCGGCGGACCGGCTACGACCTTGTGGCAGACCAGGCCGCGACCACGGCCGCGATCCATCCGAAAGGGCACCAGAGCATGGAGCAGTACGAGCCCGAACGCCCGTCCCCGGCACAACTGGCCGCCATGCGGCGCAGCCTCCGCAGCGGCAGGGCGTCCCTCACCCGCCGTTCGCTGCTGCGCGCCTCGGCGGGCGGCGCGCTGGCCGTCGGCGGACTCGGGGCGCTGACCGGCTGCGGGATCCCCGCTGCCGGCCGGACCCAGGGCGGCACCTCCGCCCAGGACCACTCGGCCACGGAGAAGACCCTCAGCTTCTCCAACTGGACCGAGTACATCGACCTCGACGACAGCGGCAAGCACCATCCGACGCTGGACACCTTCCGCAAGCGGACGGGCATCTCGGTCAAGTACACCGAGGACATCAACGACAACAGCGAGTTCTTCGCCAAGATCAAGCCGCAGCTCGCCGCGGGCCAGGACACCGGCCGCGACCTGATCGTCCTCACCGACTGGCTGGCCGCCCGCGTGATCCGGCTGGGCTGGGTCCAGAAACTGGACCCGTCCAACCTTCCGCACGCCTACACCAACCTGTCGCCGCAGTTCCGCAACCCGGACTGGGACCCGGGACGCGCCTACTCCTACCCGTGGCAGGGCATCCCCACCGTCATCGCCTTCAACAGGAAGGCCCTCGACGGCATCGAGGTGAAGTCGGTCTCCGACCTCCTCGACAACCCGAAGCTCAAGGGCCGCGTCTCGTTCCTCTCGGAGATGCGCGACACCATGGGCATGACCATGCTCGACATGGGCAAGGACCCGGGGAAGTTCACCGACGACGATTTCGACGCGGCGATCGCCCGGCTGCAGAAGGCCGTCGACAAGGGCCAGATCCGCCGCTTCACGGGCAACGACTACACTTCCGACCTCACCAAGGGCGACATCGCGGCCTGTGTCGCCTGGGCCGGCGACGTCGTCCAGCTCAAGAACGACAGCCCGGAGATCGACTTCGTCATACCGGACAGCGGCTACATGACGTCGACCGACAACCTGCTGGTCCCCAACAAGGCGCGTCACAAGACGAACGCCGAGCGGCTGATCGACTTCTACTACGAGCCGGAGCAGGCCGCCGCGCTCGCCGCGTACATCAACTACGCGACTCCGGTCGAAGGCGTGAAGCCCTACCTTGCCAAGATCGACGAGGGCGCGGCGAACAACCCGCTGATCGTTCCCGACAAGGCCATGCAGGCCAGGTCCCACTCCTTCCGCGCGCTGAGCCAGAAGGAAGAGACGGCCTGTGAAGAGAAGTTCGCGAAGCTCACAGGGGCGTGACGATGATGACGACAGAGAACAGCGGCGACGTCCGCCTCACCGGGATCAGCAAGACCTACGGCTCCTTCACCGCCGTGCACCCGCTCGACCTGACCGTGCCGCAGGGCTCCTTCTTCGCCCTGCTCGGCGCCTCGGGCTGCGGCAAGACGACCACCCTGCGCATGATCGCCGGTCTGGAGGAACCTTCCTCCGGCACCGTGCACCTCGGCGACCAGGAGGTGACGCACCTGCCGCCCTACAAGCGTCCGGTGAACACCGTCTTCCAGTCGTACGCGCTCTTCCCGCACCTGGACATCTTCGAGAACGTCGCCTTCGGCCTGCGCCGGCGCGGCATCAAGAGCGTCAAGAAGCAGGTCGAGGAGATGCTCGACCTGGTCCAGCTCGGTGAGCAGGCGCGCAAGAAACCCCACCAGCTCTCCGGCGGCCAGCAGCAGCGCGTCGCGGTCGCCCGCGCGCTGATCAACCACCCCAAGGTGCTGCTCCTGGACGAGCCGCTCGGTGCCCTCGACCTCAAGCTGCGCCGCCAGATGCAGCTGGAGCTCAAGCGGATCCAGACCGAGGTCGGCATCACCTTCGTGCACGTCACGCACGACCAGGAGGAGGCCATGACCATGGCCGACACGGTCGCCGTGATGAACGGGGGCCGTGTCGAGCAGCTCGGCTCGCCCGCCGACCTGTACGAGAACCCGCGGACCACGTTCGTCGCCAACTTCCTCGGCACCTCGAACCTCATCGAGGCCGAGGTGGACACCAGGAGCGGCGAGGACGTCGTCCTGAAGGCGGGCGGCGGCAAGCTGGTGCTGCCCCGGGCGCGATGTTCGGCCCCTGCGCAGGCCGGCGGCAAGGTCCTCGTCGGCGTCCGCCCGGAGAAGATCTCCCTCACGCACGCCGACGACGCGGGCGAGATACCCGCCGGCCGCAACCGGATCACCGGCAGGATCGCCCACTCCAGCTTCATCGGCGTCTCCACGCAGTACGTCGTCGACAGCGCCGTCTGCCCCGAGTTCGAGGTCTACGCCCAGAACATCGAGCGCGACTCCCGGCTCGTCCCCGGCGCGGAGGTCGTCCTGCACTGGAGCCCGGCGCACACGTTCGGCCTCGACGCGAACCAGGACATCGACGCCGGTGTCGACACGGCCGAGGAGGAGGCCGCCTGATGGCCACCGTCACCGAGGCCGAAGCGCCACCCCTCGCGCCGCCGGCCGACCCGAAGCCGCCGAAGAAGCGGGGCCGCCTCGTCCCGTACTGGCTGCTGCTGCCCGGCCTGCTCTGGCTGGTCGTCTTCTTCGCGCTGCCGATGATCTACCAGGCCTCCACGTCCGTGCAGACGGGCTCCCTGGAGGAGGGCTACAAGGTCACCTGGCACTTCGCGACCTACTGGGACGCGCTCACGGAGTACTGGCCGCAGTTCCTGCGCTCGGTCTCCTACGCGGCCGCCGCCACGGTCCTGTGCCTGCTGCTCGGCTACCCGCTGGCATACCTGATCGCCTTCCGCGCGGGCCGCTGGCGCAACCTGATCATGATCCTGGTGATCGCGCCCTTCTTCACCAGCTTCCTGATCCGCACCCTGGCCTGGAAGACGATCCTCGCCGACAGCGGCCCGGTCGTCGGCGCGCTCAACACGCTGCACGTGCTCGACGTCACCACCTGGCTCGGCTGGACCGCGGGCGACCGCGTCCTCGCGACGCCACTGGCCGTCGTGTGCGGTCTGACGTACAACTTCCTGCCGTTCATGATCCTGCCGCTCTACACCTCGCTGGAACGCATCGACGGCCGGCTGCACGAGGCCGCGGGCGACCTGTACGCCAGACCCTGGACGACCTTCCGCAAGGTCACCTTCCCGCTGTCGATGCCGGGCGTGGTCTCCGGAACGCTGCTGACCTTCATCCCGGCGTCCGGCGACTACGTCAACGCCGAACTCCTCGGCTCGACCGACACCCGCATGATCGGCAACGTCATCCAGACCCAGTTCCTGAGGATCCTGGACTATCCGACGGCCGCCGCCCTCTCCTTCATCCTCATGGCCGGGATCCTCCTCATGGTCACGGTCTACATCCGCCGGTCCGGGACGGAGGACCTGGTCTAAATGCCCTTCGTCAACTGGCTCAAGCGCCATCTCGTCGTCATCGCGGGACTGCTGACGCTCTCCTATCTGCTGCTGCCCAACGTCGTCGTCACGGTGTTCTCCTTCAACAAACCGAAGGGGCGCTTCAACTACGAGTGGCAGCGGTTCTCCACGGACGCCTGGAAGGACCCGTGCGGCGTCGCCGACATGTGCGGCTCGCTCGGGCTCAGCCTCCAGATCGCCGTCTGGGCGACGCTCGGGGCCACCGTCCTCGGCACGATGATCGCCTTCGCGCTGGTCCGCTACCGCTTCCGCGCGCGCGGCGCCGTGAACTCGCTGATCTTCCTGCCGATGGCGATGCCCGAGGTCGTCATGGCCGCCTCGCTGCTCACCCTGTTCCTCAACATGGGCGCCCAGCTCGGCTTCTGGACGATCCTGATCGCCCACATCATGTTCTGCCTCAGCTTCGTCGTCACGGCCGTCAAGGCCCGTGTCATGTCGATGGACCCGAGGCTGGAACAGGCCGCCCAGGACCTCTACGCAGGACCGGCGCAGACCTTCCTGCGGGTCACCCTGCCCATCGCCGCCCCCGGAATCGCCGCGGGCGCGCTGCTCGCCTTCGCGCTCTCCTTCGACGATTTCATCATCACCAATTTCAACGCGGGCTCGACCGTCACGTTCCCCATGTTCGTCTGGGGTTCGGCACAGCGCGGAACACCCGTCCAGATCAATGTCATCGGTACGGCCATGTTCCTCGTCGCCGTCCTGTTCGTCCTGTCCGGAATGATCATCGGAAATCGCCGGAACAGGCAGAAGGCATAACACCCGTCACCCTTGTGGGGAGTTGAAATCATGGCCCCAAGCGCCATGACCCGTGGTAATCAGTGGACGAAATCCCTTTCCGACGCCCAGCCGGTCCCGTACTGGCTGGACGACCCCGGCAGGCCCCGCCCCGAGCCCGCGCTCACCGGTGCCGAGACCTGCGACCTGCTCGTCGTCGGCGGCGGCTACAGCGGGCTGTGGACCGCGCTGATCGCCAAGGAGCGCGACCCCGGGCGGGACGTCGTCCTGGTGGAGGGCCGCGAGGTGGGCTGGGCCGCCTCGGGCCGCAACGGCGGCTTCTGCGCCGCCTCCCTCACGCACGGCCTGGCCAACGGGCTCGCCCGCTGGCCGGGCGAGATCGGGAAGCTGGAGGAGCTGGGCGCCCGCAACCTCGACGGGATCGAGGCGGCCGTCGCCCGCTACTCCCTCGACTGCGACTTCGAGCGCAGCGGCGAGATCGACGTCGCCACCGAGCCGCATCAGGCGGCCGAACTGCGCGAGTGGTACCAGGAGCTGGAGCGGCGGGGCCTCGCCGAGGGCATCGAGTTCCTCGACGCCGCGGCGGTACGGGAACAGGTCGACTCCCCGACCTTCCTGGCGGGGCTGCACGACCGCCGCGGGGTCGCCATGCTCCACCCGGCGAAGCTGGCCTGGGGCCTCAAGCGCGCGTGCGTGGAGCTCGGGGTGCGGGTGTACGAGCACACGCCCGCCCTCGACCTGAAGCCGTACGGCGCCGGCATGGCCGT
This sequence comes from Streptomyces sp. NPDC058751, assembly GCF_042746485.1. Classification (NCBI taxonomy): domain Bacteria; kingdom Bacillati; phylum Actinomycetota; class Actinomycetes; order Kitasatosporales; family Streptomycetaceae; genus Streptomyces; species Streptomyces sp. NPDC058751. The sequence continues at coordinate 67,615 of NZ_JBHYPZ010000003.1, read as the reverse complement.
CCGCACCCCGTACGGCTCGGTCCGCGCCCGTCGGGTGGCCCTCGGCACCAACATCTTCCCCAGCCTGGTCAGGCGCGTCCGCCCGTACACCGTCCCGGTCTACGACTACGCGCTGATGACCGAACCGCTCACCCCCGAACAGCTCGCCTCCGTCGGCTGGAAGAACCGCCAGGGGCTCGGCGACTCGGCGAACCAGTTCCACTACTTCCGGCTCTCCGCCGACAACCGCGTCCTGTGGGGCGGCTACGACGCGATCCACCACTACGGCGGCCGGGTGCGCGCCGAGTACGACGACCGCCCGGAGACCTACGCCAAGCTCGCCGGGCACTTCTTCACCTGTTTCCCGCAGCTGGAGGGCGTCCGCTTCTCCCACGCCTGGGGCGGCGCCATCGACACCTGCTCCCGGTTCTCGGCGTTCTTCGGCAGCGCCCACCAGGGCAAGGTCGCCTACGCGGCCGGCTACACGGGCCTCGGCGTGGGCTCCACCCGGTTCGGCGCGGAGGTGATGCTCGACCTGCTGGCGGGGGAGCGCACCGAACGCACCGAGCTGGAGATGGTCCGCAGGAAGCCGCTGCCGTTCCCGCCCGAGCCGTTCGCCTGGACCGGCATCGCGCTCACCAAGTGGTCGCTGGCACGGGCGGACACGCACGGCGGCCGGCGCAACCTGTGGCTGAAGGCGATGGACAGACTGGGCCTCGGCTTCGACAGCTAGTGCCGCGTCAGCCAAGGTTCGCCCTTTGAGGAGCGGCGGCCGGTGAGTTGGATGCTTGTCGATTCTTCTCCGGAACCCGCGTAATGAACCGCCCGGACCTCCCTCTCCCCCTGTGACGCGACCCGCGTCGACACGAGAGGGAGGTTCCGTCATGACAGGGCCCAAGGCGGCGGTCGAGTGGCTGGCATCCGTGGCTCCGGACCCCGAGGCGTGCCGCTGGGAGTGGGAGCGCGGCCCCCGAGGGGTCGCGCTGCTGCCGGCGGGAAAGGTCTGGGACGTCCTGATCCTGCCGGCCGAGCTCGGCTATCCGACCCTCGACGTGCTGACCCGGGTGCTCGACCGGCCCGGCCCGGTGCTCGTCGACTTCGGCGACGCCCGGATGGGCTTCTTCGTGCCCGCGGGCACCGCCGCCAGGTGGCTGGGCACGGGGGTGCGCACGGCGGGCCCCGGCACCTGGATCGTGGTGCCCTACCCGGGACGGGTGGCCGGCGGGGTCCGCTGGCTGGTCGAGCCGGACGGCTCGGGCACGCTCACCGACCCGGCGCTGCTCGAACTGGCCATGCACGAGGCCGCGGCGGGCCTCGCCGGCGACGGGGACCGGCGCCGGTGAGGAGGAGATCCCGGACCCGGTCCGAACTCCGTTGCCTGCCGGAGGACTTGACAACCGAATTGGTCTGGACCAAGTTGGGCGCGCGCTTTCTCCCCCAACTCCCCCATGCCCGGAGGCAGTCATGGCCCCCGCTCCACACGACAGACCCCTCGCACACCGCAGCCGAAGGCTGCTCGCAGCCTGTGCGGCCACCGTCCTCGCCGTGCCCGGCCTGGTGGCGCTCTCCTCGGCCGCCCGGGCCGCGGACGTCGACCTCGTCAAGAACGGCGGCTTCGAGTCGGGCCTGGGCAACTGGACCTGTACGGCGTCCACGACCGTCAACTCGCCTGTTCACAGCGGTAGTTCGGCGATGATGGCGACCCCGGCCGGCAGTGACCACGCGCAGTGCTCGCAGACCGTGACGGTGAAGCCGGACGCGCAGTACACCCTCTCCGGCCACGTCCGCGGCGCCTACGTCTACCTCGGTGCGACCGGCACCGGCACCACCGACGTCAGCACCTGGACCCCGTCCGCCGCGGACTGGCAGAAGCTCAGCACCACCTTCCGCACCGGTGCCTCCACCAGGCAGGTCACGATCTACACGCACGGCTGGTACGGCACCGGCGCCTACTGGGCCGACGACCTGTCGCTGACAGGTCCCGGAGCCGACGCGGGGCAGCCGCCGGCCGCGCCCACCGGTCTGAGGACCGGCACGGTCACGTCCTCCTCGGTCGGCCTGTCCTGGACGGCGGTGTCCGGCGCGACCGGCTACGCCGTCTACCGCGACGGGGTGAAGGTCCAGACGGTCACCGGGACCTCGGCCACCGTGAGCGGGCTCACCGCCTCCACCGCGTACTCCTTCCAGGTCGCCGCGGTGAACGACGCGGGCGAGTCCGCGAAGTCGGCGACCGTCACCGCGACCACCTCGGCCGGATCCGGCGGCGGGGGCGGAGGCTCCTCCGACCTGCCCGCGCACGCGCTCGTCGGCTACCTCCACGCGAGCTTCGCCAACGGCGCCGGCTACACGCGCATGGCCGACGTGCCCGACAGCTGGGACGTCATCGACCTGGCCTTCGGCGAGCCGACCTCGGTCACCTCGGGGGACATCCGCTTCAACCGCTGCCCGGTCACCGAGTGCCCCACGGTCGAGAGCGACGCCGACTTCAAAGCGGCGATCAAGGCCAAGCAGGCGGCCGGCAAGAAGGTGCTGATCTCGATCGGCGGCCAGAACGGACAGGTCCAGCTGAGCACCACGGCCGCCCGTGACACCTTCGTCTCCTCGGTCTCGAAGATCATCGACACCTACGGCCTGGACGGCCTGGACATCGACTTCGAGGGCCACTCGCTCTCCCTCGACGCGAGCGACACGAACTTCAAGAGCCCGACCACCCCGGTGATCGTCAACCTCATCTCGGCCCTGAAGACCCTGAAGGCCAAGTACGGCTCGAAGTTCGTGCTGAGCATGGCCCCGGAGACGTTCTTCGTCCAGCTCGGCTACCAGTACTACGGCACCGGCAAGTGGGGCGGCCAGGACCCGCGCGCCGGGGCGTACCTCCCGGTGATCCACGCCCTGCGGGACGACCTGACCCTCCTGCACGTCCAGGACTACAACTCCGGGTCGATCATGGGCCTCGACAACCAGTACCACTCCATGGGCGGCGCCGACTTCCACATCGCGATGACCGACATGCTCCTGACCGGCTTCCCGGTCGCGGGCGACGCGAACAACGTCTTCCCGCCGCTGAGGCCCGACCAGATAGCCGTCGGCATGCCCGCCACCACCAACGCGGGCAACGGCTACGTGTCCCCGGCCGAGGTCACCAAGACCCTCGACTGCCTGACGAAGAGGACCAACTGCGGCTCGTACGCGACCCACGGCACCTGGCCGGGCCTGCGCGGTCTGATGACGTGGTCGGTCAACTGGGACCGGTTCGGGGGCTGGGAGTTCTCGCGGAACTTCGACGCGTACTTCGGCTGAGGAAGAGCCACAGACAGGACAGCAGCACCGCGCAGAGGCACCAACTGGCCACGACGTCCAGTGGCCAGTGGTAGCCGCGCCGCACCAGACCGAAGGCCACGCACGCGTTCAGGGCCACACAGGCGAACAGCAGCGCGCCCCGGGCTCCGGCGGTGCGGAGCAGCGGGAGGAGGAGCAGGACCGCCGCCCCGTACGCGACGAAGGCGGTGGCGGTGTGCCCCGAGGGATAGAAGCCGGTACCGGGCCCCATGACCGGGGGGCCCGGCCGGGAGACGAGTTCCTTCAGGGGCACGATCACCGCGGGGACGAGGAGCATCAGGACCGCGGCGGCGGCCGGGGGCAGCCACCAGCGGTCCAGGCCGGCGGCGCGGTTCCGCCGGGCGACGGGGAGCAGCGCCAGTGCGAGGACCGGCACCGCCACCTGGACACTGCCCAGGTCGGCGAGCAGTTCGGAGAACCGGTCGGGGTGGACCAGGCCGTCGCTCAGCCGCTCGTCCAGGCCCACGAGCGGGCCGTCCGCCGCGACCTGCCAGGTGATGAGCGCGAAGCACAGGGCGGGCAGGCCGAGCAGGAGGGGCGTGCGGGACATGGGGGACAGACTGCCATGGTCCGGCGCCGGCGGGAGGGACGGGAGGAAGGAGCCGGCCGCCTCGGAACAGGGGGGGTGGTTCCGAGGCGGCCGTCCGGACCGGAATACCGCGCGCCCCGGGGGGTTTGGGGCGGGCGGCGTCCGATCGGTGAGGAGAACCGGAGCCGCAAGCTCCGGGTGTGTGCGCGAGGGCACGGCCAGGGCGGAGCCGGGAGGTCTCGGCCCGGTGCAGCCCGCAGTCCCCTGCGGACGGGTGTGTCCCTGATCCGGTTAGAACCTACGGCAGGGGGTGGGGCTCCGACAGACGGATTCGCGTCCCGCCATGCACCTCGCACACCTTCTTCACACGCCCCCACGGGAACGCCGCAGCACCGGAGTCCGGCGGAATCCGCCCGTGGGCGGTTACCGGGACTCCGGTGCTGCGGCGGTGTGCGCGTCAGATGCGGGTGAAGGCCTGCTCGATGATGTCGAGGCCCTCGTTCAGGAGGTCGTCGCCGATGACCAGCGGGGGCAGGAAGCGGAGGACGTTGCCGTAGGTGCCACAGGTCAGGACCAGCAGGCCCTCCTGGTGGCAGGCCTTGGCGAGCGCGCCGGCCGCCTCCGGGTTCGGCTCCTTGGTGGCCGGGTCCTTGACCAGCTCGATCGCGATCATGGCGCCGCGTCCGCGGACCTCGCCGATGATCTCGAACTTCTCCGCCATGGCGCCGAGACGGGTCTTCATGACCGACTCGATGTGCTTCGCCCTGGCGTTGAGGTCGAGCTCCTTCATCGTCTCGATCGAGCCGAGCGCACCGGCGCAGGCCACCGGGTTGCCGCCGTAGGTGCCGCCCAGGCCGCCCGCGTGGGCGGCGTCCATGATCTCGGCGCGGCCCGTCACGGCGGCGAGCGGCAGGCCGCCCGCGATGCCCTTGGCGGTCGTGATCAGGTCCGGGACGATGCCCTCGTCCTCACAGGCGAACCACTGGCCGGTGCGGCAGAAGCCGGACTGGATCTCGTCCGCGACGAAGACGATGCCGTTGTCCGCGGCGAACTGGCGGATCGCCGGCAGGAAGCCCTTCGCGGGCTCGATGAAGCCGCCCTCGCCGAGCACCGGCTCGATGATGATCGCGGCGACGTTGTCGGCGCCGATCTGCTTGTTGATCATGTCGATGGCCTGGGCGGACGCCTCGGCGCCGGCGTTCTCCGGGCCCGTCAGCCAGCGGTAGCCGTAGGCGACCGGCACGCGGTAGACCTCGGGCGCGAACGGACCGAAGCCGTTCTTGTACGGCATGTTCTTGGCGGTCAGCGCCATCGTGAGGTTCGTACGGCCGTGGTAGCCGTGGTCGAAGACGACGACGGCCTGGCGCTTGGTGTACGCGCGGGCGATCTTGACGGCGTTCTCGACGGCCTCGGCACCCGAGTTGAACAGGGCGGACTTCTTGGCGTGGTCGCCCGGGGTCAGCTCGGCGAGCGCCTCGGCGACGGCGACGTAGCCCTCGTACGGCGTGACCATGAAGCAGGTGTGGGTGAAGTCCTGCAGCTGGGCGGAGGCCCGGCGCACGACCGCCTCGGCGCTCGCGCCGACCGACGTCACGGCGATGCCGGAGCCGAAGTCGATGAGGCGGTTGCCGTCGACGTCCTCGATGATGCCGCCGCCGGCGCGCGCGGTGAAGACCGGGAGCGTCGAACCCACACCGGCCGCGACCGCGGCGAGGCGCCGGGCCTGCAGCTCCTGCGACTTCGGGCCGGGGATGGCGGTGACGACGCGGCGCTCCTGCGGAACTGCGGTCATGAGGGGCTCCCTGATGATCTTGCGAACCGGACGGTCCCCGGCGGATGCGGGGCGGTCCGGGCGGGGGGTTTTCGGACGCTTGCCTTCTTTTCTTCGCAGGCTAGAGCCGAGGAGGGGGGCTCGGCATGCGCCATGTGGGCGTTGTCGGAGGAATTCGTTGTCCGCGGTGGACATAGAGGAGCGGACGCGCGGCGCCCCGTCCCGTCGCGGGCCCGGCCGTGTAAACGGTGAACTCGCCCCGCGGGACCACTAGATTGGCCTGAGAGCGACAGGCGGACTGGCTGGTCAGGGGGGCGCACACGATGGACTTCGACGGTACGCGCGACGCACGTGGCACGCATGCCGACCCCGTGCCTCGTCCGGCCGCACCCCCCGGGGCCGTCCCCGGTGGCGCTCCGCCCAGGCCCTCGGCCCCGCCGCCCGTGCCCACCACCCCGCCGGCCTCCCGCCCCGCCGTACGGGACTGGCTCAACGAGCCGCGCCCCGACGCGCCCCTGGGGATCTGGCGGTACGGATACGCCGCCCCCCGGGCCCCGAAGGAGCGGGAGCGGCTGCCCTCCGTGACGATCGTCGGCCTGCTGATCCCCCTGGTGCTCGGACTCGTCGTCTGGTCCCTGTGGCGCCGGGGGAACTTCCCCTACCAACTGGTCGTGCTGAAACTGTTCACGCCGGAGGACTGGTGGTGGGGCGGGACGACCGCCCCGAAGTCCTGGCAGGGCGGCGAGGCCCGCATCGTCTACGACGGCCTCTTCTTCGCCGCGCTGGTCTACACGATGGGACGCCTCGGAAGCTGGCGCGAGATCGCCCATCACCTCGTCGTCAGGCGCGCCCAGCCCCGCCGGGCCGTCATCGCGGCCCTCGCGGCCCTGCTGACCCTGACGTTCGTCTGGCCGGACGCCTTTCCCGGCGTCGGATGGGAACCCCTGCCGATCGTCGACCCGGTGCTGTCCCTGGTGGCACTGATCGCCGGCGGCGGCGACGTCTTCCAGTCCCTGGCGGTCACCTACGGCCTCTACGCGCTGATCACCGGGCTCGTCCTGCTGCCCTTCGCCAGACTGGGCGGATGGTGGCCGCTCGCCAGGGAACGGTTCGCCTCCCGGCAGGCCGCGGCGCCCGCCGCGCCCGCGTCCCCGGCCGGACCGCCCCAGCCGTCCGGCCCTCCGGCCGAATGGCCCGAACTGAGGGCTGCCGGACAGCACGAGGCGGCGGAACTGCTGCACTCCGAAGTGCTGACCAACCGCATCAACGACGTCGACTGCGCCAGGATCCTGCGCGCCTGGACCACGGCCAGGCGCGACGGACGGCTCGCCGTCTTCGGCGACACCGTGCTGCGCCGGGGCGCCGCGGCCTGGACCCATCCCTCCGGAGACCGCGACCTGCCCGTCCGCTCCGCCTCGCACGACCTGCTCGCCGCCCAGGTGCGGCTCGGCCGGTGGGTCGCCCGGGACCGCACCCCGCTCGCCTACTCCGGCGCGGGCGCGGCCCTCGGCCCGGCGGCACTCGGCACCTCGCTGCTCGCCGTCGGACCGGCGGGTTCCGGCAAGACGCGCCACCTCGTCGGGCCCGTCGCCGAGTCCCTCGGCCTGCAGGCCCTCACCGCCCGCTGCGCCGTCGTCGTCGTGGCCGCCGCCGGGACACCGGTCGGCCCCGACGCGTCGTATGACGTCGTCGTGAAGCTCGGCGACCCCGACTCCGTCCACGACCTGGACCTGTACGCCGACTGCGACGACCCCGACGAAGCCGCGGCCTTCCTCGCGGAAGGGCTGGTCGCGAGCGCCGACGGCGTCGACGTCCGGCGCGCCGCCACGGCCCTGGCCCAGCTCCTCGGCCCCTACCGCGCCGTGCACGGCACGTTCCCCACGATCCCCGTGCTGCGCGAGCTGCTCGAAGGCGTGCCCGCGCTGCTGGAGCCCCTGCGGCGGGAGCTGTCCGCCGGGGGCCACCCCGCGATGCTCCGCGAACTGGAGGCGCGGCTGCGGCAGAGCGGGGGCCCGAACGACCCCGGCCCGGTCCTGGCCGACCGTCTCGCGCTGCTGGACCGGCCCCTCTTCGCCGACTTCTTCGGCTCGGGCACGAGCGCCCGGCCGTTCTCGCTGCGGGCGGTGGCCCACCATCCGCTGCGCGTCCGCGTCGACCTGCCGGAACGCGGCTACGAAGAGGCGTCCCAGCTCGTCACCCGGCTCCTGCTCGCCCAGTTCGCCGCCGTCGTCCGCGGAGGCGACCGGCGCGGGCACTTCGCCTGCCTGGTCCTCGACGACGCGACCGGCGCCCTGACCGCCGAGACCGTACGGCGAATCCAGGGCCTGCGGTCCCACAACGCCGGAGTGGTCCTCGCCCTGCGGACCATCGGGGACATCCCCGAGGCCCTGCACGGGCCGCTGTACGGCGCGGTCGGCTGCCGCATGGCCTTCTCCGGCGTCACGACCTGGGACGGCGGCCGCTTCGCCGAGTCCTGGGGCACCGAGTGGGTGGAGACGCGCGACGTGGCCCAGCACACCGTCTTCGCCGACCAGCCCATGACCCGCGCCATCCACGCGCTGCGCAAGCTGGTGACCGGCAAGGCCGTGACCACCGACGCCGTGACCGTGCGCCAGGTCGAGCGGGAGCGCTGGTCCGCCTCCGAACTGGCCCACGCGGTCCCGCCCGGCCACGCCGTGCTGTCGCTGACCAGCGTGAAGGGGGAGCACGCCCCGCCGCTGCTGGTGGACCTGCGGAGCTGACGCAGGGGAGCCGGCGAGTGGTACGTATCGGCTGGCGCGTATCGGGGGGAACGCATGGATATGCGGACCCGTCGGCCAGGGCGTACGAGTGTGAACGCACGAGGCGACCGTACGGTGAGGCAGAATCGACACAGGCCGTTCATACGCGGCGGACAAAAGATCACAGAGATCACACCGACCGGAAGGCCCCATGCCTCCCACGCTCGCCTCGCTCGTCCACCACTCCGCGCTCAAGCTCACGGTGCGTGCGGGCGAGGACCGCCTGGACGTGCCCGTCCGCTGGGCCCACGTCAGCGAGCTCGCCGACCCCGTCCCGTACATGGAGGGCGGGGAACTGCTGCTGATCACCGCGCTCAAACTGGACGCGGACGACCCCGAGGTCATGCGGCGGTACGTGAAACGGCTGGCCGGCGCCGGGGTCGTCGGGATCGGCTTCGCCGTCGGGGTCACCTACGACGAGATCCCGAAGGCGCTCGTCGACGCGGCCGAGGAGGAGGGACTGCCGCTCCTCGAAGTGCCCCGGCGCACCCCCTTCCTCGCCATCAGCAAGGCCGTGTCCGCCGCCATCGCCGCGGACCAGTACCGCGCCGTCACCGCCGGGTTCGCCGCACAGCGCGAGCTCACCAAGCAGGCGCTGAGCGAGGGGCCCGAGGGACTGCTCTCCGCGCTCGCCGGACAGGTCGACGGATGGGCGGCCCTCTACGACGCGTCCGGCTCCGTCGTCGCCGCCGCCCCGGACTGGGCGGGACGCCGTGCGGCGCGGCTCACCCCGGACGTGGAACGGCTGCGCGAGCGGGCCGCCCCCGCGAGCTCCGTGGTGGGCGGGGAGGACCGCGTCGAACTGCACTCCCTCGGCACGGGCCGCCGGCCGCGCGCCGCGCTCGCCGTCGGCACCGCGGGCGCCCTCGGCACCGCCGAGCGCTACGCCGTGCACTCGGCCATCGCCCTGCTGACCCTCACCACCGAACGCTCGCGGTCGCTGCACGCCGCCGAGCAGCGGATCGGCGCGGCCGTGCTCGGGATGCTGCTCGCCGGCGAACCCGACCACGCGCGGACCGTCGCCGGGGACCTGTACGGGGAACTGCTCGACGCGCCCTTCCGGCTGATCATCGCCGAGTCGGTGTCCGCGTCGGCCGGCCGGGTGCACGCCGACGTCCACGCGCGCGCGGGCGCCCCCGTGCCCTCGAAGGCCGCCGTCGTCGCGCCCGCGGCCAAGGGAGATCCGCTGGGCGGCCTCGCGGAGGTCGTCGAGTCCGCCGCCGTGCGTTCGGGCGAGTCCGTGCTCGTCGTGCCCGACGGGGAGCGGCTCGTCGTGCTCGCCGTGGACGGCGGCGCCGCGGTCGCGGCCTGCGGGGACTACGCCGTGGGGCTGGAGTCGGCGCGCGCCGTCCCGCGCGAGCAGCCCGCCGGGACCGGCGGTGACGAGGACGAACTCGTCGTCGGGCTGTCGGCCCCCGCCGGGCCGATCGCCGCCCGCGCCGCCTACAAGCAGGCCGAACAGGCCCTGTCCGTCGCCCGGCGGCGGGGCAGGTCCCTCGTCGAGCACGAGGAGCTGGCTGCCGGGTCCGTCCTGCCGCTGCTCGCGGACGACGCCGTGCGGGCGTTCGCCGACGGGCTCCTGCGGGCCCTCCACGAGCACGACGCCACCGGCCGCGGGGACCTCGTCGCCTCGCTGCGGGCGTGGCTCTCGCGCCACGGGCAGTGGGACGCGGCGGCCGCCGACCTGGGGGTCCACCGGCACACCCTGCGCTACCGGATGCGCAGGGTCGAGGAGATCCTCGGCCGGTCCCTGGACGACCCCGACGTCCGGATGGAACTCTGGCTGGCACTGAAGGCGACGTCCGCGCCGGGGGAGTGAACGGTCCCCTTCCGCGTACGACGGTCCGCCGGGTGACCCCGCTCGGCGCCCTTCCCGGGCGAGGCTCGACCGGACCCTGCCGATCAGTCCAAACCGGCGCATCCGGGCCCCCGACTGTTACGCGTCGGACAAACGCCCCGCGCCGGTCGCGGCCCTACCGTGGTCGGAGAGCAGCACCAGCAGGAACACCCCCATCGTCACCCACACACGGAAGGGCCGGGACTCGTACATGACCTCCACCCACGCCTTCTGGCTCGTCGGCCGCCAGGCCACCGGCGAGACCGCCTTCGACGTCACCTCGCCGTGGGACGGCCGCCTCGTCGGCCAGGTCAGCGTGCCCACCGAGGCCCAGGTCGAGGAGGCCGTGGCCGCCGCGTACGCCGTGCGCGACGAGTTCGCCGCGACCCCCGCCCACGTACGCGCCGCCGCCCTCGACCACGTCTCGCGCCGCCTGGCCGAGCGCACCGAGGAGATCGCGCAGCTCATCTCCGCCGAGAACGGCAAGCCGATCAAGTGGGCCCGGGGCGAGGTCGGCCGCGCGGTGTCCGTGTTCCGGTTCGCCGCGGAGGAGGCCCGCCGCTTCAACGGCGGCGAGGCGCAGCGCCTCGACACCGACCTGGGCGGTCAGGGCAGGCTCGCCCTCACGCGCCGCTTCCCCAAGGGCGTCGTCCTCGGCATCGCGCCCTTCAACTTCCCGCTGAACCTGTGCGCCCACAAGGTCGCCCCGGCCATCGCCGCGGGTGCCCCGATCATCCTGAAGCCGGCGCCCGCGACCCCGCTGTCCGGTCTGATCCTCGGTGACCTGCTGGCCGAGACGGACCTTCCCGCCGGCTCCTGGAGCATCCTGCCGGTCGCCAACGACAAGATGCCCGCCCTGGTCCAGGACGAGCGCCTTCCCGTCATCTCCTTCACCGGTTCCGAGACGGTCGGTTACGCGATCATGGACTCGGTGCCGCGCAAGCACTGCACCCTGGAGCTGGGCGGCAACGGCGCGGCCGTCGTCCTCGCCGACTTCGCGAGCGACGCCGACCTGGACTGGGCTGCCACGCGGATCGCGACCTTCTCCAACTACCAGGGCGGCCAGTCCTGCATCTCGGTGCAGCGCGTGATCGCGGACGCCGCGGTGTACGACCGCCTGCTGCCGCGCATCGTGGCCGCCGTCGAGGCCCAGGTCACCGGCGACCCGTCCGACGACGCGACGGACGTCGGCCCGCTGGTCAGCGAGGCCGCCGCCGAGCGCGTCGAGTCGTGGGTGGACGAGGCCGTCGCGGCCGGCGCCACGCTGCTCACCGGCGGCAAGCGCGACGGCGCCTCCTACGCCCCGACCGTCCTCGCGGACGTTCCGGCCGACGTCACGATCTCCTGCGAGGAGGTCTTCGGACCGGTCCTGACCGTGCAGAAGGTGGACGGCGAGGCGGCCGCCTTCGAGGCCGCGAACGACTCCAAGTACGGCCTCCAGACGGGCGTGTTCACGCACGACCTGCAGACCGCGTTCCGCGCGCACCGCGCCCTGGAGGTGGGCGGCGTCGTCATCGGCGACGTCCCGTCCTACCGCGCCGACCAGATGCCGTACGGCGGCGCCAAGCAGTCCGGCGTGGGCCGCGAGGGCGTCAGGTTCGCGATGGACGACTACACCTACGAGCGCGTGCTCGTGCTGACGGGTCTCGCCCTCTGACCGGGACCTCACCGAAACCGACGGCCGGAGCCCGACTGTGCGGGGGCTCCGGCCGTCGGCGTTCCCGGAGTGGGACAAAGAGTGTTCAGGGCTGGACGGTGCCCTTCGGCGAGCACTCCATCGCGTGGTATCTCGGGATCCTGCCGCAGACGGTCACCGTCTCGGGCTGTGCGTCGGGGCCGACGGCGAGCATGCCGGTGTAGGTGTCGCGGTCCACCCGGACCGTGGCCGTCAGTTCGAGGCCGTACTTGTCCTTGATGGTGACGGAGTCGCCCACCGCGCCGCTCTCGATGCGGCCCCAGACCGCCCCGCAGGCGGCGCTGTGGCGCAGCTCGATGTGCATGCCGCGCAGCCAGGTCTCGCGGGCGGTCGTGGCGTCCCAGTGGCAGTCCATCGCCTGGGGGTCGCGCCGCAGGCAGGTGTCCTCGGAGCAGCCGGGGCGCGGGGTCTGCTGGGACGGCTCCGCCGCGTTGGGGGACGAGTCGCCGCCGCTGTCCGCCCCGCCGAGCGGGCCGGTGCCGAGGGCGAACGCGGTGGTGAGACTGCCCAGCAGGGCACCGGCGGCGACCAGCCCGGCCGTACGGAGGCCGGACTTCCAGTCCCGCCCGGCACCGGGCCGCCCGCCACCGGTGCCCGCCGGTCCGACAACGGTCGACGCCCCCGGCCCCGCCGCCCCACCGTCCCCGGCCACAGCCCCGACACCGACGCCAGGTCCGGCGAAGGCGCCGGTTCCCGCCCCGGCCGCAGCTCCGAGGCCGGTGCCGGTTCCCGCCCCGGCCGCAGCTCCGAGGCCGGTGCCGGTTCCCGCCCCGGCCACCAGGTCCGCCGGGGTCCCGGCCTCGGCGGGAACCCCTGCTCCTGCCGCGACTGCGATGCCGTTCCCGGCTCCGGCTCCCGTTCCTGACGTGGCTGCGATGCCGCTCGCGGTTCCGGCCCCCGCTCCGGCCTGGGCCGTGAAGCCGGCCTCGGTCGGCACCCCCGCTCCGGCCGCCGCCGCAAGACCGGCCTCGCCTCCAGCTCCGCCTCCGGCACCCGCCTCCGCAGAGGTCCCGGCGCCGCCCCCGGTGTCCGACCCGGGTTTCGGCCCCGTCGGCCCCGTCGGCCCCGTCGGCCCCGTCGGGTCGGCCGGTTCCAGGGCGCCTTCCAGCAGTCCGCGCAGCACGTCGGCGTCCGCGTCCGTGGCGGCGGCGAACTCCTCCAGGGCCACCGCGGTGGGGAGTTGCTTGCCGTTGAGGAAGCGTTCCCATGACGAGCGGCTGTAGTGCGTCCTGTCGGCGAGGCGTCCGAAGCTGAGTCCGGACTTCTCCTTCAGGCGGCGCAACTCGGCCGCGAGCTCCGCTCTGCCGGACGGCTCGCCGCCGCCGACCCCCTGACTCCTGGTCACTCTGTTCCCCCGTCGCACATCGCTCTCGCCTGCCGCGCAGAGCGAGGCTGATTATCGCTCATGTGCACGTCGGGGCAGCCGGGGTGGGACCGCCCCGGCACTCGGCCGGCCGGCCCGGGGCGGTGTGGTCCAGGCCGGTCGGACGTGACCGAAAACGACGTGTCCGGCGACGGTCGTTCTCGGCCGACGTCGCAGAGGAGGGGCCCGGCACCGATGCCTTCCGGCGCCGGACCCCTGTGCCGACCGCTCCGGACCCTCAACCGGAGAAGCCGACGTGCGCGAGCCGGACGGGCCCGCGCAGTCCGAGGCGGACGTCGTGCACACCGTCGGCGGTGAACGCGGCGGTGAACGTGCGGTAGTCGTAGGGCCCGTCCGTCCCGTTCACCGTGAGTTCGGTGCCCGGCGCGGTGCCCGGCGACGGCTCGGGGGCCGGCCCGCCGCCCGCCGGAAGAACCCGCGCCGACGGCCCGCCGTCCACCGAGACCTCGACGACGCCCTCACCCGCCGCCTCGACGACGACACCGGTGACGCCCGCGCCGAAGTCGCAGCCCCAGTACAGCAGTTCACCCGCGCTCCCGTCCGCCGGGGTCACCGCGTCGCCCGCCGTCCGCGTACGGTCGACGATCTCGGTGTCGCGCTGCTCGTCGAAGTCGACCGCGTTCAGGCCGTGTTCGCGAACCGGGCGGAACGTGCCCGGCTCGCCGTCGAGTTCGATGCTCGCGACCAGCCGGATGTCCTCGCTGGAGGCGCCCACCTGCAGCTCGTAGGAGCCCGGTTCGAGGCGTCGGCGGCCGACGGTCACGTCCCAGAACTCCAGGCCGGAGAGCGGTAGTTCGAAGGTGACGACCGTGGAGGCACCCGGGCCGATCCGGACGCGGCGGTGTGCCGCCAGGGCGCGGCGCGGGCGGGGCACGGACGGGGAGACCGCCCGGGTGTAGAGCTGGACGACCTCGTCGCCGGCCACGTCCGCGGTGTTCGTCACGGTGCAGGAGACGGCCAGCGCGGCGGCCTCCTCGCGGACCCGTAGGTCCGTGTAGGCGAACGAGGCGTAGGACAGGCCGTGCCCGAAGGGGAAGAGCGGAGTCCCCTCGAAGTAGAGGTAGGTCTGCCGGCCGCCGATCACGTCGTAGTCGAGCAGGGCGGGCAGGTCGTCGTCGGAGGCGTACCAGGTCTGCGGGAGGCGGCCCGCGGGGGAGACGTCCCCGGCGAGGACGCGGGCCAGCGCGGTGCCCGCCGCCTGGCCGCCGTGCGCGGTCCACAGCAGGGCGGGCAGACCGGTGTGGCCGACCGCGTACGGATAGGCGGAGACCAGCGCCAGCACGGTGTCCGGGTTCGCCGCGCGGGCGGCGTCCAGCAGACGCCGCTGGTGGGCGGGCAGCCGCAGCGTCGTACGGTCCTCGGTCTCACGCCCGTTGATGTGCGGGTCGTTGCCCGCGACGACGAGGACCACGTCGGCCGAGGCGGCGGCGCGCGCCACCGCGTCCTCGCCGCGTTCGGCGAACTCCGCCTCGAAGACCTCGGCGTCCCGGGCGTCCCGCCCGGCGACCTTCACGCCGTCGGCGGTGACACCGACGTACCCGCCCGTCCCGAGGTGCTTCAGGAGGTGGCCGCCGCCGTGGGCCGCGGAGGGTTCCAGCCGGAAGGTCTCCTGGACGACCCAGCCGCCCGGCTGGTCGGCGGAGGCGCGCAGGAAGCCGTCGTCGGCGACCGACAGGTAGCGGCCGTCGGGGGCGCGCAGGGTGAGGACGTCCTCGCCCCAGTCGATCAGCGCCAGTTCGGTGCCGACGGCGTCGGCGGTCAGCGGGGGAAGACCGGTGCGGCCCGGGACCAGCGCGGGGTCGAGGGCGCCCTCGGCCTCCCGCGGCTCCTCCGGCGCGTCCTCGACGGCGGGCACCGCGAGGTAGCGGCCGGACGCGGTCCGCAGGCGTACGCGGTCCACGCCCTCGGCGAAGTCCACGCGGTCGGCGCCGAAGCGCTCGTACAGGCCCTCCAGGGGTGTCGACCGGTGGATGAGCGTGCCGCTGTACCAGTCGAGCTTGCACTCGTCGGCGAGCAGGCCGACGACGGCGAGGCGGACGCCGGGGCGCAGCGGCAGCAGGCCGTCGTTCTCGAGCAGGACGACCGCCTGCTCCGCGGCCTCCAGGGCGAGCGCGCGGTGGGCGGGCGTGTCGAACCGTCCGGTGCCCGCGTACGGGTCGAGGTCCGGGTCGAACTCGCCCAGCCGGAAACGCACGGCGAGCTGGCGGCGGACCGCGGTGTCGATGTCGGCCTCGGTCAGCAGGCCCCGCTCCAGGGCGCCCCGGACGCGTGCGGTGATCCGCGAGCCGTCCGTGCCGTGGTCGGTGAAGCTGTCGACGCCGGCGAGGAGCGCGGCGGCGGTCGCCTCCTCGTGGGTGTCGAAGTAGTGCTCGGAGTCGGCCAGGTTGGAGGGCGCGCCCGCGTCCGAGCAGACCAGCAGCTCCTGGTCGGTCCAGGCCCGCAGATGTTCGCGCAGGTACGGCGACACGTGGTTGGGGCGGCCGTTGACCAGGTTGTACGCGGGCATCACCCCGGCGACGGCGCCCGCCAGCACGGTGTCGCGGAAGGCGCGCAGGTCGTACTCGTGCAGCACGCGCGGCCGGACGGAGGAGGACGACGTGTCCCTGTCCGTCTCGTTGTTGTGCGCGAGCCAGTGCTTGAGGACCGGTGCGGTACGCCAGTAGACGGGGTGGTCGCCGCGCAGCCCGCGGGTGTAGGCGGTGGCGATGGCGGAGGTGAGCGCCGGGTCCTCCGAGTAGCCCTCCTCGTTGCGGCCCCACAGCGGGTGGCGCAGCAGGTTGACCGTGGGGGACCAGACGTTGAGGCCCACGCGGTCGTCGCGGGCGCGCATCGCGCGGGCCTCCGAGGAGACGGCCTCCCCGATCCGCCGCACGAGCTCCGTGTTCCAGGTCGCGCCGAGCCCGACGGCCTGCGGGAACACCGTCGCCGGGCCCATCCAGGCGACCCCGTGCAGCGCCTCCTGGCCGGTGCGGAAGGCGGGGATCCCCAGCCGCTCGACGGGGGGCGCGAACTGGTGCAGGAACGCGATGCGTTCGTCCAGCGTGAGCCGCGCCAGCAGGTCGTCGATGCGCTTCGCGAACGGCAGGCTCGCGTCACGGAAGGGCGGCGTGGAGGGCGTCTCTGCGGTCACGTGGTGATCCCTTTGCGCTGGGCGTCGAAGGTCTTTCGAAGCGCTTCGATGCTCGATCGACCAAGGGGTGGGTGTCAAGACGTCCGACCCCGCCACCTCCGTTTCCCGCCAGTGACATCAAGTGCCGTACGGAGACGCTCTGTTGTCATCCGCCTCCGAGGAATCTTGGGATCGACCCTTGTGCGCCCCCAGGCGTTCACTTAACCTCGCAGCAACATCGAAGCGCTTCGATTGCCGGGCTTCCCCTCCCCGGGGAACAGTCCTCCGAGGCCCGCTTCAGCTCAGGCAGATCCACTCAAGACACCGCAGCCGACGGCTCCACCGCCGGGTGTCCTGCTGTGCGCCATGAAGGGTTGACGCAATGACGCCGAACTCCGCCACCACCGTCCCCAGCCGGAGAAGCTTCCTCGCCTCCACGGCGGTCGCAGCGGCCGCCGTGGCCGGCGGAACGCCCCTGCTCGCCGCCTGCGGCTCGGGACAGGACGGGAGCAAGGACGGCACCACCTCGGGGAAGGACGCCAAGAAGATCCTTCCGGCGTTCGTGGCGTCGAGCGTCGTCACGCCCGACCTCCCGTCGAAGAACGGCTCGGCGGCCGGGTTCACCCGGGCGATCGACCTGGACGCGCTCAAGACGTCCGTACCGAAGAAACTGGGCACCGGCGGCGACCTGAAGATCATGTCCCCGTTCTGGGGCACCCCGCCGTCCGGCGGCAACGCGTACTACACGGCCATGAACGAGGCCATCGGCGTCAAAGTGACCTGGCAGAACCAGGACGGCAACACCTACGACGAGAAACTGGGCGCGGTCCTCGCCTCCAGCGACATCCCGGACGTGGTGGTCGTCCCGGGCTGGAACCTGAACGGCAAGATACCGAGCGCCGTCAACGCCAAGTTCGCCGACCTCGGCCCGTACCTGTCGGGCGACAGGGTCAAGGCCTACCCGAACCTCGCGGCCGTCCCCACCGACGCCTGGCAGCGCTCCATCTTCGGCGGCCGGCTGCGCGCGATCCCGATGCCGGCCTCGTACGTCACCAACATCGTGCCCTTCTACCGCAAGGACGTCTTCGCCGAGAAGGGCTACGCGCCGCCGAAGTCGCCCGACGAGTTCCTGGCCTGGGCGAAGGAGGCCACCGACGCGAAGGCGAAGGTGTGGGCCTGCGACGACCTCAAGTGGACGGCCTTCAACGTCTACGGCGTCCTCAACGGCAGCGACAAGGCCCTGTGGTGGGACCTGAGGGACGGCAAGCTCGTCAACCGGATCGAGACCGACGAGTACCTCGAAGCCCTGGAGTGGACGCGCAAGCTGTACGCGGCGGGCGTCGTCCACCCCGACGCCAAGGCCGTCAAGGGCGACGCGTCCAACCGCTTCACCGCGGGCCAGTCCCTCGTCTTCAACGGCGACCTGTCCTACTGGTACGGCTCGACGGCCGAACAGCGCACCCAGAAGACCGGCTTCGAGATGGGCGCGTTCGACATCTTCGGCCCCGACGGCGGCGATCCCACGCTCTGGGCGACCCAGCCCGCCGGCATCTTCACCTTCGTCAGCAAGAAGGCGTCCAAGCAGCAGATCAAGGACTTCCTCGCGCTCGCCGACTTCTGCGCGGCCCCGTACGGCACCAAGGAGTACATGCTGACCGTGTACGGCGTCGAGGGCACCGACTACACCGTCAAGGACGGCCTGCCCACCAAGACCACCCAGGGCACCAACGAGGTCAACGGCGCCTACGACTACACCGGCGACCCGGCCGCCTACCTCGCCCACCCCGACCTGCCGGAGATCGCCAGGCTCCAGGTCGAGTGGCAGCAGCGCATGGGCGCCTTCACCAAGAAGTCCTCCTTCTACGGCCTGACCATCACCGAACCCAACCGGTGGACCAACCTCGCCAACGACTTCGAGCAGCTGGAGGACGACGTCGTCCGCGGCCGCAAGAAGATCGCCGACGTGCAGCAGGCCGTCGCGGACTGGAAGAACAAGGGCGGCGACGACCTGCGCGCCTGGTACAGGAAGCTGCTCGACGACAACGGCTCCGCGGCCAAGTGACCCAGGACTGAGGCAAGGAGAAGGCCGTGTCCCACAGCACGGTGCCTCGGAGCAGGGCCGGGGCCAGGGCGGGCAGGAAGGCGCCGGACGGGAGCCCGCCCGAGGGCGCCGGCGGACGGCGGGCCGCCGGGAGCACCGGACGGGACGCGGGAAAGCCGGCCTTCCGGCTGCGGTTCAGGCGCGACCGCACCCTGATCCTGATGACCCTGCCCGCGATCACGCTGCTGCTCGTCTTCGCCTACGTACCCGTGCTGGGCAATGTCGTCGCCTTCCAGGACTACGACCCGTACCTCAGCGACAACGGCTTCGTCGCGATCTTCGAGAGCCCCTGGACCGGCCTGGAGAACTTCCGGCGGATCTTCGAGGACTCGGCGTTCTGGCACGCCGTGCAGAACACGTTCGTGCTGTTCTTCCTCCAGCTCGTGCTCTACTTCCCGGTCCCCGTCGCCCTCGCGCTGCTCATCAACAGCGTGGTCAGGCCCCGGGTCCGGGCCGTCGCCCAGGCGGTCATGTACCTCCCGCACTTCTTCTCCTGGGTCCTCGTCGTCACCGTCTTCCAGCAGATCTTCGGCGGGGCGGGCATCATCGCCCAGACCCTGCGACGCCACGGCCACCAGGGCATCGACCTGATGACCGACCCGGGGGTCTTCAAGTTCCTGGTGACGGCCGAGGGCGTCTGGAAGGACGCGGGCTGGGGCATCATCGTCTTCCTCGCCGCCCTCTCCGCCGTCCCGTCCGACCTGTACGAGGCCGCCGCCATGGACGGAGCCGGACGCTGGCGGCGCATGTGGCACATCACCCTGCCCGCCCTGCGCCCGGTGATCGCCCTGCTCCTGGTCCTGCGCGTGGGCGACGCGCTCACCGTCGGCTTCGAGCAGCTCCTGCTCCAACGCGACGCGGTGGGCCCCGGCGCCGCGGAGGTCCTCGACACCTACGTGTGGTGGAACGGCATCCGCAACCAGGACTTCGGCTACGCCGCGGCGGCCGGACTGATCAAGGGGGTGGTCGGCCTGGGGCTCGTCCTCGCCGCCAACAAGGTGGCCCACCTCATGGGCGAGCAGGGGGTGTACGAGAAATGACCGCAGTGACACCCGCACCGCGCGACAGGCCGGGCCACTGGTCGGCGCCGCCCCGGCCGCCCTGGGAGGAGGAGCCGTCGAAGGCGGGCCTCGCGGGCAAGGGGATCGTCCTCACCCTGGCCGCCTTCGCGATCCTGTTCCCGCTGTGGATCGTCGTCGTCACCAGTCTCCAGTCGAAGAGGACCATCGACGCGGCCGGCGGCCTGGTCGTCGTCCCCAGGGGCGTCACCCTCGTCGCCTACAGGGAACTGCTCACCGGCGGCCAGGTGCAGCGCGCCGCGCTCGTCAGCGTCGGCGTGACCCTGGCCGGCACCCTGTTCAGCATGGCGGTCTCGGTCCTGTGCGCCTACGGACTCTCGCGGACCGGGTCGCTCGGCCACCGCTGGTTCCTGATGCTGCTGCTCGCCACGATGTTCTTCGGCGCCGGCCTCATCCCCACCTATCTGCTGGTGCAGGCGCTCGGCCTCACCGACACCTATCTCGCGCTGATCCTCCCCAGCGCCGTGAGCGTCTTCAACATCCTGGTGCTGCGGGCGTTCTTCATGGGCATCTCACCCGAACTGATCGACAGCGCCCGCATCGACGGCGCGGGCGACTGGCGCATCCTGTGGAAGATCGTGATGCCGCTGTCCCGGGCGGTCCTCGCGGTCATCTCGCTCTTCTACGCGGTCGGTTACTGGAGCGCCTGGTTCAACGCCTCCATCTACCTGACCGACCAGGACATGATGCCGCTGCAGAACGTCATGATCCAGCTCGTCCAGAAGCAGGAACGCCCGGTCGGACTCGCCACCCAGATCAACACCGGACAACTCTCCCCGCTCGCCGTGCAGATGGCCGTCATGGTGATGGCGCTGCTGCCGGTCGCGGTCCTCTCGCCCTTCGTCCAGCGGCACTTCAAGAAGGGCATGCTCACCGGCGCCGTGAAGGGCTGACCCGGCCGGCCCTCCCCGCCGAGGCGCCCCGTGCCCGCCCCGCGCCGCTTTCCAGCTCGTCGCGGCCGACCTGCTCCTGACCGGCGGTCGGCCGCGGCGTACCACCCCCGTCACTCCCTCACCCCGATCGAGGTGGCCCATGCCCACGCCCCGCGGAACCGGCCCCGAGCCCGGGCGGCCGAGCCTGGGCGACGCCACCCGGGGCCGCATCCTGTTCGGCGGCGACTACAACCCCGAGCAGTGGCCCGAGGAGGTCTGGCACGAGGACGTCCGCCTCATGAAGGAGGCCGGCGTCAACTCCGTCACCCTCGGCGTCTTCTCCTGGGCGAAGCTCGAACCACGCCCGGGAGCAAGGGAGTTCGGCTGGCTGGACCGGCTGATGGACCTGATGCACGAGAACGGCGTCGGCGTCGTGCTCGCCACCCCCACCTCCTCGCCGCCGCCCTGGATGGGCCGGCTGCACCCCGAGACCCTGCCCCGCGACGAGGACGGCCGCACCGAATGGTGGGGCTCCCGTCAGCACTTCTCGCACTCCAGCGCCGTCTACCGCCGCTGCGCCGCCGCCATCACCGAGGACCTGGCCGCCCGCTACGCGAGCCACCCCGCCCTCACGATGTGGCACATCAACAACGAGTACTGCACCTTCGACCACGGCGACGAGGCGGCCGCCGCCTTCCGACGCTGGCTGAGGAACAGGTACGGCACCGTCGAGGCGCTCAACACCGCCTGGGGGACGGCCTTCTGGGGCCAGAGCTACGACGACTGGCACGAGGTGATCCCGCCGCGCCACGCGCACTACCTGCGCAACCCCACGCACGTCCTCGACTTCAAGCGGTTCACCTCCGACATGCTCCTGGAGTGTTACGCCGCCGAGCGGGACATCGTGCGCCGCCACAGTCCCGGCACCCCGGTGACCAGCAACTTCATGCCGATGTGGGTCGGCCAGGACGCCTGGCGCTGGGCCGAGGAGGAGGACGTCGTCTCGGTCGACCTCTACCCCGACCCGCGCGACCCCCTCGGCGCACAGCACGGCGCGCTCGTCCAGGACATGACGCGCTCACAGGCGGCGGGCGGCCCCTGGATGCTCATGGAACAGGCCGCCGGAGCGGTCAGCTGGCGCGGTGTGAACCACCCCAAGCCGCGCGGACTGAACCGGCTGTGGTCCCTGCAGGCCGTGGCGCGCGGCGCCGACGCCGTCTGCTACTTCCAGTGGCGGCAGTCCCGGCAGGGCGCCGAGAAGTTCCACTCCGCGATGATCGGCCACGCGGGGGAGCGGGGCCGTACCTTCCAGGAGATCAGGCGGATCGGCGCCGAACTCGCCGCCCTCGCCCCCCACGTGACCGGCACGCGCGTCGCCGCGGACATCGCGGTCCTGCACGACTGGCACTCCTGGTGGGCGGGAGCGCACGACGGGCGGCCGTCCACGGAGATCGACTGCGCCGAGGTCGTACGGGCCTGGCACCGCGCCCTGTGGGAGGCCCGCCTCACCACCGCGTTCGCCCACCCCGGGCACGACCTCTCCGGGTACCGGATGGTCGTCGTCCCCCAGCTCTACCTGCTCACGGACACCGCGATCGAGAACCTCCTCGCCTACGCGCGGGCGGGCGGCACACTCGTCTGCGGCTTCTTCACCGGCGTCGCCGACGAGGACGACCGGGTGCGGCCCGGCGGCATGGACGAGCGGCTGCGCGCCCTGTTCGGCATCCGCACGCTGCACGAACGGTGGCCGCTGGACGCGGGGGAGGAGGTGGCGTGCGACGGCTTCACGGGCACGCTCTGGTCCGAGGAGATCGAGCCCGAGGACACCGCCGTCGTCGAGGCGCGCTACCGCGGCGGCGAGCTGGACGGACTGCCCGCCGTGCTCCGCAGGGGCACCGCCCGCTACCTCTCCACGCTCCCCGGACCGGCCGCCCTGCGCGCCCTGCTGACGGACGCGGCCCTGGGCGCCGGAGTCCGGCCCGTGCTCGACGGACTGCCCGACGGCGTCGAGGCCGTCCGGCGCGGCGACCTGCTCTTCCTGCTCAACCACGGCCGCGCCCCGGTGACCGTCGACGTACCCGGCAGCCACCGCGACCTGCTCGGCGGCACGCCCGTGCGGGACTCCGTACGACTGGAACGCCACGGAGCGGCGGTGCTCGCCCCATGAGCGGCCGGACGCCCCCCGGAACCCGCCGCCCCCTCGGCTCCGTCCCCGTCCACGGAACCTGGGAACCCCGGCCCGCCGCCCGCTGGGAGGACGCCTTCCTGAGCGGGAACGGCACGCACGGCGCCATGGTGTTCGGTGACCCGGACGACGACCGGGTCGTCGTCAACCACCACCGCCTGGTCCGCCCGAACGGCAGCGCGGACGCCCGCCCGCCCGAGCTCGCCGCCCGCCTCGCCGACGTACAGGACAGGCTGCTGGCCGGGGACGTGAAGGCCGGCGAGGACTTCACCGACGGGCGGCCACTGCTGTGGGTGCAGCCCTTCCACCCGGCCTTCCAGGTGCGGCTGCGCCGTCCCGCGGCGAGAGGGCGCGGCTACCGGCGCGAGGCCGACTTCACCACCGGGGTCGTCCGCGCCGTGTGCGGGGACCGGCGCGCCGAGGTGTTCGTCTCGCGCGCCGACGACGTGATCGCGCAGTACGTGACCGCCCCGGGCCCGGCCGCCGAGGTGACGCTGGACCACCGGCTGCCCGGAGCGCCCGCGGACCTCGCGGTGGAGCACGGGACCGCCCACACCCCCGAGGGCGCCTGGCTCACCCTGCGCGCCCGCTACCCGGGCAGCGGCCTCGCGTACACCGGGGTCACCCTCCTCGTCACGGACGGCGTCACCCGCCCCGCACTCCCCGGCGTACGGGTCGAGGGCGCCCGCTCGATGCTGCTGCTCACCCGCGTGCGCCGGCACCCGGGCGACCTGGACGCCCTCGCGGAACTGCGCGCCCTGCGCGAGCTGCTGCCCGGGGACGGCCACGGCGCCGAGGACACCGGGCACGCGTACGCGCACCTGCTCGCCCGGCACACCGCCCTGCACCGCACCGCCTACCTGCGGGTCACCCTCGACCTGCGCGCCGACCCCGCCGAACGGGCACTGCCCGGCTCCGAGCTGGTCCGCCGCCCGCGGAGCCCCGCTCTCCTGGAACGGCTCTTCGCGGCGGGCCGGTACCACCTGCTGTCCGCGTCCGGCACGCTCCCGCCGCGGCTGACCGGCCTGTGGACCGGCGACTGGGACACCGCCTGGTCCGGGGCGTTCACCACGGACGCCAACCTCAACCTGCAGACGGCGTCCGCCGCCGCGGCCGCCCTCCCGGAGGTCACCGAGGCCCACGCGGCCCTGGTACACAGCCAGTTGCCGCACTGGCGGGACAACGCCCGGGCCGTCTTCGGCGCCCGCGGCGCGGTCGCCCCCGCCCACACCGACGGCGAGTCGGGACACGTCTACCACCTCAGCCGCGACTACCCGCTGCACGTGTGGACCGCGGGCGCCGACTGGCTGCTCAAGCCCCTCGTGGACCACGACGAGACCCACGGCGGACGCGATCCGCGACTGGCCGCCGCGCTCGCCGAGACCGCCCGCTTCTACGAGGACTTCCTCACCCGGACCGACGAGGACGGCCGCCTGGTGATCGTGCCGTCCTACTCCCCGGAGAACCGTCCCGCGAACGCGGGCTGGGTCACCGTCAACGCCGCCATGGACCTCTCGGCGGCCCGCCACGCCCTGCGCACGGCGGCCGCCTACCACCCGGGCCCCGACGCCGGGCGCTGGCGGGCGCTCGCCGACCGGCTGCCGCCGCACCGGGTCAACTCCGACGGCGCGCTGGCCGAATGGGCACACCCCGGCCTCGACGACACCTACGACCACCGGCACCTCAGCCACCTCTACGGCGTCTGGCCCCTCGACGAGATCAACCCCTACGACACCCCCGGACTCGCCGTCGCCGCCCGTCGCGCCCTCGAACTGCGCGGCGCCGAGAACGACTCGGCGCACGGCCACCTCCACCACGCCCTGGTGGCCGCCCGGCTGCGGGACGCCGGACGGGTGGCGCGGGCCCTCGACGACGTCCTGGCGGGGGACTTCTTCCACGACTCCCTGATGAGCGGCCACTATCCGGGACGGCACGTCTACAACGCCGACGCCGCCCACACCCTGCCCGCCGTCCTCGTCGAGGCACTCCTCCAGTCCACCCCGCGGCGGCTCGTCCTCTTCCCCGCGCTCCCCGCGAGCCTGCCCAGTGGCGAACTTCGCGGCGTCCGCACCAGGTTCGGCGCGCGGGCCGACCTCACCTGGACCCCCCACGGCGCCACCGTCCTCCTGCGACCGGACCGCACCTGCCGCGTCGAACTCCGGACTTCCGCCGGCGCGCGACCGCTCCTCCTGAGCGCCGGAGAAGACCGCGTCCTCACCCTGGGGCCGCGGTAGATCCCCCCACCCATGGAAGGGACCCCATGGCACACCGCACACCGCACAGGATCACCAAGGCCCTGATCGCCCCCGCGCTGGCGCTCGGCGCGACGGTCGGACTCGCCTCGGCCCCCGCCCAGGCCGCCGTCTGGTCCTCCTGCGACCAGTGGGGCAACACCACCCTGAACGGCTACACGCTCTACAACAACATCTGGGGCTCCGGCGCGGGCAGCCAGTGCGTCTGGGCCAACTCCGGCACCAACTGGGGAGTCTGGGCCAACCACCCCGACACCGGCGGCATCAAGTCGTACCCCAACTCCAAGAAGTACGTGGGCAAGACGATCGCGGGGCTGTCCTCGCTCAAGAGCAGCTACAACGTCACGGTCCCGTCGTCCGGCGCCTACAACACCTCGTACGACATCTGGGACACCGACTACGACTACGAGACCATGCTCTGGGTCAACTACAACGGCGCCGTCGGCGCGCTCGGCACCTCCCAGGGCACGCTCACGCTGAACGGCAACACCTGGAGCGTCTACAAGGGCAACAACGGCGCGAACGACGTCTTCTCGTTCCTGCGCAGCTCGGACTCCACGTCCGGCACCATCGACATCCTCCCGATCATGAGGTGGATCGCGAACACCAAGGGCTGGATGTCCAGCGCCGAGACCATCGGCGACGTGCAGTTCGGCTTCGAGATCACCTCGTCCGCGGGCGGCCTCGACTTCGTCACCAACAACCTGACGGTCAGCAGCAGCTGACCCGGACGCGTGGTGCGGCCGGTCCCCGTGGGGGCCGGCCGCACCTGCCGGGGGGAGTGTCCTGGCCGGCCACGGGCAGCCGTGCCCCGTCCCGCAGGAACAGCGGGATCCGGTCCAGCGGCGCGTCCACCGTCACGGCCGCGCCCCTGGGGAGACCGGCTCAGGGAGCGGCCGGTGCCGGCCCCGTGCTCGCCCGTACCGTCAGCTCCGGGGCGATCAGTACGACTTCGTCCTCGCCGCGTCCTTCGAGCTTGGCGATCAGACGCTCGACGGCATGGCGGCCCATGTCCTGCGCGGGGATGGCGACCGAGGTCAGCCGCACCGAGGCCTGGGTGGCGACCTGCTCCGGGCAGATCGCGATCACCGAGACGTCCTCGGGCACGGCACGGCCCTTCTGGCGCAGCAGTGCCAGCAGCGGTTCGACCGCCGACTCGTTCTGCACGACGAAGCCCGTGGTGCCCGGGCGTTCGTCGAGGATGCGGGCGAGGGTGAGGGCCATCGCGTCGTAGCCGCCCTCGCAGGGCCGGTGCAGCACGCGCAGCCCCAGCTCCCGCGAGCGGGAACGGAGCCCGTCGAGGGTCCGCTCGGCGAAGCCGGTGTGCCGCTCGTAGACGGCGGGCGCCTCGCCGATGACAGCGATGTCACGGTGGCCGAGCAGCGCCAGGTGCTCGGCGCACAGCGCGCCCGTCGCCCCGAAGTCGAGGTCGACGCAGGTCAGGCCGCTGGTGTCGGCGGGGAGACCGATGAGCACGGAGGGCTGGTCCGTCTCGCGCAGCAACGGGAGCCGCTCGTCGTCGAGTTCGACGTCCATCAGGATCATCGCGTCGGCGAGCCCGCTGCCGGTGACCCGGCGCACCGCGT
This sequence comes from Streptomyces sp. NPDC058751, assembly GCF_042746485.1. Lineage (NCBI taxonomy): Bacteria > Bacillati > Actinomycetota > Actinomycetes > Kitasatosporales > Streptomycetaceae > Streptomyces > Streptomyces sp. NPDC058751. The sequence continues at coordinate 41,116 of NZ_JBHYPZ010000003.1, read as the reverse complement.
CGGGCCCCTCCTCGCCGGTGAGCAGCAGGACGTCGTAACCGTGGGTCCTGGCGTTCGTGGCCACCGCGATGGCGATCTCCATCATCACGGGTACGTACATGTCGGTGCGCAGCGGGACCATCAGCGCGATGATGTTGGACCGGCTGCTCGCCAGGGCGCGGGCGCCCGCGTTCGGGTGGTAGCCGAGTTCCTGGATGCTCCGCTCGACCCGCTGGCGGGTGCTCGTGGAGATGGACCGCTTGCCGCTGAGGACATAGCTCACCGTGCTCGCCGAGACTCCGGCGTGCTGGGCGACCTCGGCGAGGGTGACCATCCAGCTCTCCCAGCTTTGTGAAGCGCTTCGACAGTGCGCGCGGTACCGATAGGGGCGAATGAGGGTGGCTCGACACTAGCCCGGTGAAGGAATCGTGTCCATAGGCTGTCGAAGCGCTTCGACAGTGAATTCCCGCCCGTCGTGCGGCGGTGATGTTCCGGGCGTGGTGCCGTCGGTGTCCCGGGCGCGGGGCGGTCTCCCGGTGGCCGTGCGGAGCTTCCCCCGTCCGGCGCACCCGGCCGTCCCCCGTCCGGCGCACCCGGCCGTCCCCCGTCCGGCCCCCGGAGCGGCCTTGTGGCGCAACGCCGGTGACCGTCCTGCGGGCGAAGCCCATGGCGCGGAACGCTGCGCGAGGACTGGTGGGGTCATCCGGAATCGGGTAAATACGATCGAGTAGAACCGGTCGGTAACGAACTGTCCCAAGATCCCTATTCGCGGCGAGGTGAGCCTCATGTCCGCCACACCCCACAAGCCCACAGTCACCGAACGTGAGGCCCGACAGGTCGCCGAGGCCGCACGCGAACAGGACTGGCGCAAGCCCAGTTTCGCCAAGGAGCTCTTCCTCGGCCGCTTCCGGCTCGACCTGATCCACCCCCACCCGCTCCCTGCCGACGAGGACACGCTGCGCGGCGAGGAGTTCCTGGCCAAACTGCGGGACTTCTGCGAGACGAAGATCGACTCCGCCCGGATCGAGCGCGAGGCACGGATCCCGGACGAGACCATCACCGGGCTCAAGGAACTCGGCGCCCTCGGCATGAAGATCGACACCAAGTACGGCGGCCTCGGTCTCACCCAGGTGTACTACAACAAGGCCCTCGCGCTGGTCGGCTCCGTGAACCCGGCGCTCGGCGCGCTGCTCTCGGCCCACCAGTCGATCGGCGTGCCCCAGCCGCTGAAACTCTTCGGCACCCAGGAGCAGCGGGACGCCTTCCTGCCGCGCTGCGCCCGCACCGACATCTCCGCCTTCCTGCTCACCGAGCCGGACGTCGGCTCCGACCCGGCGCGGCTCGCCACGACCGCCGTACCGGACGGCGACGACTACGTCCTCGACGGGGTGAAGCTCTGGACGACCAACGGCGTCGTCGCGGACCTCCTCGTCGTCATGGCGCGCGTCCCGAAGTCCGAGGACCACAAGGGCGGCATCACGGCCTTCGTGGTGGAGGCCGCCTCGGAGGGCGTCACGGTCGAGCACCGCAACGCGTTCATGGGCCTGCGCGGCCTGGAGAACGGCGTCACCCGCTTCCACCGGGTGCGGGTGCCGGCCGCCAACCGCATCGGACCCGAGGGGGCGGGCCTGAAGATCGCCCTCACCACCCTCAACACCGGCCGCCTCTCGCTGCCCGCGATGTGCGTGGGCGCGGGCAAGTGGTGCCTGAAGATCGCCCGTGAGTGGTCGGCGGTGCGCGAGCAGTGGGGCAAGCCGGTCGCCCACCACGAGGCCGTCGGCTCCAAGATCTCCTTCATCGCCGCCACCACCTTCGCGCTGGAGGCCGTGCTCGACCTGTCCTCGCAGATGGCCGACGAGAACCGCAACGACATCCGCATCGAGGCCGCCCTCGCCAAGCTGTACGGCTCCGAGATGGCCTGTCTGATGGCCGACGAACTGGTCCAGATCCGCGGCGGCCGGGGCTTCGAGACGGCCGAGTCGCTGGCGGCCCGCGGCGAGCGCGCGGTCCCCGCCGAGCAACTCCTGCGCGACCTGCGCATCAACCGCATCTTCGAGGGCTCCACGGAGATCATGCACCTGCTGATCGCCCGGGAGGCCGTCGACGCCCACCTCTCGGTGGCCGGTGACCTCATCGACCCCGACAAGTCCCTCCAGGAGAAGGCGAAGGCGGGCGCGAACGCCGGTGTCTTCTACGCCAAGTGGCTGCCGAAGCTGGTCGCGGGAGCCGGCCAGCTCCCGCGCTCGTACGGCGAGTTCCACCACGAGGTGGACCTCTCCACGCACCTGCGGTACGTCGAGCGCAACGCCCGCAAGCTCGCCCGGTCCACCTTCTACGCGATGTCGCGCTGGCAGGGCCGCATGGAGACCAAGCAGGGCTTCCTGGGCCGGATCGTCGACATCGGCGCGGAGCTCTTCGCGATGAGCGCGGCCTGCGTGCGGGCCGAACTCCTGCGCACCCAGGGCGATCACGGGCGCGAGGCGTACCAGCTCGCCGACGCCTTCTGCCGTCAGTCCCGCATCCGCGTCGAGGAACTCTTCGGACGCCTGTGGACCAACACCGACGACCTCGACCGCAAGGTCGTCAAGGGCGTCCTGTCCGGCACCTACACCTGGCTGGAGGAGGGCGTCCTCGACCCCTCGGGCGACGGTCCCTGGATCGCCGACGCCACTCCGGGCGAGAGCACCCGGGAGAACGTGCACCGTCCCGTCCGCTGACGGCCGCCCGGGCGGGGCGTCCGTCCCCGCCCGCGCCGTGGGGGCCGGCCCGCTGACCGGCGGGCCGGCCGCACCCCGGCCCCGGCGGGCACCCGCACGCCCCCGGGTCCGGGCCCCCCGGCCGCGGCCGCCCCCGTGCCCGTGCCCGCCCCCGTGTCCGTGCCCGGCCACGGTCCCGCGCCACGGCACCCCCGACACGCCCCCGACACGCCCCCGACACGCCCGGACACCGCCGGGCACGGGGAGTGACGGCGGGAATGAGGGACGCCCTGTCTTCCGGCGGACGGGATGCGGCCACAATGGGGGGATGAGCGACAGTCCAGCCCCCCTCGCTGATCCGCATCTCGTCTTCGACCCCGTGAACGGAGTCCGGGATGTCGTGATCCTCGGATCCACCGGCTCGATCGGCACCCAGGCCATCGACCTCGTGCTGCGCAACCCCGACCGGTTCCGGGTCACCGCGCTGTCCGCCGCCGGCGGCAGGACCGACCTGCTCGCCGAGCAGGCCCACCTGCTGCGGGTGCGGACGGTCGCCGTGGCGCGCGAGGAGGCCGTTCCGGAGCTCAGGGAGGCCCTCGCGGCCCGGTACGCGCCCGGCGAGACCCTTCCCGAGATCCTCGCGGGACCCGACGCGGCCACCCAGGTCGCCGCGTCGGACTGCCACACCGTCCTCAACGGCATCACCGGCTCCATCGGCCTCGCGCCCACCCTCGCCGCGCTGGAGGCGGGCCGCACCCTCGCGCTCGCCAACAAGGAGTCGCTCATCGTCGGCGGCCCGCTGGTGAAGGCGCTGGCGAAGCCGGGCCAGATCATCCCGGTCGACTCCGAGCACGCGGCCCTCTTCCAGGCGCTGGCCTCCGGCACGCGCGCGGACGTGCGCAAACTCGTGGTGACCGCCTCCGGGGGCCCGTTCCGGGGCCGTACGAAGGCGGAGCTGGCGGACGTGAAGCCGGCCGACGCCCTCGCGCACCCCACCTGGGCCATGGGCCCGGTCATCACGGTCAACTCCGCGACCCTGGTGAACAAGGGGCTGGAAGTCATCGAGGCGCACCTCCTCTACGACATTCCCTTCGACCGCATTGAGGTGGTCGTGCACCCGCAGTCGTATGTCCACTCGATGGTGGAATTCACGGACGGCTCGACGATGGCCCAGGCGACGCCCCCCGACATGCGGGGGCCCATCGCCATCGGTATCGGCTGGCCCGAGCGCGTCCCGGACGCGGCTCCCGCCTTCGACTGGACGAAGGCGTCGACCTGGGAGTTCTTCCCCCTCGACGACGAGGCCTTCCCGTCGGTGGGACTCGCCCGGCACGTGGGGCGGCTCGCGGGCACGGCCCCGGCGGTGTTCAATGCCGCCAACGAGGAGTGCGTGGACGCGTTCCTGAACGGTTCGCTGCCGTTCAACGGGATCATGGAGACCGTCACCCGGGTCGTCGAGGAACACGGCACACCGCGTACGGGAACTTCCCTGACCGTCGCGGACGTCCTCGAAGCGGAGACCTGGGCACGGGCCCGGGCCCGTGAACTGACGGCACAGACGACAATCGCGGAGGCTCGTGCATGACGACCCTGATGATGATCCTCGGCATAGTCGTCTTCGTGATCGGCCTGCTGATCTCGATCGCGTGGCACGAGCTGGGACATCTGTCGACCGCCAAGCTCTTCGGCATCCGGGTCCCGCAGTACATGGTGGGCTTCGGCCCGACCATCTGGTCGCGCAGGAAGGGCGAGACGGAGTACGGCATCAAGGCCGTTCCGCTCGGCGGCTACATCCGCATGATCGGGATGTTCCCGCCCGGCCCGGACGGCCGGATCGAGGCCCGCTCGACCTCCCCGTTCCGGGGCATGATCGAGGACGCCCGGTCGGCCGCCTTCGAGGAACTGAGGCCCGGGGACGAGACCCGCCTCTTCTACACGCGCAAGCCGTGGAAGCGCGTGATCGTGATGTTCGCCGGTCCCTTCATGAACCTCGTCCTCGCCGTCGCGATCTTCCTCGGCGTGATGATGACGTTCGGCATCCAGACCCAGACCACCACGGTCGGCAAGGTCTCCGACTGCGTCATCCAGCAGAGCGAGAACCGCACGAAGTGCGCGAAGGACGACCAGGCGGCGCCGGCCAAGGCCGCCGGGCTCCGGGGCGGTGACAAGATCGTCGCGTTCGACGGCGAGAAGGTCGGCGACTGGGCGGCCCTCCAGGCCGACATCCGGTCCAACCCCGGCAAGGACGTCACGATCACCGTCGAGCGCGCGGGGCGGCAGATCGACCTGAAGGCTCACCTGATCAAGAACCAGGTGAGCAAGACCGACGGCAACGGCGGCTATGTCGAGGGCAAGTACGTGTACGCCGGCTTCCTCGGCTTCACGCCCGCCTCCGGCATCGTCGAGCAGTCCTTCGGCCAGTCCGTGGACCGCATGGGCGACATGATGCAGAACGGCGTCGAGTCCCTGGTCGCGCTGCCCGCCAAGGTTCCCGACCTCTGGGACGCGGCCTTCGGTGACGGCCCGCGCAAGGCCGACTCCCCGATGGGCGTGGTCGGTGCGGCCCGTATCGGCGGCGACGTCTTCACCCTGGACATCCCCGCCTCGCAGCAGGTCGCGATGATGCTCCTGCTCGTCGCCGGGTTCAACCTCTCCCTGTTCCTGTTCAACATGCTCCCGCTGCTCCCGCTCGACGGCGGGCACATCGCGGGTGCCCTGTGGGAGTCCCTGCGGCGGAACGTCGCCCGCGTGCTGCGGCGCCCGGACCCGGGCCCGTTCGACGTGGCGAAGCTGATGCCGGTGGCCTACGTGGTGGCGGGGATCTTCGTCTGCTTCACGATCCTCGTCCTCATCGCGGACGTCGTAAATCCCGTGAAAATCTCATAGCCGTACCGCATTGGTGATGGCCGGGCACCTCGGGTGTCCGGCCATCTTCCGTTCAGCGGGTTTGAACGCCGGGGGCGCGGTGCGCTTGGCGGTGCGCCCGTACCATAATCTCGAACCCCGGAGCCCATGATTTCCGGGACCTTGATCCACAACTTGGGGTTGCACAGCAGATGACTGCGATTTCTCTCGGCATGCCGTCCGTTCCGACCAAGCTGGCCGAGCGCCGCAAGACCCGGCAGATCCAGGTCGGGACCGTCGCCGTGGGCGGAGACGCACCCGTCTCGGTGCAGTCGATGACGACCACGCGTACGTCGGACATCGGCGCCACGCTCCAGCAGATCGCCGAGCTGACCGCCTCCGGCTGCCAGATCGTGCGGGTCGCCTGTCCCACCCAGGACGACGCCGACGCGCTCGCCACGATCGCCAAGAAGTCCCAGATCCCCGTCATCGCGGACATCCACTTCCAGCCGAAGTACGTCTTCGCGGCGATCGAAGCCGGCTGCGCGGCCGTGCGCGTCAACCCCGGCAACATCAAGCAGTTCGACGACCAGGTCAAGGAGATCGCGCGGGCCGCGAAGGACACCGGCACCCCGATCCGCATCGGCGTCAACGCCGGCTCCCTCGACAAGCGGCTGCTCCAGAAGTACGGCAAGGCGACGCCCGAGGCGCTCGTCGAGTCCGCGCTGTGGGAGGCGTCCCTCTTCGAGGAGCACGACTTCCACGACATCAAGATCTCGGTCAAGCACAACGACCCGGTCGTCATGGTCAACGCCTACCGCCAGCTCGCCGCCGCCTGCGACTACCCGCTGCACCTCGGCGTGACCGAGGCCGGCCCCGCCTTCCAGGGCACCATCAAGTCGGCCGTCGCCTTCGGCGCCCTGCTCTCCGAGGGCATCGGCGACACCATCCGGGTCTCCCTGTCGGCCCCGCCGGTCGAGGAGGTCAAGGTCGGCCTGCAGATCCTCCAGTCGCTGAACCTGCGCCAGCGCGGCCTGGAGATCGTCTCCTGCCCGTCCTGCGGCCGTGCCCAGGTCGACGTCTACAAGCTCGCCGAAGAGGTGACCGCCGGTCTCACCGGCATGGAGGTCCCGCTCCGCGTCGCCGTCATGGGCTGTGTCGTCAACGGTCCCGGCGAGGCCCGCGAGGCCGACCTCGGCGTCGCCTCCGGCAACGGCAAGGGGCAGATCTTCGTCAAGGGAGAGGTCATCAAGACCGTCCCCGAGTCGAAGATCGTGGAGACCCTGATCGAAGAGGCGATGAAGCTCGCCGAGCAGATGGAGGCCGACGGAGTCGCCTCCGGCGAGCCCACGATCTCCGTGGCGGGCTGACCCCGCCGCCTGCGGCCGGGTGAACGCCCGGCCGCAGGCACGAGGCCACACCTTGGAACCCCGGCCGGGATGCCAGGGGCGCGGGGAACTGCGCGCCCAGCCCCCGTGACCTGCACCCGGGTGACCACACCGGGCCCCGCCCCGGCAGCCGCAGAAAACAAGGTTCCCTTTCGAACCCCGGCCGGGCGGAGCCACCCAGGGGCGCGGGGAACTGCGCGCCCAGCCCCCACGATCCGCACCCTGGCGACCACACCGGGCTCCGCCCCCGTGGCCCTGCTTCCCAGTCCGGCCAGAGGACCAAGCGAGGCACAACCACGCCAGGTACAGTGCGGAGATCAGCAGATCCCAGGGTGAGGCCCCCGTACGTGTTGACCCAGACCACCACCAGGGTCCTCGAACCGAGTGACCTGGACGCCGCGCTCGCCGTCCTCGGCCGCGAGCCGGTGGCGAACGCCTTCGTCACCTCCCGAGTACAGGTCGCCGGGCTCGACCCGTGGCGGCTCGGCGGCGAGATGTGGGGCTGGTACGAGGACGGCATGCTGCAGTCCCTCTGCTACGCGGGCGCCAACCTCGTCCCGATCTGCGCCACCCCGCGCGCCGTGCGCGGCTTCGCCGACCGGGCCCGCAGGAGCGGCCGCCGCTGCTCCTCGATCGTCGGCCCCGCCGAATCCACCGCCCAGCTGTGGCGGCTGCTCGAACCGAGCTGGGGCCCCGCCCGGGAGATCCGCGCCCACCAGCCGCTGATGGTCACCGACCGGCTGCCCGCCGACGTCACCCCGGATCCGTACGTCCGCCGCATCCGCAAGGACGAGATGGAGACGATCATGCCGGCCTGCGTCGCCATGTTCACCGAGGAGGTCGGCGTCTCCCCGCTGGCCGGCGACGGCGGCCTGCTCTACCAGGCCAGGGTCGCGGAACTCGTCGGCTCCGGCCGCTCCTTCGCCCGCCTCGACCCCGACGGCAACGTCGTCTTCAAGGCGGAGATCGGCGCCGCGACCGCCGAGGCCTGCCAGATCCAGGGAGTGTGGGTGGCCCCCGAGTACCGCGGCCGGGGACTCGCGGCCCCCGGCATGGCCGCCGTGCTGCGCTACGCCCTCGCCGACGTCGCCCCGGTCGTCAGCCTCTACGTCAACGACTTCAACACGGCGGCCCGGGCGACGTACCGCCGCGTCGGCTTCCAGGAGGCCGGCGCGTTCATGAGTGTCCTGTTCTGACGACCGGCACAGGCCCGTCGGCACCTCACGCGTCACACGGTCCTCCGGGTAGTCTCCCGGCATGCTGCGCTTTCCCGGCCACGGCCACCGCGACTCCGACGACGTGGTCATCGGTCCGCTCGATCTCGCCGCGCGCGTCGACGAGGCGCTCGCCGTGCAGGCGCTCGCCTTCGGCCTCGGCGCCGACGAGATCGCCGTACGCCGTCAGATCGTGCTGCGCCACCTCACGTACCCGGGAGCCCGCGCGCTCGGCGCCACCACCGTCGACGGACGGCTCGTGGGATTCGTCTACGGCATGCCCAACGACCGCGCGCACTGGTGGTCCACCGTCGTCGAGCCGTATCTGCGCGACCAGGGCCACGACGGCTGGCTCGACGACTCCTTCGTGATCACCGAACTGCACGTCCACCCCCGCTTCCAGAACCGGGGGGTCGGCCGCACCCTGATCACCGGCATCACGGACACGGCCGCCGAACCCCGCTCGATCCTCTCCGCGATCGACACCGACAGCCCGGCCCGCGGCCTGTACCGCTCCCTCGGCTACGAGGACCTCGCACGGCAGGTCCTGTTCCCCAGCGCGCCCAAGCCGTACGCCGTGATGGGCGCCCCGCTCCCACTGCGGCGCCCCTGAATCCCGCGTCCGCCGAGGCGCTCCCCGGGGCCCCGCTCCCGCCGCGACACCCCTAATGGATTTCCGGGGACGGCCGCTGCCCGGCTAACCTCCAGGCATCACCCTTACGCAGCAGGAGTCGAGAATCATGGCCCAGGTCCAGCGCATGTCCCGTTTGATGGTCAAGACATTGCGTGACGACCCGGCGGACGCCGAGACGCTCAACCACAAGCTGCTCGTCCGCGCCGGCTACGTCCGCCGCAACGCCGCGGGCATCTGGACCTGGCTGCCCCTCGGCAAGAAGGTCCTCGACAACATCTCCCGCGTGGTCCGCGAGGAGATGGACGCGATCGGCGCCCAGGAAGTGCTCCTGCCGGCCCTGCTGCCCAAGGAGCCCTACGAGGCCTCGGCCCGCTGGGAGGAGTACGGCGACCTGCTCTTCCGCCTCAAGGACCGCAAGGGCGCGGAGTACCTGCTCGGTCCGACCCACGAGGAGATCTTCACGCTGATCGTGAAGGACCAGGTGGCCTCGTACAAGGACCTGCCGGTCATGCTCTACCAGATCCAGACGAAGTACCGGGACGAGGCCCGTCCGCGCGCCGGTGTGCTGCGCGGCCGCGAGTTCCAGATGAAGGACTCGTACTCCTTCGACATCACGGACGAGGGCCTCGCCGAGTCCTACCGCCTGCACCGCGAGGCCTACCAGAAGATCTTCGCGCGTCTGGGTCTCGACTACCGCATCGTGTCCGCCGTCTCCGGCGCCATGGGCGGCTCGGCCTCCGAGGAGTTCCTCGCGCCCGCCCCCGCCGGCGAGGACACCTTCGTGGACTGCCCCGCCTGCGACTACGCCGCCAACACGGAGGCCGTGACCTTCAAGCTCACGCCCGTCTCCGAGGAGCACGGCGCCGTCGAGGAGCTGGACACCCCCGACACCCCGACCATCGAGACGCTCGCCGAGCACCTCGGCGTGCCCGCCTCCGCGACGCTGAAGAACCTGCTGGTCAAGGTCGACGGCGAGATCGTGGCCGTGGGCGTCCCCGGCGACCGCGAGGTCGACCTCGGCAAGCTGGGCGAGCACCTCGCCCCGGCCGTCGTCGAACTCGTCACGGCCGAGGACTTCGAGGGCCGCACCGACCTCGTACGCGGCTACGTGGGCCCGCAGGGCCTGGAGAAGGTCCGCTACATCGCCGACCCGCGCGTCGCTCCCGGCACGGCCTGGATCACCGGCGCCAACAAGATCGACACGCACGTGAAGAACGTCGTGGCCGGCCGTGACTTCGAGGTCGACGACTACCTGGACGTCGTCGTGGTGGAAGAGGGCGACCCCTGCCCGAAGTGCGGCACCGGCCTCAAGCTGGACCGCGCCATCGAGATCGGCCACATCTTCCAGCTCGGCCGCAAGTACGCCGACACCTTCGGCCTCGACGTCCTCGGACAGCAGGGCAAGCCGGTCCGGGTGACCATGGGCTCGTACGGCATCGGCGTCTCCCGCGCCGTCGCCGCGCTGGCGGAGCAGTCGGCCGACGAGCAGGGTCTGTGCTGGCCCAAGGAGATCGCCCCGGCCGACGTGCACGTGGTCGCGGCGGGCAAGGCCCTCCAGACCGAGCTGGCGCTCGACGTGTCCGAGAGGCTCGGCGCCGCCGGCGTCCGCGTCCTGGTCGACGACCGTGCCGGCGTCTCCCCGGGCGTGAAGTTCACCGACGCGGAGCTCATCGGCGTACCGAAGATCCTCGTCGCCGGCCGCCGCTCGGCCGAGGGCGTCCTGGAGCTGAAGGACCGCCGCACCGGCGAGCGCGAGGAACTGACCGTCGACGAGGCGATCGCCCGCCTGACGGCGTGACAGGACCTCGAGCGGCGTCCCGCCCCCTCTTCGGAGGCGCGGGGCGCCGCTCAGGCGTTTTTGGGACGCGGCGCCACGCGGCTCCTGGCCCGGCCCCCTCGGCCGCCCGGGACAGGGCCACTGGTCCCGCACGCGACGAAGGACGTCACCCGGCTCTTTGGGACGCGGCTCCGCGCCGCCCGGGACGCGGGGCACCGCGCCGTGTCGGCTCCGCGGTTCGCGGGGCGCGCCGAGGACGGCTATCCGTCGTACGGCGGCACCACATCCGTGGTCCGGGCCGGTGTTCAGAGCCAGCCGGCGAACTCCAGGAGGAGTCCGGCGTCCTGGAGGCGGCCGACCCGGCCGGCCCGGACACCCGACTCGACGGCACGGAACAGCGTCCAGCCGCGCAGCCGCTCCTGGTCCACGTCCAGGGACTCGGCGAGCCGCTTGATCCGCCGCCGGGTGATCGACGGTCCCGAAGGAGACGCGATCAGGTCCTCCACCCGGTCGCGGACCAGCCGGGCCAGGTCGAACGCGCACTCGCCGACCACCGGGTCCGGCCCCACCGCCAGCCAGGGCACCCGTTCGGCGGCGAGCACCTTGCTCTGCCGGAAGGTGCCGTGCAGCAGCAGGGCCTCGGGCGGCTGGACGAGCAGTTCCTCGCGGGCCGCGAGCGCCGCCTCGACCAGAGCCGTGACCTCGGCACCCCCCGCCCCCGCAGCCGTGGCCCGCATGGCCTCGGCCTGCCGGCCGGTCCGCTCCGCCACGGTCTCGAGGACGGCGTCGGCGGGCGGCTCGACCCACAGCCGCCGCAGCGTCCCCGTGGCCTCCAGCAGGGCCTTCGCCTCGGGCAGCGACCGCACGGACACGTCCGGGTGCAGTCGTTCGAGGAGCAGGACTCCATCGGTGCCGACAACGTCCTGGAGTTCATCGGCGTCGAGAAGACGGACCGCGCCGCGGCCGTCCCAGTGGGCGAGCGCGGCCCGTTCGGCCTCCGGACGCGCCCGCCCGGGCGCCAGCTTCAGCACGGCGGGCGTCCCGTCGGCCCGGCGCACCAGGACGACCAGACTGCTGCGCCCGCCCGGCGCCTGCACCCGCTCCACGGTCAGCTCGCGCAGAGCGACGGCCCCACGGGCCAGTCCGGGCAGGCTCTCCAGCCACTCGTCGGCCTCGTCGGCGCCCTCCGGCCCGCTCCGGCGGGTCTCGCCGAGCGCCCGGAGGAGGCGCTGCGGCGGTTCGAAGGCCATGCGCGAGTCCATGCGCGAGATGTTCCCTTCCAGGTCGCGTTACGTCGGCGAGGGTGCCGTGGCGGACGGGCCGTCCGCCCGCTCTGCGAGCCCAGGGAAGGCTACGCTCCCGCCGCTCCAGCGCACCGCGCGGACGGCGGTCTCGCGCAGCGCCCCGGCCGCCGTGCGCCGCCGGTCACCGGTGGCGGCGCGTACGAGGTCGGAGTACACGGCGGCCACGCGCTCCTCCAGCTCCGCCGCGAACCGTATGGCCGCCGCGGTGTCCGTCACCGGGAAGGGCAGCATGTACGCGGCCGACGCGGCCTCGGGCTCGGCGCCCATGTCCTTGACCGCCCGCGCCAGTTCGTCCCGCCGCGCCCGGTGGGCGTCGTACGCCGACCGGGCGTCGGACCGGCGGGCCTCACCGATCCGGGCGCCCACGACGCCGTAGCCGTAGACGGCCGCGTGCTCGGCGCCCAGCGCGGCCTGCAGGGCCTTCAGCTCGGCTTCCTCGGTCTTGCTCCGCTTGCTCACTTCGCCGCCTTCGTCAGCAGGAACGCGTGGGCCGCTCCGGCCGCCGCCACGGAGGCGAGCAGCCGGGCGAGTTCGCCGGGGAGGTCCACCAGGGCCCGCGTCCGTTCGTCCGCGAGCGCCAGTTCGGCCGAGGCGAGATCGGCGAGCGCGTCCTTGGGCCGGGCCGGCACACCGGCGGAGCCGGCGGCCGAGGCCGAACCCGAGGCGGAAGCGGACGCCGAGGCGGTCGCGGACGGGGACTCGGCCGCCGATGCCGATGCCGACGGGGACCCCGACGCACCCGCGCTGCCGCCCCCGAACGCCGTCGCGTGCCGTACGACCTCCGCCCGCAGCGGGGCGAGCCGCTCCGCCAGCTCGGGATGGGCGGCGATCACCGCGGTGTACCGGCCGGAGAGCGTCACGCTGTCCCGGGCCGCACGCGCGCGGGCCCGGTCCGCGGCCGAGGGGCTCCCGCCGGTGGTGTCGTCGGACGACTCGGGAGCGGCGGAACAGCCCGCGAGCGCGAAGGCACCCGCGGCGGCCGCGAGCAGGGTCCTTCGGCGCGGACCCGACGGGGTGCGCGACGGCAGGGGGAACGACACGGCAGACGTCCTCGGAGGGCTCGTACGAATGTATGGGCGAACTGCCCGTGATCACGGTACCCGCGCATGGGCCGATCACGTCCCAGCGGCTCTCCTCCAACTCTCTCCGGCGCGGTTCCGGGGAGCTCCGCAGGCACCCGTCCGGGCGGGAGCACCCTCCCGGTGGACGGCAACACCCTCCGCGACCGGATACCCTTTGAGCTGACGCGCGACCAACCCACAACAGCACACGCGGCCGAGGAGTCACCCGGATGAGCACGACCCAGAGCGAGAGGCTTCGAGAACTCCTGGATCCGCTCGTGAGCTCCCAGGGCCTCGATCTCGAGGAGATCGAAGTGGAGTCCGTAGGCCGCAAGCGTGTGCTGCGCGTCGTCGTGGACTCGGACGAAGGTGCCGACCTGGACGCGATCGCCGATGTGAGCCGCGCGCTCTCGGCGAAGCTCGACGAGACCGACGTGATGGGTTCGGGTGAGTACACCCTCGAGGTCGGGACCCCCGGTGCCGAGCGCGAGCTCAAGGAGCACCGTCACTACGTACGCGCCACCGACCGCCTGGTGAAGTTCCAGCTGGCGGAGGACGGCGAACTGCTCGCGAGGATCCTGCGGGTCGAGGACGACGGTCTCGACGTCGAGGTGCCCGGCGTGAAGGGGCGCAAGCCCACCGCCAGGCGGCTCGCCTTCGACGACATCGCCAAGGCCCGCGTCCAGGTCGAGTTCAACCGCAAGGACAAGAAGGAAGAGGAGGCGTAGCCGTGGACATCGACATGAGTGCCCTGCGGGGTCTGGTGCGGGAGAAGGAGATCTCCTTCGACCTGCTGGTCGAGGCGATCGAGTCGGCCCTCCTCATCGCCTACCACCGCACCGAGGGAAGCCGCCGGCGCGCGCGCGTGAAACTCGACCGGGAGACCGGCCATGTGACCGTGTGGGCGAAGGAGGACCCCGAGGACCTGGAGGAGGGGCAGGAGGCCCGCGAGTTCGACGACACCCCCTCGGGGTTCGGCCGGATCGCCGCCACCACCGCCAAGCAGGTCATCCTGCAGCGCCTGCGGGACGCCGAGGACGACGCGACCCTCGGCGAGTACGCGGGCCGCGAGGGCGACATCGTCACCGGTGTGGTCCAGCAGGGCCGCGACCCGAAGAACGTGCTCGTGGACATCGGCAAGCTGGAGGCCATCCTGCCGGTGCAGGAGCAGGTGCCCGGCGAGACCTACGAGCACGGTCTGCGCCTGCGCTCGTACGTCGTCCGGGTGGCCAAGGGCGTTCGCGGTCCGTCCGTGACCCTGTCCCGTACGCACCCCAACCTCGTGAAGAAGCTCTTCGCGCTGGAGGTGCCGGAGATCGCCGACGGTTCCGTCGAGATCGCCGCCATCGCCCGTGAGGCCGGTCACCGCACGAAGATCGCCGTCCGGTCCAACCGCAGCGGTCTGAACGCCAAGGGCGCCTGCATCGGCCCCATGGGCGGCCGGGTGCGCAACGTGATGGCCGAACTGAACGGCGAGAAGATCGACATCGTCGACTGGTCGGACGACCCGGCGGACATGGTGGCCAACGCACTCTCCCCGGCCCGTGTCTCCAAGGTCGAGGTCGTCGACCTCGCGGCCCGCTCCGCGCGCGTGACGGTCCCCGACTACCAGCTGTCGCTGGCGATCGGCAAGGAGGGCCAGAACGCCCGCCTCGCCGCCCGCCTCACGGGCTGGCGGATCGACATCCGTCCGGACACGGAGCAGCCCGCCGAGCAGCGCGGGGAATAGGCCGGGAATAGATCCGGCCCGCGCATCGCTTACATCACGACAACAACCGTTCGATTCATGCCCCAAAGGGGTGAGGTCGGTACGGGGAGGTAGACTTAAGAGTGTCTGGCCGGACGCGAGCCCGCGCATGCCCTGAACGCACCTGTGTGGGGTGCCGGGAGCGAGCGGCCAAGAGAGACTTGCTGCGCATCGTGGCGGTCGAGGACGCGTGCGTCCCCGATCATCGCGGTACGCTGCCTGGTCGGGGTGCGTACGTGCATCCCGTTCCGGCCTGTCTCGATCTGGCGGTCCGCCGCCGGGCGATCCCACGGGCGCTGCGCGCTCCGGGACCGCTCGACACCGCGGCGTTGCGCCTCACCGTCGAGCAGGCGAGACCGTAAGAGGAGTCGTGCGGGACCTCCGTGCGGCCCTGGTATTCCGCGAGTTGGAAGTAGGTCGAGATTGCGATGAGCACTCGATGAGCACGCGATGAGTACGCCCATGAAGTAGCGACGGTCCGGACGCAGACCCGGACCTAAAAGGAGCGAAGTGGCTAAGGTCCGGGTATACGAACTCGCCAAGGAGTTCGGTGTGGAGAGCAAGGTCGTCATGGCCAAGCTCCAGGAACTCGGTGAATTCGTCCGTTCGGCGTCCTCGACGATCGAGGCGCCCGTCGTACGCAAACTGACAGATGCCCTCCAGCAGGGCAACGGTGGCGGCAAGCCCGCCGCACGCAAGGCTGCCCCGGCCAAGCCGGGCGCCCCCTCCCCGGCGCAGGCCGCCCGTCCGGCCGCCCCGCGTCCGGCGGCCCCGAAGCCGGCCGTGGCCGAGAAGCCCGCGGCCGCTCCGGTGACCCCGGCCGCCCCGGGCCCGCGCCCGACCCCGGGCCCCAAGCCGGCCCCGAGGCCCGCTCCGGCGGCCCCGGCCCCGGCGGTGCCCGAGTTCACCGCGCCCCCGTCGGCGCCGGCCGCGCCGCAGACCCCCTCGGCTCCCGCCGCGGGTCCCCGTCCGGGCGCTCCGCGTCCCGGCGGCCAGGCCCCGCGTCCCGGCGCCCGTCCGGCCGGTCCCGGCCAGGGCGGCCAGGGCCGTGGCGACCGTCCCGAGCGCGGCGACCGTCAGGGCGCTCCGCGTCCCGGCGGCCAGGCCCCGCGTCCGGGTGCCCGTCCGGCCGGTCCCCGTCCGGGCAACAACCCGTTCACCTCTGGTGGCTCCACCGGCATGGCGCGCCCGCAGGCGCCCCGTCCGGGCGGTGCCCCGCGTCCCGGTGGCGCCGGCGCCCCCGGCGGTCCGCGCCCCCAGGGCCCGGGCGGCCAGGACCGTGCTCCCCGTCCCCAGGGCGGTCCCGGCGGCGCTCCGCGTCCGCAGGGCGGTCCGGGCGGTGCCCGTCCCACCCCGGGCGGCATGCCCCGTCCGCAGGCCCCGCGTCCCGGCGGCGGCCCCGGCGGCAACCGTCCGAACCCCGGCATGATGCCTCAGCGTCCTGCCGCGGGCAGCCCGCGTCCCGGCGGCGGCCCCGGTGGCCGTGGTCCGGGTGCCGGTGGCGGTCGTCCCGGCGGTCCCGGCGGTCGTCCGGGCGGCGGCTTCGCCGGTCGTCCGGCGGGTCCCGGCGGCGGCGGTGGCGGCTTCGCCGGTCGTCCCGGTGGTCCCGGCGGCGGTGGCGGCGGCTTCGCCGGTCGTCCCGGTGGTCCCGGCGGTGGCGGCGGCGGCCGTCCCGGCTTCGGCGGTCGTCCCGGTGGTCCCGGTGGCCGTGGTGGCACGCAGGGTGCGTTCGGCCGTCCCGGCGGTCCGGCGCGTCGTGGACGCAAGTCGAAGCGGCAGAGGCGCCAGGAGTACGAGGCCATGCAGGCCCCGTCGGTCGGCGGCGTGATGCTGCCTCGCGGCAACGGACAGAGCGTCCGCCTGTCGCGCGGTGCCTCCCTCACCGACTTCGCGGAGAAGATCAACGCCAACCCGGCGTCGCTCGTCGCCGTGATGATGAACCTCGGCGAGATGGTCACTGCCACGCAGTCCGTCTCCGACGAGACCCTCCAGCTGCTCGCCGGCGAGATGAACTACGTCATCGAGATCGTCAGCCCGGAGGAGGAGGACCGCGAGCTCCTCGAGTCCTTCGACATCGAGTTCGGCGAGGACGAGGGCGACGAGGACGACCTCGTGGTCCGTCCGCCGGTCGTGACCGTCATGGGTCACGTCGACCACGGAAAGACCCGCCTCCTCGACACCATCCGCAAGACGAACGTCGTCGCGGGCGAGGCCGGCGGTATCACGCAGCACATCGGTGCGTACCAGGTCGCGACCGAGGTCAACGGTGAAGAGCGCAAGATCACCTTCATCGACACCCCCGGTCACGAGGCGTTCACCGCCATGCGTGCCCGTGGTGCCAAGTCGACCGACATCGCGATCCTCGTGGTGGCGGCCAACGACGGTGTGATGCCCCAGACGATCGAGGCGCTGAACCACGCCAAGGCGGCCGACGTGCCGATCGTGGTCGCGGTCAACAAGATCGACGTCGAGGGTGCCGACCCGACCAAGGTGCGCGGACAGCTCACCGAGTTCGGTCTGGTGGCCGAGGAGTACGGCGGCGACACGATGTTCGTCGACATCTCCGCCAAGCAGGGTCTGAACATCGACTCCCTGCTGGAGGCCGTGGTCCTCACCGCGGACGCCTCGCTCGACCTGCGGGCCAACCCGGAGCAGGACGCGCAGGGTATTGCGATCGAGTCCCACCTCGACCGCGGCCGCGGTGCCGTCTCGACGGTCCTGGTCCAGCGCGGCACGCTGCGCATCGGCGACACCATGGTGGTCGGCGACGCGTACGGCCGTGTCCGGGCGATGCTCGACGACAACGGCAACAACGTCGAGGAAGCGGGTCCGTCGACCCCCGTCCTGGTCCTGGGTCTCACCAACGTCCCGGGCGCCGGCGACAACTTCCTCGTCGTCGACGAGGACCGCACGGCCCGTCAGATCGCGGAGAAGCGCGCGGCGCGCGAGCGCAACGCCAACTTCGCCCGCCGCGGTGTCCGGTTCTCCCTGGAGAACCTGGACGAGGCCCTCAAGGCCGGTCTGGTGCAGGAACTCAACCTCATCATCAAGGGCGACGCGTCCGGTTCGGTGGAGGCCCTCGAGTCCTCGCTGCTCCAGCTCGACGTCGGCGACGAGGTCGACATCCGCGTCCTGCACCGCGGTGTGGGTGCGGTCACCGAGTCCGACATCAACCTGGCGACCGGCTCCGACGCCATCGTCATCGGCTTCAACGTCCGGGCAGCCGGCCGTGCGCAGCAGATGGCGGAGCGCGAGGGCGTCGACGTCCGGTACTACTCGGTGATCTACCAGGCCATCGAGGAGATCGAGGCGGCCCTCAAGGGCATGCTCAAGCCGGAGTACGAGGAGGTCGAGCTCGGCACGGCGGAGATCCGCGAGGTCTTCAAGTCGTCCAAGCTGGGCAACATCGCCGGTGTCCTGGTCCGTTCGGGCGAGGTCAAGCGCAACACCAAGGCGCGCCTCATCCGCGACGGCAAGGTCATCGCGGAGAACCTCAACATCTCCGGTCTGCGTCGCTTCAAGGACGACGTCACCGAGATCCGCGAAGGCTTCGAGGGCGGTATCAACCTCGGAAACTTCAACGACATCAAGGTCGACGACGTCATCGCGACGTACGAGATGCGCGAGAAGCCGCGCTCGTAAAGCGGTTCCCAGGCTGGCCGGCGGTGAGCAGTCACCGCCGGCCAGCCTGGCTTTTGCCGGATCACGCGATTCCCCGCGTCCCTCCCCGGGGCGCGGGGAATCGCGTGACCGGGCCCGGAAACCCCGTCGAGCGATCCGACGGTTCGTTGTACGGTTCTGGTGTCCCTGCCAAGTGCGTTGGCAGGCCATCTACCCCGTACCGGCGGGACATCCGGTTACACATGTATGTGGGGACGCTGTCCTTCGATCTGCTCCTCGGCGACGTTCACTCGCTCAAGGAGAAACGCTCTCTCGTCCGGCCGATCGTCGCCGAACTCCAGCGGAAGTACGCGGTGAGTGCCGCCGAGACGGGCAACCAGGACCTTCACCGCAGGGCGGAGATCGGCCTGGCGGTGGTCTCCGGGGACACCACGCACCTGACCGAGGTACTGGACCGGTGCGAACGGCTGGTCGCGGCGCGACCGGAGGTGGAACTGCTGTCGGTACGACGCAGACTCCACAGCGACGAAGACTGACGAAGACCGACGCAACACGCAAGGCGAAGAAGGAGACGGACCAGTGGCCGACAACGCGCGGGCGAAGAGGCTGGCGGACCTCATCCGAGAGGTGGTGGCCCAGAAGCTGCAGCGCGGGATCAAGGACCCGCGGCTCGGCACTCACGTCACCATCACGGACACCCGGGTCACCGGGGACCTCCGGGAGGCCACCGTCTTCTACACGGTGTACGGGGACGACGAGACGCGTGCCGAGGCGGCCGCGGGCCTGGAGAGCGCCAAGGGCGTGCTCCGCTCGGCCGTGGGCGCGGCGGCCGGTGTGAAGTTCACGCCGACGCTGACGTTCGTCGCGGACGCCCTGCCGGACACCGCGAGGACCATCGAGGACCTGCTCGACAAGGCACGGGCCTCGGACGCGAAGGTGCGCGAGGTCTCGGCCGGCGCGGCCTTCGCGGGCGACGCCGACCCGTACAGGAAGCCGGGCGAGGACGACGAGGACGAGGACGACTCGGCTCGATGACGCAGAAGACCAAAACGCCCGACGGGCTTGTCATCGTCGACAAGCCGTCGGGCTTCACCTCGCACGACGTGGTCGCCAAGATGCGCGGGATCGCCAGAACCCGCCGGGTCGGCCACGCGGGCACCCTCGACCCCATGGCGACGGGCGTTCTCGTCCTCGGCGTCGAGAAGGCCACCAAGCTCCTCGGGCACCTCGCGCTCACCGAGAAGGAGTACCTCGGTACGATCCGGCTCGGCCAGAACACGCTGACCGACGACGCCGAGGGCGAGATCACCTCCTCGACGGACGCCTCCGGTGTCAAGCGGGACGCGATCGACGCAGGGGTGGCCAAGCTGACCGGCGCCATCATGCAGGTGCCGTCCAAGGTCAGCGCCATCAAGATCGACGGCGTGCGTTCGTACAAGAGGGCCCGCGAGGGCGAGGACTTCGAGATCCCGGCCCGCCCGGTGACCATCTCGTCGTTCACGGTGTACGACATCCGTGACGCGGTCGCCGAGGACGGCACCCCGGTGCTCGACCTGGTCGTCTCCGTCGTCTGCTCGTCGGGGACGTACATCCGGGCGATCGCCCGCGACCTCGGCGCGGACCTGGGCGTCGGCGGTCACCTCACCGCCCTGCGCCGCACCCGCGTCGGCCCGTACAAGCTGGACTCCGCGCGCACCCTCGACCAGCTCCAGGAGGAGCTGACGGTGATGCCCATCGGGGAGGCTGCCGCGGCCGCGTTCCCGCGCTGGGACGTGGACTCCAAGAGGGCCCGGCTGCTGCTCAACGGCGTGCGGCTGGAGATGCCCGGCGAGTACGCGGGCAAGGGCACCGTCGCGGTCTTCGACCCCGAGGGCGGGTTCCTCGCGCTGGTGGAGGAGCACAAGGGCAAGGCCAAGAGCCTGGCCGTCTTCGCCTGAGCACCGCGCGCCCGTGCCGGGCGCGCGGCCGGGCGGGCACTTCGCCCGTGGAGCGGCGGTCACGGGGCCTCGTGCCCGCCGCTCGACGGTCCCCCTCGGTTCCCCCACCCAAGGGTGTATCCATCCGACCTGCCGTATTCACCCCATCGGGCGGGCGCTCGGAGTGAACCGGGGGAGTAGAGGGGGGCGCGTTCGCCACACGATCTGTCCCATTGATCACCTCGCCCCTACCGTCGGAGCAGGAGCACGGCGGGGAGGTTCGAGTATGGCGGGGCGTGGCCCGCGGACCGGGAACGAAGAGGCGGCGGACGGAGCCGGACGGACGGGGGACGACACCCTCGTACGCGTCTGCGACCTGGGAGGCCGTCCACGCGGCACGGGTTTCGCGGCCGACCACCACGGCACCGTGATCACCAGCCACGAGGCCGTCGACGGCCTGGACCGACTCGTCCTGCACGCCCCCGGCGGCAGCACCCACGTGCTGGGCGCCGACGCCGTCACACCGCTGCCCGACCTCGGTCTGGCCCTCGTACGCACCGAAGGTCTCGGCCTCGTCCCGCTCCCCGTCACCGTGCGGGACCGCGTCGCGACCGGCACGTACGTCAGGATCGCCGCGGGCGGCTGGCGCGAGGCACGCGTCCTGGGCTCCTCCGCCGTGACGTACCCAGCCGCCCACCGCACCCGTCTCCTGTACGGCGCGCTGGAGCTGGCGATCGGCACGGCGGGCGCGGACGCGCTCAGGCCCGGCGGCGGAGCGGCCGGAGGACCGGTCCTGGACGCCGGCACCGGCGCCGTGGTGGCGGTCGTCGGCACCGCACTGCGCGCCCGCACCCCGGACGGCACCGCGCCGAGGGAGATCCCGGCGGGCCACCGGGCACCCGGACTCGCCGTCCCCCTGCGGACCGGCGGCGCGGGGCCGCTCGCCGAACTGCTGGCCCGCAACGCGGCCACCGTGCCCGCGTACGGCGCCGATCTGAACCTCGCGGGCGCGCTGGAACTCGCCGCGACCTCGGTGGGCTCGGACGGCCCCCGCCCGCCGGCCCCGCCCGGAGCCCCCGGCGCGTACCCGGGAATCGTCGAACGGGCCGACGTCCTCAGGGAGTTCGCGGCCTTCGAGAGCGGCCCCGCCGCCGTCCTCGGGCTCGTCGGCCCGCCCGGCAGCGGTCGTACGACGGAACTGGCCGCCCTCGCCGCCCGGCGCCTCCGGGGCCCCGAAGCGGCCCCCACCCTCTGGCTGCGCGGCGCCGACCTCCGCGCCGACGACACCTCGGTGGCCGACGCCGCGACGCGCGCCCTGGAGCGCGCCGGGCGGATCGTGGCCGCGTCCCGGCGGAGCACCGGGGCGACCGGGGAGGTGGCCGCACGGCGGTCCCGGACCGGGTCGAGCGTCCTGCCCCCCGAGGGGTACGACGGCGAACTCGGCGACATCACGCCGGACCGCCTGGCCGGGCCCGCGCAAGCCGCGGGCCGCCCGCTGCTGCTCCTCCTCGACGGCCCCGAGGAGATGCCCCCGGAACTCGCCCACCGCCTCCCCGCCTGGACCGGGGCGACGACGGCCTGGCTGGCGGAGACCGGCACCCGGCTCGTGATCGCCTGCCGCGCGGAGTACTGGGAACGGGCCGGGGCGGAATTCCCCCCGGGTTCGCTGCACCACCGGGCGGAGCCGTCCGCGTACCCGTCCGGGGAGCCGTCCGCGCACGGGGACGGCCGGCTGTCGGCGGGGACGGGCGGGGGGCCCGTACCGGACGGGGACGGGCAGCCGTCGGCGTACCGGGGCGGACAGGTGCCGCCGGACGCCGGGACGCCGCCCTCCGGCACCGACGGGCGTCCGGCGGAGGACATCGGCGGACACCCGTCCGCCCACCGGAGCGGATGGCCACCGCAGGCCGCGGCCGGACACCCGTTCCCGGGCACGGGCGGGCCGCCGGCCCCGGATGCGGGAGGGACACTGCCCGCCTGTGTGCTCCTCGGCGACCTGAGCGAGGAGCAGGCCCGGTCGGCACGGGCCCGCGCCGGGATCCCGGAAGACGCCCTGGTCCCGTCCGCCGCCCGCCGTCCGCTGGTGCTGCGCCTGCTCTCCGAGGTGCGGGCCGCTCCCGTGGACCTGCGGGCCGGACGGCTCGACCGCGACGACGTGTTCGGCGCCCACCTCGACCTGATGTGCCTGCGCGTCGCGGTCCGGCTCGCCGCGGCGAACGGACTGCGCGGCACCGCCGTGCGCCGGCTCGCCGCCCGTGTCTCCGGCCAGGTGCACGAAGCCGCCCGGCGCTGTCTGGGTCCCGGACAGGGCCAGCTGGACCGGGCCTCCTTCGAGAGCGTCTTCCCCTGGGGGCCCGGCCGGGGACGCCTGGCGGGCATCACCGGCTGGGCGTCCGCCGTCCTCACCGAAGGACTCCTCGTCCCGGCCGGCGACGGCTACCGCTTCGCCCACGAGGAGCTCGCCGACTGGATCCAGGGCACCCACCTCGACCTGGACGCGGCGCTGGACAGCCTGGTCCACCGCGGGCGCGGCACCCCCGGCACCGGCTCCGGGCACACGGAGGGCACGGCACCCGGCCGCCGGTCCGCCCGCCGCGTCCGGTCCGCCCCTCCCGGCACCGGCGCCCAGGACCCCAGGACCCCGGCCGCCGCGGCGGGCACCCTCCCCGTCCCCCGCCACAGGATCGGCCCCGTCGTCGAGACCCTGCTCCTGCTGGACCGTCAACAGGCCACCGCCGAACTGGCGCTCCGCCTCCAGGACCTCGTCCACGCCGTGGACGAGCTGCTGCCCGAAGCGCCGGACCCGCTCACCGCCCGGCACGACGCGGCCCACGGCACCCGGACGACGGCCCCGCCGGGCGACCCCCTCTGGTGGGCCACCCGCCTCTGTGCGGCCGTCCTGCTCCGG
Organism: Streptomyces sp. NPDC058751; assembly: GCF_042746485.1. Taxonomy (NCBI): domain Bacteria; kingdom Bacillati; phylum Actinomycetota; class Actinomycetes; order Kitasatosporales; family Streptomycetaceae; genus Streptomyces; species Streptomyces sp. NPDC058751. The sequence goes on along the minus strand of NZ_JBHYPZ010000003.1, from coordinate 18,027 downwards.
GTGCCCGACGCGACCCCGTACACCGGCGCGCTGCGACTGCTCACCGAGCGGATCGTGGTGTGGCGGCAGCAGGGCAGAGCCGTACCGGACGCTTTCGGCCCGGCCCTCTGGGCGGCGCTGCCCGTCCCGGACACGGAACGCTTCGACCTGCTCAGGCGCCTGGTGGCCGCCGACCCCCGCCGGCCCCCGGCGACCGAGCCCCCGCACCCGGGCGCGGCCCCCGCCGACCCGCGCCACCTCGACACCGTCTCGCGTCTCCTCGCCGCCGACCCCGTCGCCGTGCACCGCCACCTCACCCGCTGGTTCGACGACGAGCGGCCCCTGCCCGCGACGCCGAACGCGACCGTGGCGACGGCCGCGCAGGCCCTCCTGTACGCGCACCGGCGGCGCGCCCCGGACGATCTGACCGAGGCCCTGATGAGCTGTGCCCATCCGCGGGGCGACGAACTGCTGGCCGTGCTGGCGGAGGAGGAGCCGTCGGCCGTGTGCCGGGCCGTCGACCGGTGGGCGCGCGACGAACGGCCGGGGCGGCGGGCGGCGGCCGTCGCCCACGGGCTGCGCGCGGCCCCGTTCGCGGCCGGCCCGGCCGACCGGGAGCCGCTGCGTCGCGCCGCTCTCGCCCTGCTCGCCCGTCCCGCCGACCGCGCCCTGCACGGCGGGGCCCTCGGGATCCTCGTACAGGATCCGCTCGCGCGTGCCCGCTGCCTGCCGCGGGCCCTGGAGCACTTCGCCGCCGGTGATCCACGGCTGCCGCCCGCGGCGCTCGCCACCGCGCTCGCCACCGACCCGGAGCCCGTGCTCGCCGCGTTCCGCGACCGGCTGCGGCGCCTCGGTCCCGACACCGCCGAGCTGCTGCACGCCCTCGCCGACGTCACCACACCCGCGCTGGCCCGCCCGGTCGCCGCGCTGGTGCGGGAGACCGTGGAACTGTGCCCCGGGGCCGCCGCGTACGTGGCCTCGGACGTGGACCGGCGCATCGACCACGGCGGCGCCCCCCAAGGGGCGCTTTTCCCCCTGGTCAGCGGACTGCTGGAGACATGCGGCACACCGGTGCGGGCCGCGCTCGCCCAGGTCCTCGCGGCACCGGGGGACCAGGGGCCGGACCCGCTGCGGCACGAACTGCTCGATCTGCTGCTGGCGCACGAGCGCGATCCGGTCGTTCTCGACACCGTGCTGAGGGCCGCCGCCGACGGCCTCGACGGCAGGGGCGAGGCACCCACCCGGGAACTGGTGCGGCGCGTCGGCCTCCTCCTCGCCCGCACCCCGGCAGGGGCCCTCGCCTTCGACCGGCGCCTGGCCGACCTGGCCCGGTGCGTTCCGGGCTTCGCCACCCAGCTGGACCGCTGGGTGACCGGCGCCCCCGAGGAGTGGTCCGGCCTCGTCGGTCCCGGCACCCGCCATCTGGCCGGGAACCTCGCGGGGGCGAGGGCTCCCGCCTGAACCACGCCCGCGCACCGGACTCCGCACCGCACCGGGCCCACCACCGCGCACCCGGCCGAACCCCGTACCGGACCCGGCCCCGCGCACCTCGTCGCACTCGGCACCGCACTCCACGGCGCTGAGCGATCGGTCACAGCCTGACGCCGATGCAAGCCGGGAGCGCACGGCATGGCACCCTTAGAGCTGCGAATAAGGCAATCACGGACACGGGTTCGACAAGGAGCGGTCACAGTGCAGCGCTGGCGTGGCTTGGAGGACATCCCCGAGGACTGGGGGCGCAGCGTCGTCACCATCGGTTCCTACGACGGGGTGCACCGCGGACACCAGCTCATCATCCGGCATGCCGTGGACCGCGCCCGGCAACTGGGCGTCCCCTCCGTCGTGGTCACCTTCGACCCGCACCCCAGCGAGGTGGTCCGCCCCGGCAGCCACCCCCCGCTGCTCGCCCCGCACCACCGCCGTGCCGAACTGATGGCCGAACTGGGCGTCGACGCCCTGCTCATCCTGCCGTTCACCACCGAGTTCTCGAAGCTGTCGCCCGCCGACTTCGTGGTCAAGGTGCTGGTCGACAAGCTGCACGCCAAGGCGGTCGTCGAGGGCCCCAACTTCCGCTTCGGCCACAGGGCCGCGGGCAACGTCGACTTCCTGCGCGAGCAGGGGGAGACGTACGACTTCGAGGTCGAGGTCGTCGACCTCTTCGTGTCCGGTGAGGCGGGCGGCGGCGAACCGTTCTCCTCGACCCTCACCCGGCGCCTGGTCGCCGAGGGCGACGTGGAGGGCGCGCGCGAGATCCTCGGCCGGCCGCACCGCGTCGAGGGCATCGTCGTCCGTGGTGCCCAGCGCGGCCGCGAACTCGGCTTCCCCACGGCGAACGTCGAGACCCTCCCGCACACCGCGATCCCCGCCGACGGCGTCTACGCGGGCTGGCTGCACGCCCAGGGCGAGGCCATGCCCGCCGCGATCTCGGTGGGCACGAACCCGCAGTTCGACGGCACCGAGCGCACGGTGGAGGCGTACGCCATCGACCGCGTCGGCCTCGACCTCTACGGTCTCCATGTCGCCGTCGACTTCCTCGCGTTCGTCCGCGGCCAGGCGAGGTTCGACTCCATCGAGGCGCTGCTGGTGGCCATCGCCGACGACGTGAAGCGCTCGCGCGAGCTGATCGAGGCGTACGACGGGGACGCGAACTGACCGAGGCCCCCTCCCTCGTACGAAGACCCGCACCGTTCGTGAACGGTGCGGGTCTTCGCGTTGACCGGCCCCACGGCGGAGGTCGGCCGGACGCTACTGCTGCTGCGGGTGTCCCTGCCCCGGCGCCTGCGGATAGGGCTGACCGTGCTGCGGGTAGGGCTGTCCCGGCTGCGGGTAGGGGTACGGCTGCCCGGGCTGGGGCTGGGGCGGAACCTGCCCAGGCACGGGCTGGCCCGGAACCTGCTGTCCGGGAACGTACTGTCCGGGGACCTGGCCGGGGTGGCCGGGGACCTGTCCGGGAACGTACTGACCCGGCATCGGCGGCGCGGCCACGGGCGGCGGGTTGCCGTCGTTGGTCCACAGCCCGTGCGACTGCTGGTGCCGCGCGAAGTCCTCGGCGACCATCGCGGAGAGGGTGAAGTACGCCTCGCGCACCTTGGGCCGCATCATGTCGAGGTCGACCTCTGCGCCCGCCGACAGGTGCTCGTCGAACGGCACGACCACGACACCGCGGCAGCGCGTCTCGAAGTGGCTGACGATGTCGTCCACCTTGATCATCTTGCCGGTCTCGCGCACTCCGGAGATGACCGTGATCGACCGTGCGACGAGGTCCGCGTATCCGTGTGCCGACAGCCAGTCCAGCGTCGTGCTGGCACTGCTCGCCCCGTCCACGGACGGCGTCGAGATGATGATGAGCTGGTCGGCGAGATCGAGCACGCCACGCATGGCGCTGTAGAGCAGGCCCGTGCCGGAGTCGGTCAGGATGATCGGGTACTGCTTGCCCAGGACGTCTATCGCGCGCCGGTAGTCCTCGTCGTTGAAGGCCGTGGAGACGGCGGGGTCGACGTCGTTGGCGATGATCTCCAGCCCGGACGGCGCCTGGGACGTGAACCGCCGGATGTCCATGTACGAGTTGATGTACGGGATCGCCTGCACGAGGTCACGGATGGTGGCGCCGGTCTCGCGGCGCACCCGGCGGCCGAGCGTGCCGGCGTCCGGGTTGGCGTCGATGGCGAGGATCTTGTCCTGGCGCTCGGTGGCGAGCGTGGAGCCGAGCGCGGTGGTCGTGGTCGTCTTGCCCACCCCGCCCTTGAGACTGATGACGGCGATCCGGTAGCAGGAGAGCACCGGCGTCCGGATCAGGTTCAGCTTCCGCTGCCGCTCGGCCTCCTCCTTCTTCCCGCCCAGCTTGAAACGCGACGACGCGGCGGCCGGACGGCCGCTCTTGGCCTTCTGCTTCTTGTTGTTGAGGAGCCGGTCGGAGGACAGCTCCACCGCCGCGGTGTAACCGAGCGGGGCCGCACCGGGATTGGTTGGCTGCCGCTGGTCGTGCCGCACGGGCTGCGGCCAGGCGGTACCGGTCCGCGGGTCGACCGGGGCGGTGGGCGGCTGCTGCACGGGAGACGGGCCCGGCTGGTACGGAGGCTGCGGCTGGGCCTGCGCCGGGTACGGCGGGGCGGCGGCCTGCGCCGGGGCCTGCGGCTGCGGCTGCGCGAGGTCGTAACCGGCCTGCGGGGCGGGCGAGTCGGCCGTCGGCTGCGGGAATCCGTAGCCCTGCTGGGGAGCAGGAGCAGGAGCAGGAGCAGGAGCAGGAGCAGGAGTGGGAGTGGGCGGCGGCACGGGGGCCGTCACCGGCGGGGCGGCCGGAGCGGCCTGGGCGGGCTGCGGGAAGCCGTAGCCGGGGGTGTAGGGGGCGGCCGGGTGGGCTGCCTGCTGGTCCTGGGGCGCGGTGCCCGGCTGGGGGAAGCCGTAGCCAGGGGCAGGGGCAGGGGCAGGGGCAGGGGTGGCGGGCTGGGCGGGGGCCTGCTGTTCCGGGGCAGGGGGGTTCTGCGGGAAGCCGTAGCCCGGGGTCTGGGTGGGCGGGGCCGCCGGTGCGGGGGCAGCAGGGGCGGGGGCCGGAGCGGGCGTGCCGGGCTGTGGGAAACCGTAACTGCCCTGTGGGGCGGGAGCCTCGGGGACGGGCGCTGCCGAGGGCCGGCCCTGCGGGGGAGCCGGCACGGCGTCCTCGAATTCCGCAGGCCGCACGGGCGCGGGAGCCTGGGCCGGAACCGCATCACCGGGGGCACCGGGAGTGCCAGGGGCGCCGGGAGTGCCAGGGGCGCCGGGGGAGGACCACGCCGACGGCACGGGCTGCGGGGCCGGGGGCTGGAAGGGCTGCCCCGGGGCCGGTGACTGTGCGGCCGGGGGCTGGAAGGGCTGGCCGGGAGCGGGAGCGGGAGCGGGAGCGGGAGCGGGAGCGGGAGCGGGAGCGGGCGGCTGGAAGGGCTGGCCCGGTGCCGGTGCCACGGGCGGCTGCTGCGGAAGCGGCGCCTGGAGCGGCATCTGGCCCTGCGCGGCGGCCGCGGGTTCCGTGGTGGCGGGCCACTGCGGGGCCGGCGCGGGGGCCGCGGGCTGGTAGGAGGGCGGCAACGGCGGCAGCCCACCCTGCGGCAGCGGCGGCGGAGTCCAGGCGGGGGGCGCGTCCTGCACCCCCTCCGGCTCCTCCGGCCGGACCACGGGCACCGCGTCCTGCGGCTCGTCGTCCCGGGGAGAGGCGTCCTCAGGTTCGCCGTCCCGGGCAGAGGCGGCCCGGAGCTCGTACTCGGCGACGTCGTGCGCACCGGTGTCCGTACCGGCGCCCGTACCGGCGTCGGCGGTCCCGCCCGGGGCTTCGCCGTCGGTCTCGGCCGGGGCGGCCACCGGTTCCTCGACGAGCTCCGGGCCGAGGGGCGCGGCGACGGCGTCCGCCGGGGCGGCCCGGTCCGCCACCGGAACGCCGGTCACGCTCGCGCGCTGGGACTGGGAGGCCGCCTCCAGCGACTGATAGGCGAGCACGGGATCGACGACGGGAGCCGGCTCGGGCACGGCCACGGGCCGGACGTTCGCCAACTGCTCGGGCCGGTCCTCGTGTTCGGGCCGGTCCTCCTGCTCGGGCCGGTCTCCGGCCGCGGTCACGGGCGTGTCCGGGGCCTCGGCCGCGTCCTCGCTCCGCCCCGTGCCGCTGCCGTCGCCGCCCCGGTCGTCGCCTTCGACGGTGCCGGCCTCGGCCAGGACCGTGCTCTCGGCCCGGGCCGCGCCCTCGGCCTGAGCCGTGCTCCCGGTCTGGGCGTCCTCGCCGCCGGACCCCGCACCGGGCGCGTCCGCGTCCTCGGTCCCGGCCTCCTCGGACGCCGCCCGTTCCGCGATCTCACGCTTCAGCGCGACAGCGGAGAACCGCATGGTCGCGCCGCTCTCGAGATCCCCGTTCCCGGAACCGTCCCGCGCGTCACGCTCCGGCGCCCGCGAACCCTCAGGATCCCGCGACTCCTGCTGCTCCTCGGAGGGCTTCTCCACGTCCTCGGAGTCCTCCGGGCCCTCCGAGTCTTCCGGGCCCTCGGACTCCTCCGAGCCCTCCGAGTCCCCCGAGTCGCCCGTGCCCCCCGAATCCCCGGAACCGTCCGAGGCGTTCTGCGTGTACCAGGCGGGCGGCGCGTAGTCGATGGTGAACTCGCCCGTCGTCTCGGCGGCGGACTCGGCGTCGGACTGGTCGTCGCCGGGCGTGGCCCAGCCCCCGCGGATCCCGTCCCGATCGCTGTTCACAATTCCTCCTGGTGTGGTCGAGCATCCGCAAACCCTGCCGGGCCGACCGTCTGCTTGTCGTCCGCTGACGTTCACGGACGACCGAGGCCGCCCGAAGTCCGTACGGAGCCGCCCGAATCGACCGGCTCCCCGGATAACGCGAGCCACCCGTCCACGGGTTCAGGCGTCGCGCCCGGTACCAGCCTAATCACCATGACTGTTCGCGGGGCAGGCCCGTCCGCCGCCTCTCGGTGGCCCGTCACGGCACGCCCTGCCCAGAAGTGGCGTACGTGCGCTCGCCATTGGTCCAGAAACGGACAAACAAGGGTGCGCGAAACGCCAGTTGCCGCACAGCCGCCCGCCCGGCGCGCACACCCCTCCCACGGGCGGACCGCGAGACGGATCACGGGCGGACCACGGGCGGACCACGCGGCGGGCGGAAGAAGGGGCGGGCAGACGAAAGGGCCGCCACGGAGAGCTCTCCGTACCGGCCCCGAGTTCCCGGCGGCCCGCTACTCCGTCGGCAGGCCACCCGCGGGCGGAGCCGGCTCCAGGTCGAACTCGCCGTCCCGCGCGCCCAGCACGAAGGCCCGCCACTCCGCCTCCGTGTACCGGAGGACCGTCCCGGGGTCGAGGGAGGACCGCATGGCCACCGCACCCCCGGGCAGGTGGGCGATCTCGACCCGCTCCTCGTGCTCCTCGGTGCCCGGCGCGCTCTGCCATTCGGCGCCCGAGATGTCGAGCCCGTAGAGCTCGTCCTTCTCCCGCTCCTTGCGCGCCCTGACGTCGTTCTCCGCTTCCTCGGCCATGTTCCGTCGGCCCCTTCCCCACGTACGAATGACCTCTGCCGTCACCCTAGTGGCCCGGTCCGCGCCGCCCGGGAATGTTCATGGACCCGGACAGACGTATCCGCCCAGGCTGGTACCCTGTGTAACGGCCGTTTGTGTACGCACCCCCGGAGCACCCCTCTGGAGGCCGCGCGCAGCGGATCCCGCCTGCCGAGTCACGGAAGCTCCCCTGAGAAGTGGACCAGGGGCACTCGGCGGCAGACATGAGACTACGAGGAGTACGCGTGTCGCTCGACGCCGCTACGAAGAAGCAGATCATCAGCGAGTTCGGTCAGAAGGAGGGCGACACCGGCTCCCCCGAGGTCCAGGTCGCCATGCTCTCGCGCCGCATCTCGGACCTGACCGAGCACCTCAAGACGCACAAGCACGACCACCACTCCCGCCGTGGTCTTCTGATCCTGGTCGGTCAGCGTCGCCGCCTCCTGCAGTACCTGGCCAAGAAGGACATCCAGCGCTTCCGTACGCTGGTCGACCGCCTGGGCATCCGCCGCGGTGCGGCGGGCGCCAAGTAAGACGCCGTGAAGGGAGCGGTTCCCACGTCCTGGGGACCGCTCCCTTTGCCGTATGTGCCGTCGCACGCGCTCTCTACATGCGGAGTGTCACCGACGCTTTGTAATGTGGTAGCACAACGCAATACGCAGGAAACAGCACGTACGAACACAGCGTGACGACGCCGTACCCGCCGGGTAGGGCGTCCCACGACAACGAACGAGGAGAAGCGCGCCTCATCGCCGCCGGTCCTCGGTAGTGGCCCCCGGGCACCAGAGCCCCGGGTGCTTCGATCGAAGACCGGCCCGCACGAGAAGGAGCGCTTCTTCGCCACCGTCCCCCTGCCACACGGGCAGGACAGGACGAAGACGAGGAGAAAACGCTAGTGGAGAACGAGACCCACTACGCCGAGGCCGTCATCGACAACGGCTCCTTCGGCACCCGTACCATCCGCTTCGAGACGGGCCGCCTGGCCAAGCAGGCCGCCGGCTCCGCCGTCGCGTACCTGGACGACGACACCATGGTGCTGTCGGCCACCAGCGCTTCCAAGAAGCCCAAGGACCAGCTCGACTTCTTCCCCCTGACGGTCGACGTCGAGGAGCGGATGTACGCCGCGGGCAAGATCCCCGGCAGCTTCTTCCGCCGTGAGGGCCGTCCCTCCGAGGACGCCGTCCTCACCTGTCGGCTCATCGACCGGCCGCTGCGTCCGTCCTTCAAGAAGGGCCTGCGCAACGAGATCCAGGTCGTCGCGACGATCATGGCGCTCAACCCCGACCACCTGTACGACGTCGTGGCGATCAACGCCGCCTCCGCGTCCACCCAGCTGGCCGGTCTTCCCTTCTCCGGCCCGGTCGGCGGCGTCCGCGTCGCGCTGATCAACGGCCAGTGGGTCGCGTTCCCGACGCACACCGAGCTCGAGGACGCCGTCTTCGACATGGTCGTCGCCGGTCGCGTCCTCGAGGACGGCGACGTCGCGATCATGATGGTCGAGGCCGAGGCCACCGAGAAGACGATCCAGCTCGTCAAGGGCGGCGCCGAGGCGCCGACCGAGGAGGTCGTGGCCGCCGGTCTCGACGCCGCGAAGCCCTTCATCAAGGTCCTGTGCAAGGCGCAGTCGGACCTCGCCGCCAAGGCCGCGAAGCCGACCGCCGAGTTCCCGATCTTCCTCGACTACCAGGACGACGTCCTGGAGGCCCTCACCGCCGCGGTCAAGAGCGAGCTCGCCCAGGCGCTCACCATCGCCGGCAAGCAGGAGCGCGAGGCCGAGCTGGACCGCGTCAAGGAGATCGCCGCCGAGAAGCTGCTCCCGCAGTTCGAGGGCCGCGAGAAGGAGATCTCCGCCGCGTACCGCGCGCTGACGAAGAAGCTCGTCCGCGAGCGCGTCATCAAGGACAAGGTCCGCATCGACGGCCGCGGCGTCACGGACATCCGTACGCTGGCCGCCGAGGTCGAGGCCATCCCGCGCGTGCACGGCTCGGCGCTGTTCGAGCGTGGCGAGACCCAGATCCTGGGCGTCACCACCCTCAACATGCTCCGCATGGAGCAGCAGCTGGACACCCTCTCCCCGGTGACCCGCAAGCGCTACATGCACAACTACAACTTCCCGCCGTACTCCGTCGGCGAGACGGGCCGCGTCGGCTCCCCGAAGCGCCGCGAGATCGGCCACGGCGCGCTCGCCGAGCGCGCGATCGTGCCGGTCCTGCCGACCCGCGAGGAGTTCCCCTACGCGATCCGCCAGGTGTCCGAGGCCCTCGGCTCCAACGGTTCGACGTCCATGGGCTCGGTCTGCGCCTCCACCATGTCGCTGCTCAACGCCGGTGTGCCGCTGAAGGCCGCCGTCGCGGGCATCGCCATGGGTCTCATCTCCCAGGAGATCGACGGCCAGACGCACTACGTCGCCCTCACCGACATCCTCGGTGCGGAGGACGCCTTCGGCGACATGGACTTCAAGGTCGCCGGCACCAAGGAGTTCGTGACCGCCCTCCAGCTCGACACCAAGCTGGACGGCATCCCCGCCTCCGTCCTGGCCGCGGCCCTCAAGCAGGCCCGCGACGCCCGCCTCCACATCCTCGACGTGATGATGGAAGCGATCGACACGCCGGACGAGATGTCCCCGAACGCCCCGCGGATCATCACCGTCAAGATCCCCGTGGACAAGATCGGTGAGGTCATCGGCCCCAAGGGCAAGATGATCAACCAGATCCAGGAGGACACCGGCGCCGAGATCACGATCGAGGACGACGGCACCATCTACATCGGTGCCGCCGACGGCCCGGCCGCCGAGGCCGCCCGCGCCACGATCAACGGCATCGCCAACCCGACCATGCCGGAGGTCGGCGAGCGCTACCTGGGCACCGTCGTGAAGACGACGACGTTCGGCGCGTTCGTGTCGCTGCTCCCGGGCAAGGACGGTCTGCTGCACATCTCGCAGATCCGCAAGCTCGCCGGCGGCAAGCGCGTGGAGAACGTCGAGGACGTCCTCGGTGTGGGCCAGAAGGTCCAGGTCGAGATCGCCGAGATCGACTCCCGCGGCAAGCTCTCCCTGATCCCCGTGGTCGAGGGCGAAGGCGACGACGACAAGAAGGACGACACCGACCAGTGACGTCGAGTAGCTCCACGACGACGGCCCGCACCTCTTCGGAGGCGCGGGCCGTCGCCCGTACCCAAACCCTCATCAAGGGCGCGAACGGCATCGGCACGGTCCGCAAGACCACCCTGCCCGGCGGCCTGCGCATCGTCACGGAGACGCTCCCCTCCGTGCGCTCCGCCACGTTCGGCATCTGGGCGCACGTGGGCTCCCGCGACGAGACGCCGTCCCTGAACGGCGCCACGCACTACCTGGAGCACCTGCTCTTCAAGGGCACCACCCGCAGGTCGGCCCTGGACATCTCCTCGGCGATCGACGCGGTCGGCGGCGAGATGAACGCGTTCACGGCCAAGGAGTACACGTGCTACTACGCGCGCGTGCTCGACACCGACCTGCCGCTGGCGATCGACGTCGTCTGCGACATGCTGACCGGCTCGCTCATCCTCGAGGACGACGTCAACGTCGAACGCGGCGCCATCCTCGAAGAGATCGCGATGACCGAGGACGACCCGGGCGACTGCGTGCACGACCTGTTCGCGCACACCATGCTCGGTGACACCCCCCTCGGCCGCCCGGTCCTCGGCACGGTCAACACCGTCAACGCCCTCACCGCGGACCGCATCCGCCGCTTCTACAAGAAGCACTACGACCCGACGCACCTCGTCGTGGCCTGCGCGGGCAACGTCGACCACAACAAGGTCGTACGCCAGGTCCGCGCCGCCTTCGAGAAGGCCGGCGCCCTCAAGAACGTGGAAGCGACCCCCATCGCCCCGCGCGACGGCCGGCGCGGCATCCGCACCGCGGGCCGCGTCGAACTCCTCGGCCGCAAGACCGAGCAGGCCCACGTCGTCCTCGGCATGCCGGGCCTGGCCCGCACCGACGACCGCCGCTGGGCCCTCGGCGTGCTGAACACCGCCCTCGGCGGCGGCATGTCCTCGCGCCTGTTCCAGGAGGTCCGCGAGAAGCGCGGCCTGGCCTACAGCGTGTACTCGTACACCTCGGGCTTCGCCGACTGCGGCCTCTTCGGCGTCTACGCGGGCTGCCGCCCGAGCCAGGTCCACGACGTCCTCAAGCTCTGCCGCGACGAGCTCGACCAGGTCGCCGAGCACGGCCTCTCGGACGACGAGATCGGCCGCGCCATCGGTCAGCTGCAGGGATCCACGGTCCTCGGCCTGGAGGACACCGGCGCGTTGATGAACCGCATCGGCAAGAGTGAGCTGTGCTGGGGCGAGCAGATGTCGGTCGACGACATGCTCGCCCGGATAGCGTCGGTCACCCCCGACGAGGTCCGCTCCATCGCCCGGGACGTCCTGGGACAGCGGCCCTCGCTGGCGGTCATCGGCCCGGTCAAGGACAAGCAGGCCTCCCGACTGCACGACGCGGTCGCGTGAATCCCGTCTCGGTAAGGAACCAAGCAATGAGCAAGCTGCGCGTGGCGGTCCTCGGTGCCAAGGGCCGGATCGGAGCCGAGGCGGTACGAGCCGTCGACGCCGCCGAGGACATGGAGCTGGTGGCCGCGCTGAGCCGCGGCGACAAGCTGGAGACGCTGGTCGAGGCCGACGCCCAGGTCGTGGTCGAGCTGACCACCCCGGCCTCGGTGATGGGCAACCTCGACTTCTGCGTCCGGCACGGCATCCACGCCGTCGTCGGCACCACCGGCTGGACCGAGGAGCGCCTCGCGCAGCTCGGCACCTCGCTCGCCGCGTCCCCGGAGACGGGCGTGCTCATCGCGCCCAACTTCTCCATCGGGGCCGTGCTGACGATGAAGTTCGCCGAGGCCGCCGCGCCGTACTTCGAGTCCGTCGAGGTCGTCGAACTGCACCACCCGAACAAGGTGGACGCCCCCAGCGGCACCGCCACGCGCACCGCTCAGCTCATCGCCGCGGCCCGCGAGCGCGCGGGCAGCGCCCCGCAGCCCGACGCCACGGTGACCGCCCTGGACGGCGCCCGCGGTGCCGACGTCGACGGCGTCCCGGTGCACGCGATCCGGCTGCGCGGCCTCCTGGCCCACCAGGAGGTCCTGCTCGGCGGCGAGGGCGAGACCCTGACCATCCGCCACGACTCCCTCCACCACAGCAGCTTCATGCCGGGCATCCTGCTCGGCGCCCGCCGCGTGGTGACCACCCCGGGCCTCACCTTCGGCCTGGAACACTTCCTCGACCTCGGCTGAGCCGGGGACGTACGACAGTTAGCCGGCAGACATGCGCGCGAAGATCACCTATGCCGTCACGGCCGCCGTCCTGGTCGTCTATTTCGTCCTGGTCGGCAGCCGGGGCGTGCTGCTCATCCAGAACGGCACCCTGATCACCGTCACCTTCGGGGTCGCGGTGCTCATCCTGCCGGTCATCGGCATCTGGTTCCTCTGGCAGAACACCCAGTTCGTCCGGAAGGCCAACCGGCTCGCCGCCGTGCTCGACTCCGAGGGCGGGCTGCCCGTGGACGAGCTGCGGCGCACCGAGGGCGGCCGCATCGACCGCGACTCGGCCGACGAGGTCTTCGCCCGCCGCAAGGCCGAGACCGAGGACGCCCCGGACGACTGGCGGAGCTGGTTCCGTCTCGCCGTCGCCTACCACGACGCCCGCGACACCCCGCGCGCCCGCAAGGCCATGCAACGGGCCATCGCCCTCCACGAGGGCCGGACCCTGGAAGCCTGACCAGGCCGTACGACGAAGGGGCCGGTCCGCACATGTGCGGACCGGCCCCTTCGCGTGATGTCTCAGACCCGGCGGTACTCGTCGGCCCACACCTCGATGACGTCGGCCGCGCGGTCGAAGGCCTCGGTGCGTGCCAGGAAGTCGGCGTTGTGCGTGGTCATCAGCGGCGGCACGTCCCCGGGCGCGCGGTCCGCGGTCACCAGCGTCAGGGCCTGGCCCTGGACCGTGCGCGGCAGCCCCAGCCAGCGCACCGGCTGCTGCGCCGTGCGCACCGCCATGACACGCTCCCACGGGGTCGTCCGCGTGACGAGGAACCCCACCCGGCGCAGCCCCCGGGCGCTGACCCACACACCCATGCGCAGCAGCCGCAGCGCGCACAGGATGACGACCCCTGCGACGGCCATGCAGGCGGCGGCGCCGGACAGCGTCCCGGCGACGGCGATGATCACGGCCGCGACGAGCACGTACGAGGCGAGCAGCAGGACGAGCGCGGCCGCGCCCACCCGCCAGGGACCGGGACGGTAGGGGCGCCGCCAGCGGTCGCGGTCGTCGAAGGGCAGCGCGACATCGTCCGCCGCCTCGTCAAAGGCGCGGTCCGCCGTCAGAAAGGGCAGGGGCACGTCTGGTCCTCACTCGATCCACGCATGGGCAGTGCCCGGTGAGGTTATCGAGCCGGTTGAGGGCTCACCACCCTCGGGGGTCCGGAAGGGTCAGCGGTTGTCCGACGCCACGGAGTGCTGCGTCGGAGCGGGCGACGGATCCTGCGACAGGGCGGGCATTCCGAGGACCAGGGCCCCGGCTATCCCGGCGGCCAGGGTGAGGCCGAAGAGCCAGCGACCGGCTATCTGGCCGGCGGAGGACCGCTCGCGGGGCGGCGGAGCGACGTTGCTGCGGAACGAGTCGGCTTCGGCGGTGAAGGCGAGCGGGACGGGCGCGCTGGGGGCACCTCCCGGCGGTAGCTGGGGGAGGGACATGGGCGGTGCTTCTCCTCTGGGATTCGCCGGGCACGGTGACGTGATCCGGGTGATCCGGGTGACGTGGGTGATCCGGTGGCAAGCGACGCGAACCTCTCGAACACGCCGCTCCCACTCATACAGACGGCCGAACGTTACAAGAGGTGCCCGGAATCACCGAATTCGCAGAAGTTCGCCGATGAATGTCGCGGCCCGGCACCGAACGCCCGTTGTCTGTGCCGGGCCGTAAAGTGGTCGCCGCCCGAGCCAGCGATGGGAAGGACCTTCCGCACCGTGACCGACAACCCGGCCGACGACCTCAAGCCCAGCTTCCGCGGCGATGTCACCGTCGAGCTGATCAAGCACACGGCGTCCGACGCCGACGTGCTGTTCGCCGCCCGCGTCTCCACCGCCGGTGAGCAGTCGCTGGAGGAACTGCAGAAGGACCCCGAGCGCTCCAAGGGCCTGATCAACTACCTGATGCGGGACCGTCACGGAAGCCCCTTCGAGCACAACTCGATGACCTTCTTCGTCAGCGCCCCGATCTTCGTCTTCCGCGAGTTCATGCGGCACCGCGTGGGCTGGTCGTACAACGAGGAATCGGGCCGCTACAGGGAGCTGGAGCCGGTCTTCTACGTTCCCGCCGAGGACCGCAAGCTGGTCCAGCAGGGCCGCCCCGGCAAGTACGAGTTCGTCGAGGGCACCCCCGAACAGCACAAGACCGTCACCACGGCCATGGAGGAGTCCTACCGGCAGTCCTACGCCGCGTACCAGGAGATGCTGAAGGCCGGTGTCGCCCGCGAGGTCGCCCGCGCCACCCTCCCGGTCGGACTCTTCTCCTCGATGTACGCCACGTGCAACGCCCGTTCCCTGATGCACTTCCTCGGACTGCGCACCCAGCACGAGCTCGCCAAGGTGCCGTCGTTCCCGCAGCGGGAGATCGAGATGGTGGCCGAGAAGATGGAGGCGGAATGGGCGAAGCTCATGCCCCTCACACACGCGGCGTACAACGCCAACGGGCGCGTGGCGCCGTAACGCGCCTCCGCGCACCGGTCCGGCACAGATGTACGGATCAACCGAGCGAAGTGTCCGTATTGCGGCATTTCGCGAAGTTCATCTAGCCTGATCAAACGGACCCGGCACTGCTTGAACCCCCGAGCAGGCAGTGCCGGGTTCCACCTTTGTCATGCTTTGCCATGGCACCCGAGGGCAGACCCCGCGGTGAGCAGCGAGTAGCGTATTACCCATGGCTCCGACCTCCACTCCGCAGACCCCCTTCGGGCGGGTCCTCACCGCCATGGTCACGCCCTTCACGGCGGACGGCGGGCTCGACCTCGACGGCGCTCAGCGGCTCGCGACCCACCTGGTGGACGCAGGCAACGACGGCCTGATCATCAACGGCACCACCGGTGAGTCCCCGACCACCAGCGACGCGGAGAAATCGGAGCTCGTACGCGCCGTGCTGCAGGCGGTGGGCGACCGCGCCCACATCGTCGCCGGCGTCGGCACGAACGACACCCGCCACAGCATCGAGCTCGCCCGCGAGGCCGAGAAGGCCGGCGCGCACGGCCTGCTCACCGTGACGCCGTACTACAACAAGCCCCCTCAGGAGGGCCTGTACCGTCACTTCTCGGCCATCGCCGACGCGACCGAACTGCCGGTCATGCTCTACGACATCCCCGGCCGCAGCGGCGTACCGATCAACACCGAAACCCTGGTGCGGCTCGCCGAGCACCCGCGTATCGTCGCGAACAAGGACGCCAAGGGAGACCTCGGCCGCGCCAGCTGGGCCATCGCCCGCTCGGGCCTCGCCTGGTACTCGGGCGACGACATGCTGAACCTGCCGCTGCTCTCCGTCGGCGCCGTGGGTTTCGTCTCCGTCGTCGGTCACGTCGTGGCCCCGGACCTGCGCGCCATGCTCGACGCCTACGTCTCGGGAGACGTCCAGAAGGCCACCGAGATCCACCAGAAGCTGCTCCCCGTCTTCACCGGCATGTTCCGCACCCAGGGCGTCATGACGACCAAGGCGGCGCTCGCCCTCCAGGGCCTGCCCGCCGGTCCGCTCCGTGCCCCGATGGTCGAACTGTCGCCCGAGGAGACCGCCCAGCTCAAGATCGATCTTGCCGCCGGCGGGGTAGAGCTCTGACCACAGACTTCACAACTGAATAAGCCCGACCCGCAGGCCACGGGCCTGCACCCCACACAACAGCTACTGCACGAACGTCACGCACGCCACGTGCCTTGCCAGGTACGTGGCGTGCGTGGTGAGGAGAGTCTTTTGAGTCATCCGCATCCTGAACTCGGCAAACCGCCGGTCCTCCCGAAGGGCGGCCTGAGGGTCACCCCGCTCGGCGGTCTCGGCGAGATCGGCCGGAACATGACGGTCTTCGAGTACGGAGGCCGTCTGCTGATCGTCGACTGCGGAGTGCTCTTCCCCGAGGAGGAGCAGCCCGGAATCGACCTGATCCTGCCGGACTTCACGTCCATCAGGGACCGCCTCGACGACATCGAGGGCATCGTGCTCACGCACGGCCACGAGGACCACATCGGCGGCGTCCCGTTCCTCCTGCGCGAGAAGCCGGACATCCCGCTGATCGGCTCCAAGCTGACCCTCGCCCTCATCGAGGCGAAGCTCCAGGAGCACCGCATCCGGCCCTACACGCTCGAAGTGGCCGAAGGCCACCGCGAGCGCATCGGCCCCTTCGACTGCGAGTTCGTCGCGGTCAACCACTCCATCCCGGACGCCCTCGCGGTCGCCATCCGCACCCCCGCGGGCATGGCCGTCCACACCGGCGACTTCAAGATGGACCAGCTCCCGCTGGACGGCCGCCTCACCGACCTGCACGCGTTCGCGCGCCTGAGCGAAGAGGGCATCGACCTCCTTCTCTCGGACTCCACGAACGCCGAGGTCCCCGGCTTCGTCCCGCCCGAGCGCGACATCCAGAACGTGCTGCGCCAGGTCTTCGCGAACGCCAGCAAGCGGATCATCGTGGCGAGCTTCGCCAGCCACGTGCACCGCATCCAGCAGATCCTGGACACCGCCCACGAGTACGGCCGCCGGGTCGCCTTCGTCGGCCGTTCGATGGTCCGCAACATGGGCATCGCGCGCGACCTCGGCTATCTGAAGGTCCCGCCGGGCCTGGTCGTCGACGTCAAGACGCTCGACGACCTCCCGGACCACGAGGTCGTCCTCGTCTGTACGGGATCCCAGGGCGAGCCGATGGCGGCCCTCTCCCGGATGGCGAACCGCGACCACCAGATCCGCATCGTCCAGGGCGACACGGTGATCCTGGCGTCGTCGCTGATCCCGGGCAACGAGAACGCGGTCTACCGCGTCATCAACGGTCTGACCCGCTGGGGCGCGAACGTCGTCCACAAGGGCAACGCCAAGGTGCACGTCTCCGGTCACGCCTCCGCGGGCGAGCTGCTGTACTTCTACAACATCTGCAAGCCGCGCAACCTGATGCCGGTCCACGGCGAATGGCGTCACCTGCGCGCCAACGCCGAGCTGGGTGCCCTGACCGGCGTCCCGCACGACCGGATCGTGATCGCCGAGGACGGCGTCGTCGTCGACCTGGTCGAGGGCAAGGCGAAGATCTCCGGCAAGGTCCAGGCCGGATACGTCTACGTTGACGGCCTCTCGGTCGGTGACGTCGGCGAGCCCGCGCTCAAGGACCGCAAGATCCTCGGTGACGAGGGCATCATCTCGGTCTTCGTGGTGATGGACGCCAGCACCGGCAAGCTCACGGGCGGCCCGCACGTGCAGGCACGAGGCTCCGGCATCGACGACTCCGCCTTCTCGGAGGTCGTCCCGAAGATCACGGAAGTCCTGGAGCGTTCGGCTCAGGACGGCGTGGTGGAGCCCCATCAGCTGCAGCAGCTCATCCGCCGCACGCTGGGCAAGTGGGTGTCCGACACCTACCGCCGGCGCCCGATGATCCTTCCGGTGGTCGTCGAGGTCTGACCGCCGGTCAGACCTCGACCAGGAGCGGGCCGCCTCGATTTGCATCGGGGCTGCCCGCTCCAGTACGTTTACGTCTCCACCTGAACAGGAAACCCGAAGCTTCGTGCTCCGGAGACAGTCCCGACAGGGTGGGAATTCCGACTCAGAGAATCTGATAAAGTCGGAGCCGCTGGAAAGGGAAACGCGAGAGCGGATTATCTGGAAGGCGCCGAGGAAATCGGGCCCGAAAGGATCTGATAGAGTCGGACCCGCCGGAAAGGGAAACGCGGAAGCGGGAACCTGGAAAGCGCCGAGGAAATCGGATACGGAAACGGTCTGATAGAGTCGGAAACGCAAGACCGAAGGGAAGCGCCCGGAGGAAAGC